>JAFPZU010000104.1 GCA_017417105.1 Lachnospiraceae bacterium | reverse complement strand
GCTCATAACGGGAGTCAAAAACCTTTCTTCAGAAAACGCGGGAAGCATACTGAAGAAGATGATACTTGAAGTAAGGCTTAAAGGATACTATCCGATCCCCTGTACCCTTAATGTTGAAATGACAAATTCAAAGCCGCAGATCAAAGCGGAGGAGGCTGTATTATACGGACAGGGGACGAGTGCAAGATCCACCTTAACGGGAAGTCTCTTACCCGAAGATGTAGCCGTAAGGTCAACGGATCCCCTTATGGAGGCTAAGGCCGGAGAGGACTCCTCCTGTATTGATCTTACCGTTTCGGAAGGCTTCAGACCGGGGAATAAAAAACTCGTCCTTTCATCTGAAAACTGGAGCAAGGATGTTAATATCACCGTAAAGGTCTCAAGTGCAAAGAAGCCTGTAATGAAGCTGTCTTCTTCCAATGTGAAGCTGAACTCTGCATTAAATATCAGTGAAAACGGTGTAAGAGAGGTGAAAGCTTTCATAAAAGGAAGTGCCGGAACCGTTCAGATAACGGGCATAACGGGAATTAACGATCAGGCTTCAAGACTTATTGAAGAGGGATATCTTGTGGCAGAATATTCCTTTGATACGTTAAAGCTGGGGCTTGACAGTGAGAAGAGAGGGGATATAAGAGCCGGGAAGTACCGCTTTGATATCAGCGGTATGACATACGGTGAGGACGGGGAGACGGAAGAGTTAAAACCCGTCAGGATAACAGTAGATATAATTGACAGAAATCCCTCATCAGTCCTTGCATTTTCATCAAAAGGAAGCGTGAACCTTTCGGACAGGGAAGGCTCATATATCGTATACACCCCAAAGATCGCTGACCTTGGAGCGGAAAGCCTTAAACAGGTAACCCTTTCAGGAGAATACAGCGAAAGCTTTAAGGCAGAGCTAATAAAGTACGGCAGCAGACTTCCTGACGGGACTAAAGTCAGCGCACCCACAGGAGTTATCATATTAAGGGCAGGGGATGATGAGACACTTAAAAAGAACGTGAAATATCCGGTTGATATGACCCTCCTCCTTGATAACAACTTAACCGTAACAAAAACCGTCACGGTAAAGCCATTAATGACAGCTAAAACACAGCCAGAGTAATTTCTTGCCACAGAGTATCTGTCCTGGCTTAGCCAACACACTATATTATGCGCTTGCCATTATCATCGAATATCACTATAATGGTTAAGTGTTTTCTACTTTATTTCAGGGAGTTTAAGATATGTTAAGGGGCACGGACAAAAGCGAGACCACAGTTACGATAGCCGGAAAAAGCTATACGCTTACGAGCACGGAGAGCAATGATTACATGCAGCGTGTTGCCTCGTACGTAAACAGCAGGCTTGAGGAATATAAAAAGATCGACAGCTACAGGAGGCTGCCTGCGGATACCCAGCATGTGCTGGTTCTATTAAATATAGCTGACGAATGCTTTAAGACAAGGCAGCAGGTTGATCAGCTAAATGAAGATCTTGAAAGAAGAGACAAGGATCTCTACGACGTAAAGCATAACCTCGTGACCGAAATGAGCAAAAACGAAGCTTTGGAGGCTACGATGAGGGAGATGCGTGAAGAGATAAACCAGAAGGAAAAAAGGATAGTCCAGCTTGAGACGGAGCTTTCACATTCAGCTCAGGCTTTAAGGGGACAGCCTCCAAGAGGAAATGTTAAAAGATAAGTCACTGAATATACGGGCTGCCGCGTCAAACGGCAGCCCGGAACTTTTGTCACCGGCAGGAGATATTAACTGTCTGTATGCGGCAGTTGCCGCCGGGTGCGATGCGGTCTATGCAGGATGCAATAAATACGGGGCGAGAGCTTATGCCGCAAATTTCACCCCGGAAGAGCTGATATACGCCATTGGCTATATGCATCTTTTCGGGAAAAAGCTTTATCTTACCTTAAATACCCTTATAAAACCTGAAGAATTCGAAGGCATCCATGACTTTGTTAAGCCCTTTTATCTTGAAGGTCTTGACGGGATCATAGTCCAGGATACGGGAGTCATACACCTTCTTAAAGAGAGCTTCCCCGATATGGAGATCCATGCATCAACCCAGATGTCGGTATCGTCTTCTTACGGGGTAAGGCTTTTGCAGGATATGGGAGTCAAAAGGGTGGTGCCTGCAAGGGAGCTTTCTCTTAAGGAGATAAAAGACATAAAAGAGTCTACCGGGGCAGAGCTTGAGTGCTTTATTCACGGTGCCATGTGCTACAGTTACTCCGGCATGTGCCTTATGTCCTCAATGCTTGGAGGCAGAAGCGGCAACAGGGGAAGATGCGCAGGCCCCTGCAGACAGCCCTACAGCGTAAAAGGCACGGGAGTTAAAGATTCCTACATCCTTTCCATGAAGGATCTTTGCACCATAGATATCCTTGACGGTCTTATTGCTTCAGGTATCAGCTCCTTCAAGATAGAAGGCAGGATGAAAAGCAAAGAGTATGTATACGGCGTCACAAGCATATACAGGAAGGCTGTCGACCGGATAATAAAGGATCCTGAAAGACCCTATAAGGCATCGGAGGAAGACAGGAAGAAGCTTATAGGGCTTTATTCCAGGGGAGGCATATCAAGGGGATATTATGAGAGGCATAACGGCCCGGAGCTTGTGACCTTTGAAAAGGGAGCCTATATCAGGGAGGATACGGAAAAGGCGGATTTTGAGAAACCGAGGATAGGAGTATCGGCGGACTTCAAGGTGCGCGCGGGAGAAGATATCAGACTAATATTATCCTGCTCAAACGATGCAGGATCAGCCGTGGATGTATCCGGAGTGAGAGCCGAAAGCGCCGAAAACCGTCCTCTAAAAGAAGAGGACCTTATTAAACAGCTGAAAAAGACCGGAGATACAGACTTTTATTTTGAAAATATAAGGATAAATACGGACGGGAGATCCTTTGTGAGGGTCTCCGATATCAATTCCTTAAGGCGTAAGGCGCTTTCAAAACTGAGAGATAAGCTTCTTTATGGTAATAAACGCAGTATGTGAAAAAATAGAACAGGCGGAAAGCTTAAAGGATCTTACGGGTATAGGAAAGATCTATAGCCCGGAAGATATCATGCCCTATGTCCTTAGGAATAAGGACGCAGCTTTATGTGAGAGATTTCTTGAAAGAGACGAGCTTATCATAAGGAACTATGATGAACTGGGATTCTTAAAAGAGAGGGGTTATAAGGGCAGGATAAAGGCAGATCATACCCTCTATACCTTCAACGGGGCATCGAGGAGGTTCCTTAAAGAAGCAGGGGTTAACTCCGATACGGCTCCATTAGAGCTTGATTTTAGCGAGCTTAAAAGCCGGGGAATTAATGAAAGTGAGCTTATGATATACGGCAGGATCCCCATGATGATAAGCGCAGGATGCGTATACAAAAACAGTCATGATGGGGAATGCCTGAAAGAGCTTTCAGAAAAAGGCACCGGGAAAAAAGCGAAAGATAAGGACATCATAGGGGAGAGTGTCATAACCGACCGTATGGGGGCTTCCTTTCCGGTTCTTCATTTTTGCGCCTTTTGTTATAACGTGATATTTAATTCCGTACCACTTTCACTTCATACGGAAAAAGAGAGGATATCAAGGCTTTCGCCTGCAGCCCTAAGACTTTATTTTACGACGGAAAACGGAGAGCAGACGAGAAGCATCGCAAGGTTTTTTACGGAGCTTTTCGCTTCATCTGACGGCGCGGGCAAAGGAGCGGAACCTCCTTTTAAGGGCTATACCAAAGGACATTTTTTAAAGAAGACGGAGTAAGGATTTGGCAGGAATCTCCAAATATCTGATAGCCATATTTGCAATATTCTATACATTCCACTGCTTTGCGGTCTTTTCCTACGGAAACGACAGGGAGAGGAGGGTTTTTTACGTCTTTCAGAACGTGCTGATGGTCCTGACCCATCTTCTGGGTTTTTATGTGCTGTACGTTAAAACCTCGGATCAGAGTATGCTGATACTCTGCTTTCTTGAGGAGCTTCTGCTTTTTGCCATGATAGTGCTTTTCAGGACTCTTTATCCTACGGCCTCCAGGCTTATCACAAATAATATCTGCATGCTTCTTGCCATAAGCTTTGTGATCCTTGCAAGGCTTTCCTATACAAGAGCCATGAAGCAGTTTGTTATTGCATCCTTCGGGGTGGCAGCGGCGCTTCTGATCCCCTTTCTGATAAAAAGGATAGACGGGATCCGCTATTATTACTGGGCTGCCGGAATCGCGGGTCTTGTGGTGCTGCTTGCCATGCTGACAAGAGGCACCGTTACAAACGGATCGAAGATATCCCTTGGCATAGGAGGCTTTTCCTTCCTGCCCTCGGAGTTTGTAAGGCTCCTCTTCATCTTTTTTATCGCAGGGATGCTTACCGACGAAGAACACAGGAATAAGAACACGGGCAGGGTAGACATTCAGCAGCTTATATCAAGCGCGGTTATAGCAATCTCCTATGTCGGCATACTGGCTCTTTGCAAGGATCTTGGGAGCGCGCTTATGTTTTCCGTTATCTATATGTTCATGCTCTATACTGCAACCAAGGCGCCGTTGGTTCTTATCGGAGGCGCTGCAGGAATGGCGGGGGCGTCGGTTTTAGGCTACAGGCTTTTTGCTCATGTAAGAAACAGGGTCAGAGCCTTTATTGATCCTTTTTCGGATATAGAGGGAGCAGGCTATCAGGTAGCCCAGTCCTTATTTGCCATAGGGACAGGCTCCTGGTTCGGTCTGGGGCTTATGGGAGGCTCACCGAAGAGCATACCTGAAGTATCAAAGGACTTCATCTTTGCCGCCATAGCCGAGGAGATGGGGGGGCTTGTAGCTCTTTGCGTGATATTCATTAGTCTTTCCAATTTCCTTATGTTTATGAATATCTCCATGTCGATATCAAGCATCTACTTAAGGCTTATGGCAGTGGGGCTTGCGGTAAACTACGGTTTTCAGGTGATACTTACGATAGGAGGAGTCACTAAATTCATACCGCTGACGGGTATCACGCTTCCCCTTGTAAGCTACGGAGGCAGCAGTGTTCTGGTAACCCTTATCTGTTTTTCGATAATCCAGGGACTTTATGTACTTTCCCATGAGATGGGAGATCCATATGATGGGGGTGACCGCTACGACACGGATGACCGGTATGATGGGGATTACCGCTACGATACGGATGACCCGTATGAAACAGACGATCCATATCATGATGACGACCGGAATGAGGAGTACTATTGAGAAAGACTGAGCTTTGGGTAATAGTATACATCTTTCTTACGATCTTTATCGCGATGTCGGGATACTTCGTTTATTCCGTCCAGTTTAGCACTAAGGAGGTAATAAACGACACCCATAATACAAGGAAAAAGGATCTTGAAAAACAGGTAATACGCGGGACGATCTATGCTTCGGACGGATCCGTACTGGCACAGGAAGCATTAAACAGTGAAGGGGTGGAAGTCAGGAATTATCCCTATAAGGAAATGTTTGCCCACGTTGTGGGATATTCCGTCATGGGATCCTCCGGTGTTGAAAACGCAGCGGATGTGGATCTTCTTACTTCAAATGCCCCGGTATCCGAAAAGCTCCAAAAGGAGATGGCAGGGATCAGGAATACGGGAGACAGCATATATACCTCCCTGCGCCCTGATCTTCAGGAGGCCTGCTACAGGGCGCTTGGAGATAATAAAGGCGCGATCATTGTTATGGATGCAAAAACAGGTTTTATCTATGCCATGGTCAGTAAACCCGATTTCGATCCGAATACCGTATCCGAAAACTGGGCTTCAATTTCAGAGGATGAAGAGAATTCTCCCCTTATAAACCGGGCAACCCAGGGACTCTATCCTCCGGGCTCCACCTTCAAGATAGTGACCTTGCATGAATATATGAGGGAGCATCCAATTGATTACGAGAACTATTCCTACGACTGTACCGGCAGGATAAGTGTTGAAGATTCAACGATTGAATGCTACCACGGAAGCGTTCACGGTCATGAAGATCTTATAAATTCCTTTGCGGACAGCTGCAACACTTCTTTTACGAATATAGGCTTATCACTTGATATACCAAAGCTTTCCGATACGGCGGAGAGACTGCTTTTTAACAGGGTTTTGCCCACGGATCTTAGTTACAGCAGATCAAGGTTTTCCTTAAGCTCCATTTCCGATACAAAAACCGTTATGCAGTCTTCCATAGGACAGGGGAAGACCCTTATAACGCCGCTGCATCTGGCGCTTATTACCCAGGCGATAGCAAACGACGGAGTCATGATGAGAGCGCAGGAGATAGTGAAAAAGACAAACTATCAGGGGGTTTTATTAAAAGAATATAAACCGGAGAAATACAGGCAGGTCATGACCGCATCCGAGGCAGGGGAGATGAAGCGTTACATGGAGCAGGTATGTATAACGGGAACCGGAAAGAAGCTTAATAATCTCCCTTACAAGGTTGCGGGAAAGACCGGTTCTGCTGAGTTTTCAAAGGTCAAGGGGGAGAGCCACTCGTGGTTTACAGGGTTTTCAAATCCCGATGACCCTGCTATAGTAGTCACTGTGATCGCGGAAAACGGCGGTTCGGGCTCTGAGACGGCGGTGCCTGCCGCCAAGTATGTTTTTGATGCCTATTACGGAGCGATATGATCAATGCAGGATAAAGAAAGAAAAAGCTACAGATGGTATAAGCTTGACAATGCGGCAAAGATTATCCCTTCCTCTGCCAGAGGAGCGGATACGAGAGTCTTCAGGATCTGCTGCGAGCTTAAAGAAGAGGTAAAGGGCGATATCCTGCAGCAGGCTCATGATGAGCTTATAGATGAATTTCCCTTGTTCAAATGCGTTTTGAAAAAAGGTTTTTTCTGGTATTACCTTGAAGAAAGCGAGCAAAGCCTTAAGGTGGAAGAGGATCACCTGCCTGCCTGCTATCCTATTTACTACCCGGGAAGGGTAAACCTTCTGTACAGGATAAGCTATTTTAACTGCAGGATAAATCTTGAGGTCTTTCATGCCCTGGCGGACGGAACGGGAGGCTTTATCTTCTTAAGGAAGCTTGTGACCAGATACCTTGAGCTGGTTCACGGGCTTGAAAGCGGAAAGTATGAGGGAGAGACATCTTCGGTTACGCAAAAAGGGGATGACGCCTTCGATCAGTACTATGAAAAGAAAAAGCTGGGAAGCCAGCTTAAGCAGCTTAAGAATATTTCAGTTGGAAAAGCCTACCAGATAAGAGGGGAGATGGATGAAAACCTGATGCCCCACCTTATAGAAGGGACGGTATCCGCAAAGAAGATAGTGGCTCTTGCAAAGGAGAACGGCTCCACGGTCGGCATATATACCACGTCCTTATACATCCAGGCTATAATCGATGCAATGAGCGTTATGGACAAGAAGAAACCCATAGTGGTTTCCGTGCCGGTTAATTTAAGGCAGTTCTTCAGTTCGGAGACAGCCAGGAATTTCTTCGGGGTAATAAACATTGTTTATTATCCGTCCCGGTATGACGGCACCATAGGCTCGGTAATAAATGTGGTAAAGCAGGAGTATGAGGAGCAGTTAAAGGAGGAGTCCATAGAACAGACCATGAATACCTTCGCCTCCTGGGAGCATAACATCGCGGTAAAGATGGTTCCCGTGTGGGTCAAGGATGTGGTCATTGATTACTTCAACAGAAGGGCAAAGAAAGGGGTTACCACCACGCTTTCAAATCTTGGCAGGATAGAGCTGTCTCCTGAGGTTGCGCCCTATGTGGACAGGTTCTCAGCCTTCATGGCGGCTCCCTCGCAGCAGGTGTGCATAAGCTCCTTCGGGGACAGGATGGTATTCGGAGAAGTTTCGCCCTATGCGACCCATGACGTGATGCTCTATTTTTTAAGAAGGCTTGTAAGTCTTGGGGTAGAGGTGGAGCTTGCAAGTAACGATTTTGACGAGCCTGAGTCCAAAAAAGCGGACATCAGGCCTGAACGGAAGGAAAGAAAGAAAAAGAAGGGGGGCAGGAAATGATATACTGTCCGAAGTGCGACATAGTAATAAGAGGGCAGAAGATCTGCTGTCCTTTGTGCAGGGGAAAGACGGCGGAGGTGCCTAAGGATAAACCCGTGTCGGAAATGGCGGATAAGGAGGCCTTTCCGGTTATCGAAAGGAAGATAAGCTCCGTTACCTTCATCAAGATAGTGACGTTTTTATTCCTTACCCTTGAGATCTGCTTCGGAGTCGTCTATAAGATGACTGACGGGGCTCCCTGGGTGGGGCTTGTGATGCTTGGGATCGTGATGGGCTGGATCGATGTGCTGGGAGCCATGTATGTAAGGGGCAATATCATAAAGCTCATAACAGTTGAAGCCTATGTTGCGATAGGAGTCAATATCTTCGTTGATTACATGACAAACCTCCACGGCTGGTCCTTCGCCTGGGTGATACCAGCGATCCTTTTAGGTCTTTTGATAGTGACAATAGCGATAGCCACGGTAACAGGGTTAAGATACAACGAATACATCCAATACCTTGCGTACAATACGGTAGTGGCGCTTTTGCAGCTGATCCCCATAAGGATGGAGATAAATCCGCTGATACTTCCGGCACTTATAAGCATAGCGATCTATCTGATCCTTATGGCAGCGGTTTTTGTATTCAGATCAAGGGAGCTTAAAACTGCTCTTGACCGGAGGTTCTCGGTATGATAAAGGACGCTCTGCGGCGTCTCAATTTTAATCATGGCCTTGTCTTTGCCTCGAAGGTCGGGGATTTTGTGGAAAACTCCATTGGAAACAGGATACAGAATAAAGGCTATGAAGCTCCCGTGCTCTCCGGCGCCCCGGAGGAGATGGTCTGGTACAAGGTGCCGCTTCCTGAGGGGAGATCCGGAGACGGGAGCGAATATTACACTTATATCAGCAAAGGAAAGAGGCAGGATCTTTGCATCATCCTGTCCGGAGGAGGCGTTGCCTGGAATGAGTACACAGCGGCAAGGCCCGTAACCGGCGGAAAGGTTGCGTCCTGGCAGCCGAATTTTTACTGGAATAATCTAAGACCTTTCACACAGATAATGAACATTAATATCGGGATCACCGATACGAAGAATGAGGCTAATCCTTTTTCGGACTGGAACTTCCTTGTGGTAACTTACGCCACGGGGGACTTTCACGTGGGAAACAGTGAGTTTCCCTATACCTCCGAGGAGGGAGAAGAGGAGGTTCTGTACTTCAACGGTCATAACAACTTCCGTGAAGCCATGAAGGTGGCAAAGCGTTTATTCCCTGATCCTGAGAGGCTTTTAATAGCGGGAAATTCCGCGGGAGCCTTTGCGGTGCCGGCGCTTGCGGGAGAGATAGCGGAGGATTATTATCCCGATTGCCGTGATATCACCCTTTTTTCAGACAGCGCCCTGCTTCTTTATGACAGATGGAAAAAGACGGCGAAGGATATCTGGAGGGCGGATAAGAGCATATGGGAGGGGATAAAGTCTGACAATATAACCGTTGACTGGTATGAGAAGCTTTATGAAAGCTACGGCAGCCGGTTTAAGTATCTTTACGCCAGCAGCACAAGGGACTATCTTTTAAGCGCTTATTATAACGATATCGTGAATAAGGAATACATGACCGACAAGGATGTGCAGCAGGCCTTTTTCGAACAGCTTAAGGTAATGACGGGGCAGCTCCTTGATATTACCAAGGACTTCCATTTCTATATCTTTGACTGGCCAATGGTACCGGCTGTTATCGGTAAAGGCGGTACGGCACACACAGCTCTTAAAGAGCTTTCCTTTGCAGTAAAAAAATCCGAAGACAGAACCATGGCAGACTGGCTTTTCGATCAGGTTTCGGGAAGACCTTCGGATATCGGCTTAAGCCTGCTTGAATAGCAGGGCAGGTGCTGCAATTTTGCGCTTGACGATACCCGACGGAGTCCTTATCATGGCCACACAACGGAGGTGATATTCGGATACCGGTCCTTTATTGCTATCTCAAAGCGTTTCTTTGCGGTATCAAGGGGTATATTCCCAAGATAGTAATCAGTGAAAGTATATATCATATCCAGCGTGCAGCCCTGATCGTATGCACACAGATTATCAAGCTTTAATGTGGGCGCAACTTCGTTGAAGAGTGCAAGATGGTTCTGACCTTTCAGAAAATCCGAGCCGCAGTCAGGATCCGAGGCGATTTCCGTCATGACTTCGGAGTTATTAACGAAAGTGTTTATTCCAAGAGAGATATTCTTCATCACTTCCCTGTTGCAGGTCAGGGCCTTCATGATATCCCGGATATGCTCCGGATTATCGGTTTTGTCCATCGCCGTAAGCCAGGAAGCTCCCCAGTAGAAGGGCATGGGTCCCTTGCAGACCGCCCAGTCACCATAGCCTTCCTCTCCGGCGTTTGAAACAAGGGTGAAATTTACTCCCCAGGTGGAATAAAAGAAGCCGAAGACCTTTGCATCAGGCTTCTGATCGTTCATCCATTCTTCGGTAAATACGTTTACGCTTCTGTTGTTGTAGCCCATATCCGTATATCTTTTCGTCATTTCAACCCATTCCATTATGGCAGGATCCACCTTCACGGTCTTATCATCAGAAACCCAGGGAGCTGAAGTATTGTTGGCAAAAACGCGATAGGCATCGGCAAAGCCGGAGAGCATGTAATAACCTTTCTGCCGGGCTTTCTCCGCAACCTCGTCAAAGCTGTCCCAGTCTGCAAGGGCTTTTTGCACTTCATCCGGATCGTCCGTTCCGAGAACGTCTTTTGCTATGGATCTTCTGTAGGCAAAAAGTCCCGGAGCTACCTCCATGGAGGTTCCGCAGATCTCTCCGTCTCTTGTGATGGCATCCTTTGTATACTGATACTGATCCTTCATATCCTCAGGGGTGATACCTATATCGGAAAGCGGGACGCAGATCCCCATCTCCAGATATTTCTTCATGTAGTCACCCTCAAGATCGACGATATCTATCCTCTGATCTGCGGGAACACTGTACTGAACCTTTATGTAATCGTCTAGCTTGTACTGGAAGGCTTCTGCCTCATTTACGATCCAGTGTATAGTGGTTCCGTCCTTAAGGTAGGTGTATTCCCCGTCTTCGGATGTGGCTTTGACTTCAGGATAATAGGCGTTCAGGACATTTTTCATGGTGTCCTGATAAACGAGAAAGTTTATTACATCCCCCTCTTTAGAGTGATCAGCCTTAGCCTGTCCGGTAGATTTCGTACCGGTCAGACCGCCACAGGATGTGAGAATAAAGACCATGGCAGTCATAAACAATACGGATATGATTCTTTTCTTCATATGGCCACCTCCCCTAAACCTGCCGGTATCCGATCAGGACTTCTCTTTGATGATAACAACGATTATACCACAAACAGGATGTGCGTGGCCCGGCGCTGAACGGTATGATATAGAGGCAGACTGTCCGAAAACCAATTTGCCCAATCTGCACGCCCCCACTTTGCGGGTGAAATCGACATGGATTTGGGTCACGTAGCCCGCTACGCTCCCCATATCCAGTCGATTCCCCCACAAACCGGTGACGCACATCTTGGACAAAGCGTTTTCGGACAGTCTTCCGGGAGGGAGAAGTGGGAAATTATCTGATATTAAAAAAGAAATTTTGTTGATTATGGCGAATTATGTTAAAATATGGTAAATTATGGCAAATTATGGCAGAAAATGTCGATTATGGTGAATTATGGATTATAACCCTTTTACGATGACATTCGGGAGACATCCGGAACGGTATATCACAAGATACGAGAGTACCGATATGATCCTTGATGCGTTCTCTTCCGGACACCCCGTGAATCAGATATACATGATAGAAGGTGTGCGGGGAACCGGGAAGACAGTGCTGATGACGACGATCAGTCAGGAACTGGGATCAGGGAAAGACTGGATAGTTGCGGATCTTAATTCAACAGGAAATCTGCTGGATGTTCTCGCTCACCGACTCTATGATTCATGCGGAAAGATACCGAAGTTTCTTGATAAGGGATTCAGTGTTTCCGTAGCCGGCGCAGGCTTTGGCGTAAACGGCGGCATGGGTTTTCAGGACAATATCAGTGTTATCTCGAGGCTTCTTGATTCTGCTGTCAGGAAGAAAAAACGTGTCCTTATTACAGGGGGACGGTTCTTCTTGTGTTCTTTAGCGGATAGAATAAACTACTACATTGTAAATTAAATTACTGGTACATTCGCGAAGGATGATTGTTCATATACAATGAAGCCGAATGAGTCAATGCGGGCATTGACGATTGAGGCTGAAGCAGTATATGGACAATCAGACAAGTGAATGTGACAGATAATT
>JAFPZU010000103.1 GCA_017417105.1 Lachnospiraceae bacterium | reverse complement strand
CTTAAGTAAAAGTCGGTATCAAGCCCTGTTTCTTCTATGGCTTCCATCCACTTTTCAGGATCAAAGCTGTCAGTCCAGGAATCATAGATACAGCCCTTTTTGTAAGCTGTCAGTATCGTATTGTAAACTTTCCGGTCCCCTCTTGCAAATACACCCTCAAGCATTGAAAGCTCCGATTCGTGATACTGGAATTTAAGGCTTTTGTGATTCAGGGCATGCTCCATGGCTTCGTTGACAAGATAAGCCTTTCGTACAAACTCCTCCGGCTTATCCATCATGCTCCACTGAAAAGGAGTGAAAGGCTTTGGAACAAAAAAGGAAGCCGAGCTTGTGACTATCACCCTGATCCCGTGGCGTTCTTCCTTGGGAACCGTATCAAAATAGTTCATGGCCACATCATTTGCAAGCTCCGCGATAGCCAGGACATCTTCGTCGGTTTCTCCCGGAAGTCCCAGCATGAAGTAAAGCTTTACCTTACTGTAGCCTGCTTCAAAGCAGATAGCTGAGCCCTGCATGATATCTTCCCTTGATATCCCTTTATTGATGACATCCCGCATCCTCTGGCTTCCGGCTTCGGGAGCAAAGGTTAAAGAGCCTTTTTTCGAATCCTGGATCGTCTCCATCATGTCAAGAAAAACATGGTCGATCCTAAGAGACGGCAGGGAGATGTTTATGAACTTTTCCTTGTAGGTATTAACCAGCCACTTAACAAGCTCTGCGATCTTTCTGTAATCAGAGGTTGAAAGGGAGCTTAAGGATATCTCATCATCCCCTGTTGCCTCTATCATGGCTTCCGCGTGCTTCTTTAAGGTTTCAAGACTCTTCTCTCTCACGGGTCTGTAGATCATTCCCGCCTGGCAGAATCTGCAGCCTCTTATGCATCCTCTTTGTATCTCAAGAACCGAACGGTCCTGGGTAACCTTGATAAATGGGATCACCCGCTTTACGGGATAAGGGGCACTATCCATATCAAGACATACGGCTTTTTTAACTTTTCCGGGAATTCCCTCCTTTGTGATCCTGTATGACCTGAAGGTTCCGTCTTCATTGTACTGAGGCTCATAAAAAGCAGGAACATACATCCCTCTTATATGTGCGGCTTTTTCGAGAAACTCTTCTCTTGATGCCCCGGCTTTTTTCATTTTACCGTAAAGATCAAGAAGCTTATCATATTCCGTCTCACCCTCGCCTATATAGAACATATCAAAGAAAGGAGCTATGGGCTCGGGATTATAGGCACAGGGACCCCCGCCTATAACGATTGGATGATCTTCATTTCTGTCGCAGGCAAGAAGAGGTATTCCGGAAAGCTCAAGCACCTGCAGCACATTGGTATAACACATCTCATACTGCAGGGTTATGCCAAGAAAATCAAAATTTATGACCGGTTCCTGTGACTCAAGCGCAAAAAGAGGAATCTTCTTTTCCCTCATTATCTTATCGAGATCAAGCCATGGGGAATAAACCCTTTCGCACCAGACATCTTCTCTCCTGTTGAACATCTCATACAATATCTGTATGCCAAGATGCGACATGCCTATCTCGTATACATCGGGAAAGCACATCGCAAATCTTATACTGATGTCCTCTTTATTCTTTTTTACCGAGTTTATCTCCCCCCCGATATACCGCTCCGGATGCTCTATGCCAAGGAGGATCTCGTCGCTTAAAGCAAGACCGTTTTCATTTATCACTATCTGTTAACTATCTCCTTGGTGACATCTTCCCAGGTCACGCCTTTTTCAACCATAAGCACCATGGCGTGATAGAGCCAGTCCGCAAGCTCGTATTTGAGCTCTTCGGGATCGGGGTTCTTTGCGGCAACTATTATCTCCGTACACTCCTCTCCCACTTTTTTTAAGATCTTGTCTATCCCCTTGTCAAAGAGGTAGTTTGTATAGGAGCCTTCCTTTGGATGATCCCTTCTGTCCACTATGGTGGCGTATTCTCTTTCAAATACCTTAAGGGGATTTGATTCGTTATATTCGCGTCTTATCATCTCATTGAAGAAACAGGATCTTGCCCCTGTGTGGCAGGCGGCTCCGATCTGCAGTACCTTTGCCAGGATCGTATCCTTGTCACAGTCGGCAGTAAGACTTTTTACAAACTGATAATGACCCGAAGTATCTCCCTTTACCCAAAGCTCGTTCCTGCTCCTTGACCAATAGGTCATCTTACCGGTTGAAAGAGTCTTTTCAAAGGCTTCGGCATTCATATAGGCAAGCATCAATACTTCTCCGGTCTTGTAATCCTGAACCACAACCGGTACCATATCATCACTGTTTTTTACAAGCTCATCCCAGCTTATCTTGCTGTCATAAGTATTCACAGGGATTCCAAGTCCCTTGCACTGTCTCTTGAAATCCATGAACTCCGTACAGGACCTGTCAAGCACGCCGCCTGCGATACCTGCTATGTTGTAGGTTCTTAGTACCGCCGCAGCCTCATGCAGCGTCTCCTTTTCAAGAAGCGGGATAAGATCGACGTTCATGGGGTTCTGATTATCAGAACAATTGGCTTTGAACCAGTTATCGACTTCCGCAAGATGTTCTTCGTTTATTAAAAGAACAAACCCTATGTAGTTCTTTATCTCGCTGACTCCGGCATCAAGTTCAGACGTATCCGCGACGGAGGCCGCTATCTTTTCCCTGCCGAAACGCTTTGAAACTTCCTTTGCAAGCTCAATGTTCTCCTTTTTTGAGAAGTTAAGTGCCGCGGCGCTGCAGCCGGCATAAAGAAGCTTTTTGATATCCTCCGCCCGTTTAACGTTTCCTGCGCCTATTAACGGTATGTCAACGGTGTGGCTTATTGCTTTTATTATCTCCAGATTCTTTTCATGTCCCGCATCATTTACGGAAAAATCAAAGATAATTATGGAGTCTGCTCCGTAATTTTCAAAATCAGAGGCAAGCCCTACCGGATCCTCCGATACTTTCTCCCTGTCGTGCAGGCTCTTTACCGCAAGACCGTTATTAAGGTAGATGCATGGTATTATCTGTCTGTATTCCATCACAAAGCCCCCTTGGTAGAAAGTACATCCTCTATTCTCGGATCAAATCCCACAGCCATATCAAGCGCCTTGGCAAAAGCCTTGAAGGAAGCCTCGGCGATATGGTGGGAATTAAGACCGTTAAGCTGCTTTAAGTGCAGGTTCATTCCCGCGGAATAGGAAACTGCATAGAAAAACTCCCTCACCATACACATTTCCATGTCTCCGCATTTTTCCTGAGGCATTACAAGATCATAGTTAAGATAAGGCCTTCCGCAAAGATCAACCGCGCAGGCAATAAGTGCTTCATCCATGGGAAGGAGAAAATGTCCGTAGCGGCATATTCCCTGCTTGTCCCCCACAGCCTGGGCTATTGCTTCTCCTAAAACTATGCCGCAATCCTCTATGGTATGGTGTGTATCAACGTTTACATCTCCTATGCAGGACAAGGTCAGATCAAAAAAACCATGCTTTGCAAAACCCTGCAGCATATGATCAAAAAATCCGACTCCGGTAGTGATTTCGGATTTACCCGTTCCGTCAAGCAGAAGCTCACAGGTAATATCCGTTTCCTTTGTCTTTCTGTCGATCTTTGCAAGTCTCTTATTCATTTTCAAACCTCACTGCTATTGAATTTGCGTGTGCCGTAAGACCCTCGGCTTTTGCAAAAAGCTCTATGTCTTCATGGACTTTTGAAAGAGCCTCCTTCGAATAGTGTATCACTGATGATTTCTTAATGAAATCATCAACGGAAAGCGGTGAAAAGAATTTTGCAGTACCGTTAGTCGGAAGCACATGGTTCGGCCCCGCAAAATAATCGCCCAAAGGCTCTGAAGAGTACTCTCCCAGAAAGATCGCGCCCGCATTCTTTATTTTTGTCATGGTCTCATAAGGATTCCCGGTTACGATCTCAAGATGCTCGGAAGCTATGTCATTAACGGCATCTATCGCATCCTCCATATTGTCGGCAACAAGAATATATCCGTAGTTTTCAAGGGATTTTTCTATTATCTCCCTCCTTGAAAGAGTCTTAAGGAACCCCTCTATTTCCTCTGATACCTTATCCGCCAGCTCTTTTGAGGGTGTAACAAGGATGGCTGATGCCATCTCATCATGCTCTGCCTGGCTTAGAAGATCTGCGGCTACATATCGGGGATTTGCGCTTTCATCCGCAAGAACCATGACCTCGGAGGGTCCTGCCACGGAATCAATCGATACATGGCCGTATACCGCTTTTTTTGCAAGCGCCACATAGATATTTCCGGGACCTACGATCTTGTAGGATTTGGGAACCGACTCCGTACCGTAGGCCATGGCGGCTATTGCCTGGGCTCCCCCGGTCTTGAAGATCTTTTTTATTCCCGTGATCTTTGCGGCAGCAAGAACCACCGGGGTTACCTTTCCGTCTTCTCCTGCGGGAGTACAGATGATAATCTCCGGCACGCCGGCGCATAAAGCCGGAACTATATTCATAAGAAGGGTCGAGGGATAGGCAGCTTTTCCACCCGGGACATATACCCCTGCTCTTGATATGGGAGTTATCCTCTGTCCCAGTATGGATCCGTCTTCACGTGTTGTGAAAAAGCTCTGTCTTACCTGCTTTTCGTGGTAGTCCTTAATATTATTAAAAGCCTTTTCCATGACCCCGTAAAGCTTTGGATCTATTTTCTTAGCGCCCTCTTCTATCTCATCTTCGGTTACCGCAAAATTATCCTTATCCAAATGACACTTATCAAACTGCAGGGCATAATCAAAGATCGCCTTGTCTCCGTTTTCCATAACATTTTTAATTATGGAGGCTACTCTTTCTTCAATGTCTTTATAATCATTGGTACTCCGTCTTAAAAGGGTAGCCAGGATATCCTTCTTTGTTTCCTTATCTAATCTTACCGTTCTCACTCTGAAATAATCTCCTTAAAGCTCTTTATAAGTTTGGTTATCCTCTCAGCGTGAAGCCTCATGGATACGGTGTTTACAACGACTCTTGCAGAAAGAGGCACAACCTCCTCCAAAACCACAAGCCCGTTTTCCTTCAATGTGCTTCCGGTCTCAACTATATCGCAGATAACATCGGAAAGTCCCACTATGGGAGCAAGCTCTATGGAGCCGTTAAGCTTAATTATATCAACGGTCTGATGCTTTACATTCTGGAAATAATCCTTTGTTATCATGGGATATTTCGTGGCTACCTTTATCATCTCCCGGTGCTGCAAAAGCTCTCTTGCACTCCCGGGACCTGCTATGCACATCCTGCATTTACCGAAACCAAGATCCAGAACCTCGTAGATCTTCCTGTTTTCCTCAAGTATCGTATCCTCTCCCACAACTCCTATATCCGCCGCTCCGTATTCCACATAGGTCGGAACATCGGGACCTTTTGCCAGGAAGAACTTAAGCTTGTTTTTTTCGTCGGTGAATATAAGCTTTCTTGAATCCTTGTCCATTATCTCTTCGGCAGATATACCGGCTTTTTCCATAAGCTCCATGGTCTTGTCAGCAAGTCTGCCCTTTGTAAGCGCAATGGTTAAATACCCGTTATCATCCGCTCCTTTTCCCTTTTCCTCATTGGATATCGCATGGATAAGATCATCAAGAGACAAGGTAAAGCCCAAAGCCGGAGCATCATGCCCGAACTTTGAAAGCAGATTATCATATCTTCCGCCCTTTAATATTGCCTCTCCCAAAGATGAAGTATAGGCTCTGAAGATAATGCCTGTGTAATAGTTGTATTTTGAGAGCATTGAAAGATCAAAGGTAAGGTATTTCTGTATCCCCCGGCTTTCCGCCTCTTCATAGACGGATTTAAGACGTTCTATCGAAGCCTTCGATCTTTCATTCGATATCCCGACAAGCGCTTTGTCCAGAATTGATACATCTCCGAAAAGCTCCACGCATCGTAAGATCTTGTCCACCTGTGACGGCAGAAGTTCAAGATCCTTAAGGCAGGCCTCAGCCGTGAACTGGTTCTTATTGTTTATCTCGTCCCTGACAGCCATTTCCAGCTCACCGTCGATCTCAGCCTCTTCGCAAAGCCCCTTGAAGTATCCGGCATGGCCTATACAGATCTGAAAGTCCTTAAGCCCTGCAGTCCTTAAAAGCTCCACTGCCATGGCTATCATCTCTCCGTCGGCTCCTACAGAGCCGTCTCCCATATACTCTGCTCCGATTTCAGTATTTTCCTTAAGCTTGCCGGAAAGTGATCTGGAGTTTGAAAAGACATTTCCGGAATAAGAAAGCCTGACATGGGTTTTTTCGCCGATAAAGTACTTTGCGGCGGCTCTTGCAACCCCCGGCGTGAAGTCGGGTCTTAAGACAAGGGTATTGTTATCCTTGTCAAAGAATTTATAAAGCTCGTTGGCCGGTGTAGTTCCTATCTCTCCGGAATATACGTCAAAAAACTCGAAACTCGGCGTATCTATCTCCATATACCCGTTCTTATGCAATATCTCAAGAAACTGCAGCTCAAGCGCCAGCTTCCTTTCATAATCACTTCCGTATAAATCTCTGACGCCCTCCGGCGTGTGCAGCAATATATCCTTCATAAATAAACCTCAATACATTTTTCCAAAACTCTTAAATATAGTAAACGACAAAACTCTTTTCGTTTTGTCGTTTACTGCGCCGGATTTTGGCCGCTGAAAGCGGCATATTTCCTTGCAAAATCCGGGCGCATCCGCCGGAGGCTTTATAGTAAGCGAAATTATTTATTTCGCTT
>JAFPZU010000102.1 GCA_017417105.1 Lachnospiraceae bacterium | reverse complement strand
ACGTGTGCATAGTGACGAGCCTCTGTCTCGTACTCAACGTGAGCTGTTGAGATCGTGATTCCACGCTCTCTCTCCTCGGGTGCCTTGTCGATATTCTCAAAATCTACCGCTGCGTTACCTGCAACTCTCTCTGAGAGTGTCTTTGTGATAGCTGCGGTAAGTGTGGTCTTACCGTGGTCAACGTGTCCGATTGTACCGATGTTTACATGGGGTTTGGTACGTTCAAATTTAGCTTTTGCCATTTTAGATTTCCTCCTTATAATGTACGTCTCTTCTTGACGTATTCACTTACCCGCATTGAATACATATTATATTTCAAAAGGGGCATAATTTCAAGTTATTATTATTTGGACAGCACCTTGTCCGCCACATTCTTCGGAACCTGCTCGTAGTGATCAAAGAACATCGAGTAGTTACCGCGGCCCTGTGTCCTGGAACGAAGGTCTGTAGCATATCCGAACATCTCTGCAAGGGGAACAAGGGCTTTTACCATCTTGCCTCCTCCGATGTCCTCCATGCCCTCAACGCGTCCGCGTCTTGAGTTCAGGTCACCGATGACATCACCCATATAATCCTCAGGCATGGTGACGTCCACCTTCATGATAGGCTCAAGCAGTACTGCCGAACCCTTCTGCATGGCGTCCTTCATAGCCATGGAACCTGAAATGTGGAAAGCCATCTCTGAAGAGTCGACTTCATGGTATGATCCGTCATAGACCACCGCATGTATTCCTGTTACAGGGAATCCGCCCAGGATACCGGTCTTCATGGCTTCCTCTATACCCTCGCCGATAGCAGGGATATATTCCTTGGGGATAGCTCCACCGACAACCTGTGACTCGAACTTGAAGGTCTCTTCGCTGTTCGCATCCATGGGCTCGAACTTGACTTTACAGTGTCCGTACTGTCCGCGTCCTCCGGACTGCTTGATATACTTGGCTTCGATATCAACAGGCTTCGTGATCGCTTCTTTATAAGCAACCTGAGGCGCTCCGACATTTGCTTCAACGTTGAATTCTCTTAAGAGTCTGTCAACGATGATCTCAAGGTGAAGCTCACCCATACCTGCTATGATCGTCTGGCCTGTCTCTTCATTAGTATGAGCCTTGAAGGTAGGATCCTCCTCAGCAAGCTTTGCAAGAGACTGTCCCAGCTTGTCCTGACCGGCCTTTGTTTTGGGCTCGATGGCAAGCTCGATAACGGGATCGGGGAATTCCATGGACTCCAGTATCACGGGATGCTGGTCGTCGCAAATCGTATCTCCCGTAGCAGTAAACTTGAATCCGACTGCTGCAGCTATATCACCTGCAAAAACTTCGTCAAGCTCTGTCCTCTTGTTTGCGTGCATCTGCAATATACGGCCTACACGTTCCTTCTTATTCTTAGTGGAATTAAGGACATAGGAGCCGGACTTAAGCGTACCGGAGTACACTCTGAAATATGCAAGCTTTCCGACGAAAGGATCCGTCATGATCTTGAATGCAAGACCTGCGAACGGAGCGTCATCGCTTGAAGGAACAGTAAGCTCGTTTCCTTCAAGATCAGTTCCTTCTGCATCCGGAACATCGGTAGGAGCCGGCAGATACTCGATAACACCGTCAAGGAGCTTCTGCACGCCCTTATTACGATACGCGCTTCCTGCAAAACAGGGGATTGCATCGCCCGCAATGGTAGCTTTTCTAAGAGCGGCCTTAAGCTGGTCAATTTCGGGAACCTTGTCTTCAAGGTACATCTCCATCAGATCTTCATCAAGCTCGCAGATAGCTTCCAGGGTTTCCTGATGCTTCTCCTCTGCCTCGTCCTTCATATCGTCAGGTATATCCTTGATATCAACCTCTGTTCCCTGCTTATCATCATAGTAATAAGCTTTCATCTCCAGAAGGTCGATTATCCCGGCAAAGGTCTCTTCCTTGCCTATCGGGATATTCATAAGTATTGTGTTTTTTCCGAGACGGTCGTGGATAGTCTGGCAGGCATTGTAATAGTCTGCTCCTATCGTGTCCATCTTATTAATGAACGCAAGTCTCGGTACATGGAATCCGTCAGCCTGGCGCCATACGTTCTCCGACTGGGGCTCAACACCCTCTTTTGCAGAGAAGACACCTACTGCGCCGTCAAGAACACGGAGTGATCTCTCAACCTCGACAGTAAAGTCTACGTGTCCGGGAGTATCTATTATATTGACTCTGTGCTCCAAAGCGCCCGGCTTCGGTTTTGCGTTCTCCTCAAGAGTCCAGTGGCAAGTGGTTGCTGCGGAGGTAATGGTTATACCTCTCTCCTGCTCCTGTGCCATCCAGTCCATGGTCGCGGTACCGTCATGAGTCTCTCCGATCTTATAATTAACGCCTGTGTAGAACAGGATACGCTCGGTCAAAGTAGTCTTTCCGGCATCAATATGCGCCATGATACCTATATTTCTGGTTCTCTCCAGGGGATATTCTCTATCTTTTGCGTTACCCAAGAACTTTTCCTCCTATAAGATCACGGTGATCAGAAACGATAGTGAGAGAAAGCCTTGTTCGCATCTGCCATCTTGTGCATGTCTTCCTTCCTCTTCACTGAAGCTCCTGTGTTGTTTGCTGCATCCATGATCTCGTTTGCAAGCCTTTCCTCCATGGTCTTTTCGGATCTCGACCTCGAGAACATGGTAAGCCAGCGGAGACCTAAAGCCTGACGTCTGTCGGGACGAACCTCGATAGGTACCTGATATGTGGCACCGCCGACACGTCTTGCCTTGACCTCAAGCTGAGGCATAACATTCTGCATTGCCTGCTCAAAAACCTCCAGGGCAGGCTTTCCTGTTTTTTCTTCGACTCTGTCAAACGCATTGTACACGATCTTCTGCGCAACGCCCTTCTTTCCGTCAAGCATGATGGAATTGATGAGCTTTGTCACAACCTTATCGTTGTACTTGGGGTCTGCCAGAACGTCTCTTTTTACAATATGTCCTTTACGTGGCACGTTTCTTCCCTCCTTACGTGGGATTTACCCACAGGTACTCACAATAAACTTTCTTGTGTTCGTGCTGAAACTTAATCCAACACAACCTTTTTGTTTATCTTACTTCTTATCCTTTGGTCTCTTTGCACCATACTTGGAGCGAGCCTGCATACGGTTTGCAACTCCTGCCGTATCAAGCGTACCACGGATAATGTGGTATCTTGTACCGGGAAGATCCTTGACCCTGCCTCCCCTGATCATTACCACGCTGTGCTCCTGGAGATTGTGACCTTCTCCGGGAATATAGCTTGTAACTTCGATTCCGTTTGAAAGACGCACACGGGCAATCTTTCTGAGAGCTGAGTTAGGTTTCTTAGGTGTAGCAGTTTTTACAGCTGTGCACACGCCTCTCTTCTGAGGGGACTTTGTAGCTGTGGCCTTTTTCTGAAGGGAATTAAACCCTCTCTGGAGCGCCGGTGCCGTAGACTTCTTCGCTGAAGTCTGCCTGCCCTTCCTTACTAACTGGTTGAATGTTGGCATTAAGTTTCACCTCTTTTCTTTTTAAGTATAGTTTCTGCCATTCAAAACAGAACAAAATCAGAGCGTGCCTTTGCGACACGCTCCGATATTATAAGACTGATAATGAATCGATGTCAAGAATAAATTCTTTATTCCGTAACTAAAACCTCGTCCTCTGCTGCAGTTTCTTCAGTGGTCTCTGCCTCTGCTTCCCCCGGCTGTTCTCCGTCACCCACCTCGATCTCTCCGTCGAAGTCGATCTCATCGCCTATCGTAGGTCCGTCGGTATTAAGATCTATGGTGCGGTATCTCTTCATTCCGGTTCCCGCAGGAATAAGCTTACCTATGATGACGTTTTCCTTCATTCCTATAAGCTTGTCGATCTTACCCTTGATCGCGGCATCCGTAAGAACCCTTGTGGTCTCCTGGAAAGAAGCTGCTGACATGAATGAATCCGTCGCAAGTGATGCCTTAGTGATACCAAGCATCTCCTGGGTGCCCTCTGCGGGAGTCTTGCCCTCAGATACAAGCTTTTCATTCATATCGTCAAACTCAAGGACGTTCATGAGCTCACCCGGAAGCACTTCCAGTGCGTCATTTGCCTCGGTGATCCTGACCTTCTTGAGCATCTGGTGAACAATGACCTCGATATGCTTATCATTGATCTCAACGCCCTGAAGTCTGTAAACTCTCTGAACCTCGCGAAGCAGATAATCCTGAACAGCCCTTAAGCCCTTGATCCTTAAAAGATCATGAGGATCTACCGATCCTTCGGTTATCTCTTCACCTGCCTCTATATGCTGTCCTTCGGCAACCCTTAATCTTGAACCGAAAGGAATAAGATAGCTTCTGGCCTCTCCCGACTCCGTATCGGTTACTATTACTTCCTTCTTAACTATATCATCCTTGCTGATAACATCATCCTCGGTGTCATCGTTTGCAGAAGAAATGCCGGATTCCTTCTTCTTCTCCCTTATGGAGACATCTCCCTCGATCTCGGAGATTATCGCAAGTCCCTTGGGCTTTCTTGCTTCGAAAAGCTCCTCTACTCTGGGAAGACCCTGTGTAATATCAGATCCTGCAACGCCTCCTGTATGGAAGGTTCTCATTGTAAGCTGTGTACCGGGCTCTCCTATGGACTGGGCAGCGATGATACCTATAGCTTCACCTACCTGGACAGCCTCACCTGTAGCCATGTTCGCGCCGTAGCACTTCGCACAGATACCGTTTTTGCAGCGGCAGGTAAGAACTGTTCTTATCTTAACTTCTTCAATCTGATTTCCGTCCTTAACGCCTGCCTTTACGATCTGCTCCGCTCTTCTCGGAGTGATCATGTGATTGGCTGCTACTATAAGATTACCCTTGTTGTCATATATATCCTCGCAGGAGAATCTTCCTGTGATACGATCCTGCAGATTCTCAACCTCGCTCTTTCCGTTATAGAAAGCCTTCACGACCATTCCCGGAAGCTCCTCCCTGCCCTCTGCGCAGTCAGGCTCCCTTATGGTAAGCTCCTGAGATACATCCACAAGTCTTCTCGTAAGGTAACCCGAGTCAGCGGTACGAAGAGCCGTATCCGAAAGTCCTTTTCTCGCTCCGTGCGCTGACATGAAGTACTCCAGAACGTTAAGTCCTTCACGGAAATTACTCTTTATGGGGAGCTCAATGGTATGTCCGGTCGTATCTGCCTGCAGACCTCTCATTCCGGCAAGCTGCTTGATCTGCTGATCGGAACCACGGGCTCCGGAGTTTGCCATCATGTAGATGTTATTGTATTTATCAAGTCCAGCAAGCAGCTCCTTTGTAATATTCCTGTCGGTTTCCTCCCAGGTCTGGATTACTTCATTATATCTCTCGGTATCGGTAATAAGACCTCTCTTATAGTTCCTGGTGATCTTGTCAACCTGCTCCTGTGCCTTTTCAAGAAGTTCCTGCTTCTGAGACGGCACGGTCATATCAGATATGGAAACACTCATTGCCGCTATGGTGGAATAATGGTATCCCATATCCTTAATGTGATCCAAAACCTCCGCCGTCTTTATTGCGCCATGGGTATTTATTACCTTGGTTATTATCTGCTTGAGCTGCTTCTTTCCAACAAGGAAATCTATCTCAAGAGACAGCTCGTTGCCTTCTACTGATCTGTCAACAAATCCGAGATCCTGGGGAACTATCTCGTTAAAGAGAAGTCTTCCAAGGGTTGACTCGATGAGTCCGGTATGAGTTTCATCTCCGATCTTGCGCTCCATCCAGACCTTGATCTTTGAATGAAGGGTAATGATACCGTTCTCATGAGCAAGTATCGCTTCATTAACGTTTTTGAAGACCTTGCCTTCTCCAAGCTCTCCTTCCCTTTCCTGGGTGAGGTAATAACAGCCAAGCACCATATCCTGTGTAGGCACGTTAACGGGACCTCCGTCGGCAGGCTTCAGCAGGTTATTGGGCATAAGCATAAGGAAACGGCTCTCGGCCTGTGCCTCAACCGAAAGAGGAAGGTGCACTGCCATCTGGTCTCCGTCAAAATCAGCATTGAAAGGAGTACATGCAAGGGGGTGGAGCTTTATAGCCTTACCCTCTACAAGCACCGGCTCAAAGGACTGGATTCCAAGTCTGTGAAGCGTAGGAGCGCGGTTCAGCATAACGGGGTGCTCATGGATCACCTTCTCGAGCACGTCCCAGACCTCGGGACATCGACGATGCGCGGAAAAGAATGATAGCGAGTCTTCCATTCGCGTGCGAAATATTCGGCCTCACGCCGCCATGCGTCGTTCATGACTGTATTCTGAGTGCCGACGACGAGAACGAATGGATT
>JAFPZU010000101.1 GCA_017417105.1 Lachnospiraceae bacterium | reverse complement strand
GGGCGGCGTGCCGGCTAGCCAAGTGTATTGGGCCGCAGCCCCGCGGCAAGCGCGTGGCTCGGCGCTGAACAGTAACCAATATCACTATTCTTGCAAGAACCTGATTGAAATAATGGCGAATATAGGTTACTCTGATGATATTGTTTCGAAGTCCCTTTCACTAATTAACTAATTAAGGAGGTTTGCAATATGAATATGGCAATACTGGGAGCAGGCGGCATAGCGGAGATTATGGCTAAGACCATAGCGCCGCTTCAGGATGTGGAAAGCTATGCAATAGGCTCCAGAGATATAGCGAAGGCAAGGGCTTTTGCCGAGAAACACGGATTTCAGAAAGCTTACGGCTCATATGAGGAAATGCTCTCTGACCCGGTTATCGATCTTGTGTATATCGCGGTTCCTCATTCTCATCACCACATGTGGACGATAGAAGCCCTGAAAGCCGGAAAGCACGTCCTGTGCGAGAAGGCTTTTGCTGTAAACGAAAAGCAGACCAGAGAGATGATCGAGTTATCCGAAAAGACAGGGCTGCTGCTTGCCGAAGCCATATGGACGAGGTATATGCCCTCAAGAAAGCTCATAACCGAGATAGTTGAACGCGGTGATATCGGACGGGTAAGAACCATATCTGCCAACCTCGGCTATAAGATAGATATGAACGAGCGAATGGTGAAGCCGGAGCTTGCAGGTGGCTGTCTTCTCGACCTTACGGTCTATACCCTTAACTTTGCAAGCATGGTCTGGGGAGACGACATAAGGCGTATATCCGCCTCCTGCGTAATGACTGATACAGGCGTGGACGGTCAGGACACTGTGATGCTTGAATACCAGGATGACCGCATGGCAAGCCTTTTCACTACCATGTATACCCTCACCAACAGGATGGGGCTCATATGCGGCACCGAGGGATATATAGAAGTACAGAACATAAACAACCCCGAGCAGATAAGGGTTTATTCTCCCGACAGGAACGGACCGGAACTCAGGGTCTGCATTGATGTGCCCGCTCAGATAACCGGCTACGAATACGAGGTCTTAGCCTGCAAGAAAGCAATCGAAGAAGGAAAGATTGAATGTCCGGAGATGCCTCATTCCCAGACCATACAGATCATGTGCCAGATGGATCAGATCCGAAAGCAGTTCGGGATCGTATATCCCGGAGAATAATCAGGAATCAATCAGGGGACGGTTCTGTGATTGACCGTCCCCTGACTGATACAGGCAGCTATTTCAAATCTATATTTCCCAGCTCATTACGTCCTTTTTCACTCCCCAAAGCAGAAGCGCACAGGAAACAGCAATATGCAGTTTCGTTATCCTCTTTTCCTAAAGCTTCCTGCCCCAGCTCACACAGCTTATCGGTCAAACCCCTGTTCAGCGCTTTTTCTGTAATACTCTGCAGCCTTTTCATAATCCTGTCCGACTCCTACGCCGTTCTCATACATATAACCTGCCTTAAGCTGGGACTCGGTATCGCCAAGGTCCGCTGCTCTCTGTCGCCTGTGTTGCCTGCACCGCCTGTTGGGTCTCCTGCGTTTCCTGCTGCGTCTCCTGCTGTATCTCCTGAGTCCCCTGTGCCGCCCCGCAGCCTGTAAGCATAAAGACAATAGCAAAAAACATTATGATCCTGCTTAAACCATATTCATAGCTTTTAATCATTTTTTTAACTCCTTGCATTTCTGAGAAACTACATTTCGGTAAAAGTCCCGGTCCTCTTCTGACCGGATTCATTATACCGTAAAAATGATATAGCGCCAGAGAAAAAGGTGCAACTTAAAAAGTTACAATTCAGCACACTGTCAATGCGCCGAATTGTAACTTATAAGGTTAACGCCAAAACTCTTTTCGTTTCCATCACTATAACAATCAGTATAAACTCTCACGTTTTATAGGCGTGTCATCTTCAATAATGTTATCGAAGCCGCCCGAGGCCTGATCCAGCTCCTCATCATTTAAGATCATTCCGGCATCCTTTATGATCTCCATTGCCTCTTCCTTCGTTGCCGCCTTTCCGACCTGTTCCTTAAGCTTTCCTGTCAGTTTCATATAAACACCCCCATCCTTTACAGATTGTCTCTTCATTATATTTATACGATGAACTCTCTTTTATGGCAATGATTTATCACCTGACAAATCTTTCTATGCTTATGGGCGTGATACAGGAAAAAAGGCGATGTTATCTATAATCCCGTAGTTCCCATCGCCAGATTTGTCTTATCACGTCCATTTCTGCTCTCCCATCCAATGATTTTTATCAGGAGGGCAACAGATGCGATCATCATAACGAATTCCGTAATCGGCTGAGCCCAGATCATGCCGTAGAAGGCGAATTGCCGATCCAGAACGAGCAGAAACGGAATATACAGAATCAACTGCCGCACAAGAGTAATTCCGAATGCATACTGCGGTTTTCCCATGGCCTGGAAGGACATGCGGCACATGGAAACAGAGCCCACATTCGCTGCTCCAGGTGTATCCCTTCGAAATACCTGTCTCCCGTTTATAAGGCGGTTTGGTGCATTATTGAGGTGTTATATGCCATCAGTGTATCCTCCCCGCGCCCTCGGTTCTGCCTGCCATATGGAACCAGGCCTTGCCTATTATGGTATCAATCTTAACGTTTCCTATATTGGCATTTCTGGAATCATCCGAAGAATTCACGTTGTCTCCCACAACGAAATATTCATCCTCCCCTATGGTGGTCTCGGCTCCCGCAACCCCTGCATCAAGGATAATATCATCGAAATAGTCGATAACCTCATTGTTCACATACATCACGCCGTCGGTTATCCTTACGGTATCCCCCGGAATGGCGACCACTCTCTTCACATAGGTATGGGCATTTTCATTTCCGTTAGGCTTGAAAACAACGATATCCCCGACTTTGGGTTCAAAGATATTATAGACCAGCCTGTTTATCATGATCTCCTGCCCGTTATAAAGGGCTGGCTCCATGGAATCCCCGATGACCGTTGTCCTTATACCGAAGGCAAAGACCGCCACATAGGCTAACAAAATGGCTCCCGCAACTATCGCCACCCAGGATAATATAAAATAGATCTCTTTTGTTGAAACCAGCCTCTTTTTTTCATAAAACACGAGTCCGCTTGCTTTTTTCTTCTTAAACATCCTTCCGTCCTGTCATCCATCCATTATCTTCAGAACCTTCCCCTGATCGATTTCCAAAGGGACGGTTCTTTTTATGTTACCCCTGCTGCATACACTGTATGTTTCTTATGAAAGCTTAAAAGTCGAAAGCGTGCTCTCAAATACTTTCTCCAGTTCTTCTACTGAAAGCTCGGATACCCCTTTTTCAACCGTAGTTTCTATAAGCACCGTGATCACATCGTTTCCTGCAGGCACAGCATAGCAGACATACCTGAAGATACGTCCGTCCTCATGTTTCTCGTCATATTCCGCTCTTTTGCAGGCAATTCCTGACCCGATAGCAGCATCACTTCCTTTAAGACCTGACGCTTCCGTAAAGGAAAGAGCTTTCGCTATGGCCGCGTCCGTGTCCGCTCCCTCACTCTTACCTGCTGCCATGAGGGTTCCGGTCCATACATCATTATCTTCTACCTTGCCGTACAAATCTCCCGAATCGTCACTTGAAAGAGTGAACTCCCTCAGATCATAGGTCATCTCATAGCCCAAAGGACTTACATATCTGTAAAACTGCGCTTCTTCCGGCGTTTCGGCAGCTCCCTGCACTGGCTTTGGAGCCTGTCCGTGTCCCTGCCACTGGGTGATATTAAGCCCGTTAGCTTTAACATACCCTGCTATCGCTTCCTCCTGAAGAGACGAAAGCTTACTGTCCGCTTCTTTCATAACCTTATCATAAAGGCCGTCAACTGCAGCAAAAACCTCCTTTGATTCCTCCTCAACCTCCGGAAGATCGGTGCTTGTAACCAAAGCTTTGCCGTCGTCGCCCTTCTTCAGATGGATAGCTCCGTAATTCCTTGATCCTGTCGTTACAAAAAGAGTTGTGTTCAAGAGATCATAGCCGTCTATATTAAAAGATCCGTAGGCTATGATATCGTCAGGATTTTTGTCATCAGTCTCAACGATCATCCCGAAGGGAATATAAACCTCCGCCGAATCCGTCACACGGGACAGCTCATCACTTACAAGATAATCACAGATAACATCCATGTACTCCTCGCTTCCCTGATAGACGTAAGCGGGAAGAGTCTTCGGATCATCATATTGAGTTCCTGCGCCTGCTGCCGCCTCCGTTACGCTCTCCGCTTCAGGAGCTTCAGAAGCCGTATCTCCCATTTCTTCGGTAGTTTCCCCGGCCACAGAGGCCTCTTCCTGAACTGCCTGAGGCGTCTTATCCTCTGTTCCCTCCGCTGTCGCCGCCCCCTGACATCCCGTCATAAGAAGTGCCGCAGCCTGCACCGCAAGAATTGTTTTAGTCAAATGCTTCATTGTATCATTCCTCCCTGCAAAAAAGATTTCAGATTACATAGTATACTTCATATATATACGATGTAACACACGAAAATGTTATGATCGGGTATTAAAGGATGACCTTTCTTGACTAATGTCAAACAGGGGACGGTTCCATGATTGGAAATGCGAAAGAAGAAAGATAGTTATTTGATAAACTTTTCTATCCTGCATGTATGGGTCTTGTCCTTCTCGTCGTAGT
>JAFPZU010000100.1 GCA_017417105.1 Lachnospiraceae bacterium | reverse complement strand
CCCACGAGGGTTCCGAAAACCCTGCCAAGGTTTATCTTAAGAAGAATGTGTTCCCCAAAAGATATCTCCGGTATGATGCTGATCGCCACGAAGCAAAGTGCCGTAATGACAAGCATCCATCTGTGAAGGTTCATCTCTGGCCTTGCTTTTTTTATAAAGGCCGTGACAGTCGCAGCAATTACCAGGATCAGCCCTCCGACTCCCAGATATCCGAATCCCTCATACTACAGCAAGGCAACCGGAAGCTCCGGCAGCAGCCCATATCCCATGGAATTAAAGAAGGTGTTCAGGTTGGCCTCGTAGGATCCCGCTCCAAGGTTGGCTCCTACACCGCCGGTAAATGCTCCGAAAACATACAGGCTGAAAAAGGCCGTGCCGCAAAAAACCGCTCCGTATAATACAAACCTTCTCCACTTCTTTGTTTTAATAAGATATTCAAGTAGCGCCATTGCAACGATCCCTGCGCACATTATCCATATATAGGGATGTATGAGAAGCGCCACGCAGGAAAATACTGAGTAGATCAGGCAGTTTTTTAAGAGGTTGCTGTTAAGATCCAGCCTCATCCACAGATAAATAGCCAGCAGAATGAGCCAGTGGGATGTGAGGGATGTATGATAAAACATCCTATAGAGCAATATCCAGCTTAAGGAATAAAAGGGGGATGAGAGAACGGAAGTCAAAGTCTTCCCTGTATGCTCATAGATAATAAGTGCCCCAAAACCTCCCGTAAGGGAGGCGGACAGCATGCCGTAAATGCCGAGATACTGAAAGATCTGCGGCAGAATGGGATCCAGCAGCTTGAAGATGAATGCAAATAAGGGTATCGCATCGGTATATATAACCGACATGTCATGGGGATAGGATGCAGTCGTCACAAGCCCCAGCGGAAACTGCCAGGGACTTGACCTGTACATGCAAAACCCCAGATAGTGCTGGATCATATCCCGCTCATCCGACAGGAAGATCCAGTCATCATAGAAAGGATTCAGTACATAAGGCCCGTAGATCAAAAGGAAGCATATGCTCCCAAGTATCATTGAGAAGATAAAAACGCGTATCCTGTCAGTCTTTTCCGACGATAACGAGCTCGTCTGTAGCATACGCCTCCTCCAGAAGACCCTCTATCACATCATCAAGCTTCTTCTCCGAACGCTCTATAATCTCAAGCTTTGGCTTGGTAACGGGGTGCTTCGCTACAAAAATGGTACAGCAGTCCTCGTAAGGCAGGATGGAGGTTTCGTAAGTCCCGATCTTTTCGGAAAGATCAACTATCTCCTGCTTATCCATCCCGATAAGAGGTCTGTATACAGGCATCGAACTTACTGCAGAATCCGTCACATAAAGAGACTGCAGCGTCTGCGAGGCAACCTGTCCTATGGACTCCCCCGTAACTAGACCCAGACATTCATTCTCCTTTGCAAGATGCTCTGCTATTCGCATCATATATCTTCTCATTATGATCGTCAGTTCATCATGGGGGCATTTTTCATATATGGCAAGCTGGATATCCGTGAAGTTTATGATATGAAGATATACAGGTCCTGCATAATCCGAAATAAGCTTTGCAAGGTCTACGACCTTCTGCTTCGCCCGATCCGATGTATAGGGAGGAGCATGAAAATACACGGCATCTATGACAACGCCTCTCTTTGCCGTCATATATCCCGCAACCGGTGAGTCTATCCCTCCGGAGAGCAGCAGCATGGTCTTCCCGTTTGTCCCTATGGGCATCCCGCCGGCTCCCGGTATCTCTTTGGAATAAATATGAACTATATCCCGTATTTCCACCCTGATATCCACTTCAGGATGATGCACATCCACCCGGGTTCCGGGGAAAGCCTCAAGGACAGCCTCTCCCAGCGAAGCATCCACCTCCATGGAGGTCATGGGATAGGATTTATGAGCCCTTCTTGTATTTATCTTAAAGGTAAATTCCTTGTCCTCAAAGGTTTTCTCCACATACCGGACTATCTCGCTTCGAAGATTATCAATAGAGATATCCTCCACATGGATCACAGGACAGAAAGCTATGATGCCGAACACATGCTGCAAAGCCGTAATCACTGCATCATAGTCATAATCCTCGCTCTTCACCTCAGTAAAGATACGTCCACCTTTATCCTTGGTAACTGCAAACTCCCCGTCCACCTTCTTCAGGGCATATTTTATCTGCTTGATAAGGGCATCTTCAAAGATATACCTGTTCTTCCCCTTAACCCCTATCTCGCCGTATTTAATAAGAAATGATTTAAACATAACGGTATTTTACCACATATACAGAATATCATCTATCTTCCGTATCCCTGAGGTATCTGTTGTCAGACGATATGTGTATTACGAGCTCTTTCCTGAAAAGCGAACTAAAGGGGACGGTTGCCCGTCCCCTTTGTGGTAGTTCGTTTGGTTCCAGCTTGTTGCTGAATTCCTTATTAGCCGAGGAGT
>JAFPZU010000099.1 GCA_017417105.1 Lachnospiraceae bacterium | reverse complement strand
TAAACGACAAAACTCTTTTCGTTTTGTCGTTTACTGCGCCGGATTTTGGCCGCTGAAAGCGGCATATTTCCTTGCAAAATCCGGGCGCATCCGCCGGAGGCTTTATAGTAAGCGAAATTATTTATTTCGCTTACTATAACACCAAATAAAAGCCCCGCTGCAGAGTTTGCATGCGGGGCTTTCTGATCATATTATCTGATCTGCCGGATGGTCCTCAGAGGGATTTCAGAAGGATATCATTTGACCTCTGTATGAACTTTGTCATCTCCTCAGGTGAGAGCTGCTTGTTGGAGAGCAGGGCAAGATCATAAAGCTGCTGTTCTATGAGCTTTGCGGTATCGCTGTCGGGCTCCTGAAGGATACGCTCAACCAGGGGATGATTCACATTGAGTATCAGGGTCTCACCGTCAGCATCATTTGTTTCCGGCAGCGGTGATCCCATGGAGTACATCTTCATCATATCGTCCATGCGGCGTTTCTCTTCGGAAAGAGTGAGCATGGAGGCAACCTTTTTATTCTTAAGCTTATCCAGCTTGACGAGAAGCTTTGATCTTTTCAGGGTCTTTCTGAGACTCTTTTCGATATCCTTTGACTTCTCTTCAAATTCTTCCTTTTCCTTCTTTGAGAGCCGGCCTCTCATAACGTCTTCGACTTCAGCGTCGATACGAAGGAATTTGATTCCCTGATTCTTCATTTCAAGCCTCTGGATGAAAGGCTGGTCTATGGAGTAGGTGAGAACCAGGGCTGTCATCTTCGATGCCTTGAACATATTGATATACTGGCTCTGCTGTACTTCATCGGTAACATAGAAGACCTTTTTCTCCTTGGGCTCTTCCTTTTCTTCTTTTGAATTCTCTTCAGGTGAAGTTACTGGATTGCCGTTGGCATCAACTATATCCGGAGCCTCATCTTTCTTCTCTTCTTCCGAAGCTCCCTCGTTCTTACCCTCGGCCTCTTCATTCTCTGTATCTATGGGCTTTACGTCCAGAGCCTCGGGAAGAGTCGTGTATTTTTCATAGATATCCTTAAACAGGATATAATCATTTATCTTGTCGGCAAACTTATCGTTTTTCAGCACGCCGTATTTAACGAAGGGAGAGATGTCATCCCAGTATTTCTCGTAGTTCTCACGGTCAGTCTTGCAGAGTCCGGAAAGCTTTTCGGCAACCTTCTTTGTGATATAGTCCGATATCTTGGTCACAAAGCCGTCATTTTGCAGGGCGCTCCTTGAAACGTTCAGCGGAAGATCGGGGCAGTCGATGACACCCTTTAAGAGCATCAGAAACTCGGGGATAACTTCCTTTATATTGTCCGCCACGAAGACCTGATTGTTATAAAGCTTTATCACACCCTCAGCGGATTCATACTCTATATTGATCTTCGGGAAATAAAGTATGCCCTTGAGATTGAAGGGATAATCCATGTTAAGGTGGATCCAGAAAAGAGGCTCCCTGTAATCATGGAAGACCTTTCTGTAGAATTCCTTGTACTCATCATCCGTGCAGTCGCTGGGAGTCTTTGCCCAAAGCGGCATGGTGTCGTTAAGGGGCTTCGGAGGCTCGGGGGGAAGCTCGTTTCCATCCTTATCCTTTTTGGGCTCCGGTGCCGGCTTGTCAACCGTAGTGAGATATATCTCCTGAGGCATGAAAGAGCAGTATTTATCAAGTACTTCCCTTACGGAATATTCATTACAGTATTTCAGGCAGTCATCGGAGATATGCAGTGTTATCTTCGTACCCGTCTTACCGTAAGTGCCCTCGGTCATGGTATAATCGGTGCCTGCTCCCTCGCACTCCCAATGCACTGCTGTCGCGTCCTTTGCATAGGAGAGGGAGTCGATCTCTACCTTGTCAGCTACCATGAATGCAGAATAAAAGCCCAGTCCGAAATGACCGATGATCTGATCGGAGTCTGATTTATCCTTATACTTTTCAATGAAATCCGTCGCGCCGGAGAAAGCGATCTGGTTGATATATTTATCAACTTCCTCCGCCGTCATTCCGATACCGTTATCTATGAAAGTAAGGGTTTTGCCTTTATTGTCACACTCAACGTCGATGCGTCCTTTGAGCATGTTGCTTTCATTGCCGCCGGTCTCAGATGCCGGTGCCGAGTATTCACCCATCATTTCAAGCTTTTTAAGCTTGGTGATGGCATCGCAGCCGTTTGAGATAAGCTCACGGATGAAGATATCCTGATCGGAGTACATCCACTTCTTTATAATCGGAAAAATATTTTCGCTCGATATGGAGAGCGTTCCTCTTTTTTCTGCCATATTCTTGTCTCCTTACTGATTTTTGTTTTGAAATAACAGCACAAAGTTTAATACGAAAGAACCCGAATGTCAATAGCACTCGTTCGAGGTGAGTGCTAATAATTCACGCTGTGAGGGGCTCGGGAACGCGGCGTGGTTCTCTGCTCGCAGTTTGCAGGCTTCTGTATCACTAAGAAAGTGCATTTAGATTATTGGCTGAGGACGGGACCGGTCGTATTCGCATCCATGCTTCGGCGCCACTCGCGCATGGCGCTCGTAAACGGCGCTCAAAACATGCCAAAGGGCATGTTTTGCAAGTACGACCTCCCGGGTGCATCCATGCACCCTCGTCCCTGATTTTTGCAGCACTTTCAAGTGATACAACGAAGCCTGCAAGTACGTCGCAGAGAACCACGCCGCGTCCCCGAGCCCATTTACTCTGTGAAATGATAAGGGCTGGCAGTAATTTACCCACATAGCATAAAAATGTGTTACAATAACGAAGATTATATTCTTGCATATGGAGGGTATGTGTTATGGGTTACAAAGAGAGTTACAATGAATGGCTTACGGATCCTTACTTTGACGAGAAGACAAAGGAGGAGCTCCGCGGCATTGAGAAGGATGAGAAGGAGATAGAGGACAGGTTCTATAAGGAGCTGGAGTTCGGTACCGGAGGACTTCGGGGAGTGATAGGAGCGGGCTCCAATCGTATGAACATATATACGGTGAGAAAGGCATCTCAGGGACTTGCGAATTATGTGATAAAGAACAACGGTCAGGACAAGGGTGTTGCCATTGCTTATGACTGCAGGTTCATGTCACCGGAGTTTGCGGATGTAACAGCTTTATGTATGGCTGCCAACGGGATCAAGGCTTATGTCTTTGATGCGCTGAGGCCTACTCCGGAGCTTTCGTTTGCATTAAGGGAACTCCACTGCATAGCAGGGGTTGTGGTGACCGCAAGCCATAATCCGCCTGAATATAACGGATATAAGGTCTATTGGGAGGATGGAGCCCAGGTTTCCGTGCCCAGAGACGAAGAGATAATAGAAGAAGTGAACAAGGTAAAGATCACCGAAGCGAAGACCATGGATATGGAGGAAGCCAAAGCAAAGGGACTTTACAATGTGATCGGAAGCGAGATGGACGATAAGTATATCGCCGCGCTCAAAAATCTCATAATCCATCCTGATGTCATAAAGGATATGGCGGACGATATAAGGATCGTTTATTCTCCATTTCACGGGACAGGTAATGTGCCGGTGCGGAGGATACTTAAGGAACTGGGGTTCAAGCACGTATTCGTGGTTCCCGAGCAGGAACTTCCGGATCCTAAGTTCACAACCCTTGATTACCCGAATCCGGAGGATCCCAAAGCCTTTACCCTGGCACTTAAACTTGCGAAGGAAAAGGATGCCGACATAGTGCTCGCTACGGATCCTGATGCTGACAGGCTGGGGATCTATGCAAAGGATAAGAAGACCGGAGAGTATATGCCTTTTACCGGCAATATGTCAGGGATGCTCATCGGCGAGTACCGGATAGGCGAGGCGCAGAGGATGGGACTCCTTCCTTCTGATGGAGTTCTTGTGAAGACTATCGTTACGACAAACCTCGCTGATGCCATCGCGGAAGCGTACGGACTGGATCTCGTCGAGGTTCTGACGGGCTTCAAATACATCGGAGACCAGATCAAGAATTTCGAAGAGGATGGCGGTCATGAGTATGTATTCGGACTTGAGGAGTCCTATGGATGTCTGGCAGGGACTCATGCAAGGGATAAGGATGCGGTATGTGCCGTCATGTGCCTTGCGGAGGCTGCGGCTTACTACAAGAAAGAAGGCCTTACCCTCTGGGATCAGATGATAAATATCTACGAGAAATACGGCTACTACAGAGAGGGCATCCATACCATCACGCTCAAGGGCATAGACGGAGCCGAGCAGATCAAGGGCATAATGGAGAAGATAAGAACCAACCCTCCGAAGAACTTCGGGGATCTCAAGGTGAATGAATTTGTTGATTATAATGACGGCCCGGAGGTAACAGGGCTTCCTTATTCCAACGTGCTCTACTTTGATCTGGAGAATGATTCATGGTGCTGTGTGAGACCTTCGGGTACCGAGCCTAAGATCAAGTTCTACATGGGTGTTAAGGGCACGAGCCTTGAGGACTCGGATAAAAAGCTGGAGGCTCTCAAGGAGGCGGTAGTGGCCATGGCCTGATGGTCCGGCTGCGATCTGATGAAGGGTTTTATAAAGAAGACCACAGCGGACAAACGGTTCTGGACAGTGCTTTATCTCCTCATGGCGCTGATGGCGATCGTGTCGATTTATGAAGGGATCGCAAACGGCCTTGTATGGAGCCAGGACTTCCAGTATGATGCCGCGACGGCTTTAAGGAGCGGATATGATCCTTATGACATGAGCCTTTCCTTTGATGAGGCGTCGCTGCCGGATGTTCCCTGTCTTAAGGGGTTTTACGAGTACTATGACGGGCTGGGGACGCCGCAGAGGATGGAAGCCAACCAGTTTCCGTCGCTGCTGTATATACTGGTACCCTATACGCTGATGCCCTACAATGCGGCAAGGGTAATGTGGGTGATGACAAATATCATCTGCACGGCAGTCATCATATGGCTCTTAAAAAAGACCTTTATGGTTCAAGTGGATGAAAGACTGTATCCGGTCTTCATGATGCTTATGCTTGCAGGCACCCCCTGGAGAAATCAGATGGGAGTGGGGCAGCATACCCTGTTTGCCGTGGCTTTCTTCCTGTTAGCGGTATTCGTGGCCGAAGGCGGGAAACAGGAAGAACAGGAGGAAACTAAACCGGCTCTTATTACCCCGGGGGACGTGGCGGCGGGACTGCTGCTTTCCCTTTCGTATCTGAAGTATACGGTCACTGCGCCGTTAGCGCTTTACTTTATCTACAAGAGAAAGTGGAAGGCATTCCTTATAAGCCTTGTGCCACATATATTGCTTACGGGGGTGGCAGCGGCTGTATTAAAAAAGCCTTACACGGATATGATAATAAAACCGCTGAAGGTTGCTTCAGCGCTTGCCGGTGAAGGAAGCATAGACATAGGGGCTCTGACTAAAGGGAGTCCGGCCGGGCTTTTTGTAACGGCAACAGTGATGCTTTTCCTGCTTGGAATGGCGTTCCTTATGCCGAAGGGAAACGATGAGCTTTTTATATCCCTTGCGGCGCTTTTGAGCCTTGTGATGACCTATCACAGAACCTATGACTTTTTCATCATGATCATAGTCTTCGGATATTTTGCCACCGGCAGGATGAAGACGGCTGAGGTCATATATTTTATAACGACTCTTGCATTTTTCTTCGTGCTGAGAGTCTTTCATGAGAATGTTATAAGCCTTACTTTGAGCGGCGCGCTGTATTATGCCTGCGTTATAGCATTTATAGTGATCGCTTTCGATAAAGTACGACAGAGTTAACAGACTGGCGTTAATATTTAGGAGGAGCCGGAATGGATAAGCTTTTTATAGTGATCCCTGCCTACAATGAGCAGGAAAACATCGAGGGTATCGTGCGAAGCTGGTATCCCAATGTATTACTGGGAGCGGAGGGTTCAAGACTTGTTATCATAGATGACGGGTCCAAGGATGAGACGGCAGCGAAGCTTGAGAGCCTTAAAGCGGAATTCCCGCTGCTGGACGTCAGGCACAAGCAGAACTCGGGACACGGACCGTCGATCCTTGCGGGATACAAATACGCCATATCCGAGGGGGCTGATTACATCTTTCAGACCGACTCCGACGGGCAGACTGATCCGGCGGAATTTCCGGCTTTCTGGGATAACAGGAAAAGGTACGAAATGATAGTGGGCTACAGGAGAGAGAGGGGAGACGGCCTTGGAAGACTTGTGACTTCAAGAGTCTTAAGGCTTCTGATCTTCCTTACTTTCCATGTATACGTGAAGGACGCAAATACGCCTTTCAGACTGATGAAAGCCTCGGTTCTTGAAAAAGAGATAAAGTATGTACCGAAGGATTATTTCCTCACTAATGTGCTGATCTCGGTCATATTCACAAAGCGCCGCTACAGGATGCAGTATCTTCCCATAACTTTCAGGCCCAGACAGGGCGGCACCAACTCCATCGATCTTCGGAAGATCACGGGAATAGGGCTTAAGTCCATGGGAGATTTTGTGAAGCTGAACCGGATAATATCAAATCCTTATTGAGCAAAGGGGGAGCCGTAGAATGAAATCACCGCGAATACTGTTGTTTATTCCCGCATATAACTGTGAGAAGCAGATCGTAAGAGTGCTGGGTTCAATCGACAGCACTATCATGGATTACATCAGTGAGATAATAGTGGTAAATAACCGCAGCACTGATGGCACGGAGGAGGCTGTTAAGGAATTTATGAAGAGCCATACCTACATGCCGATCCGTCTTTTCAGGAATAAGGACAATTACGGCCTGGGAGGCTCCCACAAGGTGGCCTTTAACTACGCACTGAAGGAGGGCTTTGATTATGTGATAGTGCTCCACGGCGACGATCAGGGCAATATAAAGGACTTCCTTCCGGTACTGAAAAAGGAGATCTACAAGGGCTATGACTGCGTGCTTGGAGCAAGGTTCATGCTGCAGTCAAGGCTTCAGGGATATTCGCTCTTCAGGACCGCGGGCAATATCGTTTATAATTTCCTCTATGCCCTCGGGATGAAGACAAGAGTCTTTGACCTGGGCTCAGGACTTAATATGTACGATGTGAAGATGCTCAAGGACAAATTTTATATGAAGTTTCCGGACAACTTAATGTTTAACTGCACTATGCTGCTCGCCACTTCTTATTACAATATGACGATGAGATTCTATCCCGTATCCTGGAAGGAGACGGATCAGGTCTCAAATGTGAAGATGGCGTCGCAGTCGGTTAAGACGCTTAAGCTGCTTTTTGATTACATGGATATGCCCACGTCGATCCGGGGCGAATACAGGGACGTGCCCAGGACAAAGTATGAATACGAAGAGGTTGGCTGACTATATAAAACGCAACGGACTCATAAGCACAGGCTACGCCATCAGGCAGAGGCTTATGGATAATGCCGCCGACAGGGCTTATGACAAGGAGATGAAAAGCCGGGGGGTGGATGAGGCGAAGCTTGAAAAGCAGAGAAAAACGCGGTTTGAGCATGAACCCCTGATCTCCGTTATAGTGCCGGCCTACAGACCGGTGGAAAAATACTTCCGCGAGATGCTAAGATCCGTAAAGGCTCAGACCTATGGAAACTATGAGCTTATAATAGGAACCGGTGGAGGGATCTCGGAAAATACCAATGCAGCGATATCGGAGGCAAAGGGGGAATACCTTGCGTTTATCGATCAGGATGATTTTCTGGAGCCTGATGCGCTGTACAGGATAGTTGCCGAGATAAATATCGGAGCAGATCTTATCTATACCGATGAGGATAAGTATGATACCGCAAAGAACAGGTATTTAAGACCTTTCAGAAAACCGGATTTTGACATGGAGCTCCTTCTTTCGAATAATTATGTCTGCCATTTCCTTACTGTAAAAAAGGATCTGGTAAATGAGGTTGGAGGCTTCAGGAGTGAATATGACGGAGCCCAGGATCATGATCTTATCATAAGATGCGCCGAAAAGCTGGAGCGGGAGAGGATAGGTCATGTGGACCGGATCCTCTATCACTGGAGGATACATGAAGGCTCAACCGCGGGAGATCCGGGGAATAAGGACTATGCCCATGAGGCAGGAAGAAGAGCCATAGAGGATCACATTAAGAAAACCGTTCCGGAATTTGAGGTGAAGGAGACCGAGCATCGGGGCTTCTACCGGGTAGAATATAATAAAAACGAAGAAATCGTCGGGAAGATGCATCTGGGTGAGGGAATAGCGCCTAAGAGCGCAGATGCGGAGGAAAGATTAAACGCGTATCTTGCGGCTAATCCGGATGTGGGAGCCATAGGCGGAAGAGTGATCGACCGGAAGGGCAGGATACTTTCCGGAGGTTATAAGAGGGACTCGGGCGGCGTTATAGAGGCGCTGTATCAGGGAAATAACTACAGGATGCCGGGAGAATTCAATCAGGCGACGTTAAGACAGGAGGTTGACATAATCTCGAGCCGGTGCGTCATGTTAAGAAATGAACTGGAAGGCTGCATCCACAGTGATTCCTCCAGGATGAGCCGAAGGATAAGAGACAGAGGCTACAGGATCATTATGGATCCTCAGATAGTTTTTATCAGGAAGTAAGAAACAGGCGGGATGGCAGAAGTCAGCGTAATAATACCAAACTATAACGGGGCGGATTTCATAAGAGACTGCATAGCTTCCCTAAAGGAACAGACCTTCAGGGATTTTGAGATCATAGTGGTCGATAACGACTCAAAGGATGGCTCGGCAGATCTTGTGGAGAGGGAATATCCTGAGGTGAGGCTTAAGAGGCTCGACCAGAATTACGGCTTTTCAAGAGCCGTGAACGAGGGGCTTCGTATGTCCTCCGCTCCTTTTACGCTCCTTTTGAATTCCGATACTAAGGCTGATGCTGATTTCGTTGAGGCGCTGCATAAGACAATACTAAGCGATGACAGGGTGTTTTCCGTTGCCTCAAAGATGATCCAGATGAAGAATCCGGACAGGCTTGACGGAGCCGGGGATCTTTATTCCGCTTTCGGCTGGGCTTATGCCAGGGGCAAGGGAAGAAAGTCGGAGGGCTACAGAAAGTATGCGAAAGTATTCTCTGCCTGCGGGGGAGCGGCTATCTACAGAAGGAGCATCCTGGATGAGATAGGCTGGTTTGATGAGTATCATTTTGCATATCTTGAGGATACCGACATAGGCTACAGGGCCCGGATCATGGGGTATAAGAATGTGTACTGTCCGGATGCTGTGGTGTACCATGTGGGAAGCGGTGTTACCGGCAGCAGATATAATGATTTTAAGATAAGGATTTCCGCCAGGAATAATATGTATCTTATAATGAAGAACATGCCGGCGCTTCAGATCCTGATAAATCTGCCGTTCTTATTCCTTGGTTTTGCGATAAAGGCCTGCTTTTTCATACTGATAGGACATGGCAGAGCCTATCTTTCCGGACTCAAAAGAGGCTATATAATGTGCCGGGACGCGAGGAAGTTTCCTTATTCCTCGAAGAATCTGGGAAACTATTTCAGGATCCAGCTTGAGCTTTGGCTGAACCTTTTCAGGAGACTTCCGGGGTAGCGGCATGATAAGGGATAATCAGAACTTCCTTAACAGAGTGCATGTGGTGCTTGACGGCACGGTGACCGGGGTTTCGTATTTTATCGCCTACGAGATAAGGTTCAACACGTCGCTGAATGATCCGAGCGTGCCCCATCTTCCCATGTATATGTATATGTGGGCTTTGCCGTTTCTTATCGTTTCCTATATCTACCTCTACTATCAGTTCGGGCTCTACAGGTCGAAGAGACTGGGAGGGCGGCGAAAGGAGCTGGCGAATATAATCTATGCGAACGTGGTCGGGTTTATCGGCTTTGTTTCGGTGCTTTATATCATCAACCAGAACGATTTCGCAAGATCCATGCTTGCGATCTTCGCGGTAGTCAATGTCATGCTGGAGACTCTGATGAGAAATATCATCAGGTATATACTCCACTTTATACGGAAAAAAGGATATAATAAAAAATACCTGCTGCTTGTGGGATACTCCAAGTCGGCGGAGGAATATATACGGCGGATAAGGCTGAACCCCCATTGGGGGTATGAGGTCTGCGGCATTCTGGATGACAGGGTTCCTGCGGGAACCATGCTGCGCGGAGTTAAGGTCTTAGGACGCATTGCGAACCTTGATATTATACTTCCGGAGAATAAGGTAGTTGAGATTGCGATAACGCTCCCCCTTGATGAATACAGCAAGCTTGAGCGGATCGTTGCCAAGTGCGAAAAGAGCGGCGTTCACACGCAGTTCATACCGGATTACAACCGGGTCATCCCGTCCCGTCCCATAATGGAGGATGTGGAAGGGCTTCCGGTTATCAATATAAGGAACGTTCCGCTGACTTCCTTTGAAAACCGGTTCCTGAAGCGGACACTTGATATCATAGGCTGTATCCTGATGATAATCGTGTTCTCTCCCATAATGCTGGTGTCGGCGGTGGCTATAAAACTTTCTTCCAAGGGACCTGTGATATACAAGCAGGAAAGAGTTGGTTTGCATAACAAAAACTTCATGATGTACAAGTTCCGTACCATGAAGATGCAGAGTGAAAAAGAGGAGAAGCAGGGCTGGACCGTGCCTGATGATCCCAGGGTCACAAAGGTAGGCAAGGTTTTAAGGCGTACCAGCATGGATGAGCTGCCGCAGCTTTTCAATATCCTTAAGGGGGATATGTCCATAGTGGGACCCAGACCCGAGAGGCCGCAGTTTGTGGAGAAGTTCAAGGAGGAGATACCCCGCTACATGATAAAGCATCAGGTAAGACCGGGACTTACGGGCTGGGCTCAGGTGAACGGTCTTCGGGGAGATACCTCTATCAAGGATCGTATCAAATATGATATATATTATATAGAAAACTGGAGTCTGATCTTCGATATACGTATAATGTTTATGACAGCTTTCAAGGGGCTGATCAATGAAAATGCTTATTAATGCAAAAGCAGGAAAGAAAGGATGAAATTATGAAAAGGCTGGTGACGAGAAGTGACTTTGACGGACTGGTTTGCGCGATGCTTCTGAAGGAGCTTGATCTTATTGACGAGATCAAGTTTGTCCATCCGAAGGATGTGCAGGACGGTAAGGTTGATATCAGTGAAAATGATATCACGACGAATCTGCCGTTTGATCCCAGAGTGGGACTTGCGTTTGACCATCATGAGAGTGAGCTCACCAGGAATGCTGGAGTAGATGTAAAGGACAGATGGATCATCGAGGGAGATGCCAAGTCCGCAGCCAGGGTTGTATACAACTATTATGGCGGGGCTAATACTTTCAAGAGTGTTTCCGAGGAGATCATGACTGCCGTTGATAAGGGCGACAGCGCTGATTTCAACAGGGAGGAGATCCTTGATCCCACCGGATGGAATCTTCTTAATTTCATTATGGATGCGAGGACGGGTCTTGGAAGGTTTCATGATTTCAGGATATCCAATTATGATCTTATGATGGAGCTTATTGATGCCTGCCTTACAAAGTCAATAGATGAGATCCTGGAGCTTCCTGATGTCAAGGAGAGGACGGATCTTTATTTCAGCCAGAGTGAGAGCTTTAAGGCTCAGCTGGAGAGGCTTACCAAGATCCACGGGAATGTCGGGGTTATAGATCTTCGGAATGAGGAGACTATTTATGCAGGGAACAGGTTCATGGTTTATGCGATGTTCCCGGAGATGCAGATATCGGTGCATGTTGCCTGGGGATTTAAGAAGCAGAATACTGCCGTTATGATCGGGAAGAGTATCATTAATAAGAGTTCGCAGGTGGATATCGGGAAGGTTTGCCTGTCTTATGGCGGAGGCGGGCATAAGAATGCGGGGACTTGTCAGCTGGATAATGATATTGTGGATAAGGAGCTGCCGAATATTATTGAGAAGCTGCAGTGAATAGATTATCAGGTCGCGCCGGATCCTGATGCGGTTTCCGCTTGCGGTTTGTTTGCTTCTGTTTCACTAAGGAAGCGCGCGTAAGGTGTTGGGTGAGGACGGGACCGGTCGTATTCGCATCCGTGCGAAGTACGACCTCGCGGGTGCATCCTTGCACCCGCGTCCCGGACTTTTGAGGCGCTTCCAAGTGAAACGACGAAGCAAACAAGAGCGGCGCGGAAACCGCATCAGGATCCGGCGCTACGCTTTGGAACGATTTAGACGAAGAAAATTTTAGTTTTTGCTGCCAGAATGGATTTAGGGTCGTATAAATATATAGAACGGAAGATGAGACGGATACATAACAGAGAAAGATCCGTATCAGTATAATCAAAGGAGGAAAAT
>JAFPZU010000014.1 GCA_017417105.1 Lachnospiraceae bacterium | reverse complement strand
TCAAACTGAAAAGATAACTGCTTATATACAAGAAGTACATTATGCATCCTATCTTCGAAGTCTGGATCACGTCGCTCACAGTAGTACTGAATGCTGCTCAGCTTGGCCTTGAACCCAATACACCCCTCGGTCAGGCTTATCTTATCCCCTATAAGAATAAGGGAAATCTGGAATGTCAGTTTCAGATCGGCTATAGGGGGATGATAGATCTGGCCTATCGAAATGAACGTATGCAGTCAATAGAGGCACACACAGTGTATGAGAACGATGATTTCAGCTATTCATTTGGACTTGAACCCTCGGACGGCGCCAGATGCGCTCGGCGCATCTAAACGGCGCTCAAAACGAGCCAAAGGGCTCGTTTTACCGATGGCACTCGCACATGGTGCTCGTAAACGCCATTCAAAACGAGCCAAAGGGCTCGTTTTGCTCCACGGGTATGAGATACCCGTTAACCATCCAGGATTCTAATACACATCTGGTTATAATAAAAGACCGAACCACAGGGGTTCGGTCTTTTATTATAGCGAGAGGGGGACTTGAACCCTCGACACCACGGGTATGAACCGTGTGCTCTAGCCAGCTGAGCTATCTCGCCACAGGTTATAAAATTGCTTGCATTGCGACACGCGCAAGCGATATTATACAATTATGAAACAAGTCATGTCAAGGGGAATGACGTGATAATGGGGGAAGGGGTATGAAACCGGATAATTTTGACGAATGGCTTAACTATTTTATGCTGGATCACAGCATCAGTCCCAATAACGTTATATATGAAGGTATCCTTAACGGACAGATGTTTCACATGACCTACAGGGAGCTTTTTGAAAAGATCCGGAAATACAGTGGTATGCGCAAAAGAGTCCGGGAGGATTTCAGCGCCGCCGCGTATACAGGTGAGTCCATTGACGAGGCAGCTTCAAAGATCGTACAGGAGGAGCTGATAGACAACGGACTTATCTGAATAACGGGTTATAATGATCAAGACAGCATCTCACCGGGGTCGAAGTCCGGATCTATGGCAAGTACGGCGTTCTTAAATCGTCTGTCGTGAGTTACGTCTTCGCCGAACCAGGCCGGGGGTTCAAAGGAAGAGGCAGCCTCCAATGAGGGAAACTCCACTTCAACGATCACAAGCGGGGCAAAAGGCTCGTCAAAGATATCAAGTTCTGCCTTGAGCTCAGTGCCCTCCAGTGGAATCATATAGCGCTTTTTCTTTATTATTCTCCCATCGCACTTTGGAAGCATGTGATAAAAGGCTTCTTCGGTTATGGGAAGGTTATATTCAGTATGAGAGAGGTCATCCGTGCTTATTCCCTTGTAAGTAAGAAAGAAGTCGTCATTTTCCCGCCGGATGCGGACAGTGGGGCGTTCGTTCAGATAGCCCTGTTCCATATCTATGCAGTGATAAGTTGAGAGCTTCTCCGGAAGAGCGGCCACCCGCCACTTTCTCTCTATTTCCATATTATCCATAGACTACACAAATCTCCCGTTTCTTATTATAATCAATTGGATATACATTAACCAATATACAGTTGTTCGGGTGTTTAGTAAAGAGATTAAGGAGGAGCTTAATATGAGCAAAAAAATAGCGGTGTTCCTTGCGGAGGGATTTGAAGAAGCGGAGGCCATCATTCCCATTGACATCGCAAGAAGAGCGGGAATAGAGGTTACAACACTGTCAATATCAGACAATATATACGTAACGGGCAGCCACAACATAGAAATAAAAGCGGACGCGCTGCTGTCAGATGCCGATCCGTCCGGGTATGACATGCTCATGCTGCCGGGAGGCATGCCGGGTACCGCTAATCTCGAAAACTCGGAAGAAGTAAAGGCGGCGCTTCTGGAGGCTGAAAAGGACGGGAGATACCTGGCGGCCATATGCGCGGCTCCCAGGCTTCTGGGTAAGCTTCGGATCCTTGACGGGAAAAAGGCTACCGTATTCCCCGGGAACGATGAATATATGAAGGGATGCGAATATGACCGCAGGGCAAAGGCCGTATACGATGGAAAGGTAATAACCGCCAGAGGCATGGGCTGTGCCGTGGAATTCGGAAGGGAGATAGTTTCTGCTCTTGTCGGAGTTGAAAAAGCGCTTTCCATCCTGGATGCCATTCAATACAATGAATAAAGGTTTGAAAGCACGCAGTATCTGTGCTACAATAACGCATTGGACTGTGCATTGAAAACGTCGAAGAACTTGAAAGGAAATATTGATAAAATGAGCGTACAGGTTGAGAAATTAGAACACAGCATGGCAAAGCTTACCATAGAGGTGCCCTTTGAAGAAGTTGAAAAAGCGGCTCAGAAAGCATATCTGAGACAGAGATCAAATATATCCATACCCGGATTCAGAAAGGGAAAGGCTCCCAGAGCGATAATCGAAAAGATGTACGGGCAGACCGTTTTCTATGAGGAAGCAGCGGAAAGTGTGATAAACGTGTCTTACCCTGACGCTGTTAAGGAGTCCGGTGAGGACATAGTCTCAAGACCCACGATAGATGTGGAGCAGCTGGAGAAGGACAAGCCCTTTATCTATACCGCAGAGGTTGCATTAAAGCCGCCGGTGGAAGTAGGAAAGTACAAAGGAATAAAGGTAGAGCCCGTCGATACGACAGTGACTGACGAAGAAGTAGAGGAAGAGATCGGAAACGAGCTTAAGAAGAATGCGCGTCAGGTTGAGATCTCAGACAGACCGGCAAAGAACGGGGATATAGTGTATATCGATTATTCCGGCAGCGTTGACGGCGAGATCTTTGACGGCGGTACGGCAGAGGATCAGAGGCTGGAGCTTGGCACCCATACCTTTATAGACAACTTTGAGGAACAGATCGAGGGTCACAGCATAGGGGATGAATTTGACGTAAATGTCACGTTCCCCGAGAAATATCAGGAAAAGAGCCTTGCCGGCAAGGCGGCCGTATTTGAAGTAAAGCTTAAGGGCATCACGGAAAAGCAGATCCCGGAGCTTGATGACGATTTTGTTTCAGATGTTTCGGAGTTTGAGACTGTAGATGAATTCAGAGCCGATATCCGCAAGACCCTTGAGGACAGAAAGACGGTTGCGGCAAGGAATAAAAAAGAAGATGAAGCCGTGAAGGCTCTTGTAGAGGATTCAAGACTGGAGATCCCCCGGGCCATGATAGATACCGAGGCGGATCAGCTCATACAGAACTATGATAACAGACTGAGAAGCCAGGGGCTTGGGCTCAGTCAGTATATGAAGTATACCGGAATGACCATAGACAGTCTGCGCGGTGATATGAAAGAGCAGGCCAAGCTCAATATCGAGAGCCGCCTTGTTCTTGAAGCGGTAGCCGATGCGGAGAATATCACCATATCAGACGAGGAGTATGAGGAAGAACTTCAGAAGATGGCAGACAGCTACAGCATGCCTCTGGACAATATGAAGAACCTTATCACCGAAAGTGAGAAGAAGGCAATAGATACCGATCTTCGCATAAAGAAGGCGGTGGATATCATCATCGAGAATTCTGTTGAGGACAAGACCAAAAAGACTGTAAAAGCGGATGTCGGTGATGAAGTCATAGAGAAAAAGATCGTAAAGAAAAAGAAGGCATAAGGAGGTTGGAACATGCTGGTACCTACCGTCATAGAAACCACCAATCGTGGCGAAAGAGCTTATGATATATATTCAAGACTTCTGAAGGAGAGGATCGTTTTTCTGGGAGACGAGGTAAATCCTCATACAGCAGGTCTGGTAGTGGCGCAGATCTTATTCCTCGAGGCAGAAGATCCGGAAAAGGATATCCATCTTTATATTGATTCCCCCGGAGGAACGATCACGGACGGCATGGCGATCTATGATACCATGCAGTATGTCAAGTGTGATGTGTCCACCATATGCATTGGAATGGCGGCGTCGATGGGAGCTTTCCTTCTGGCCGGCGGAGCAAAGGGTAAGCGCATGATACTTCCCAATGCTGAGGTTATGATCCATCAACCCCTGGGAGGCGCTCAGGGTCAGGCTACCGAGATCCAGATCGCGGCGGAGCATATACTGAGGACAAAGAAAAAGCTTAACGAGATCCTTGCAAAGAATACGGGAAAATCCGTTGAGCAGGTGACAGCAGACACGGAAAGAGACAACTGGCTTTCCGCAGAGGAGGCGCTGGAGTACGGTCTGGTAGACAGGATAGTCGATAAGCGTCCTGCAAGCGAAGAGGAAAAGGATAAATAATGAAAACCTTTGATGAAGACGATATCAGATGTTCGTTCTGCGGTAAGACCCAGGAGCAGGTACATAAGCTGATAGCAGGCCCAAGCGGCACCTATATCTGTGACGAATGCGTAGCGATATGTGCTGATATCATTGACGAGGAAGACGAAAACTCCAGTGCGAACGGCAATCTGGACATCAACCTGCTGAAACCCGAGGAGATAAACGAATTCCTTAACGAGTACGTGATAGGGCAGGATGAGGCGAAAAAGGTTCTGTCCGTTGCGGTGTATAACCATTATAAGAGAATAATGGCGCCTGCAGACGACGGAGTGGAGCTTCAGAAGAGTAATATAATGCTGCTTGGTCCTACAGGTTCGGGTAAGACGCTTTTGGCACAGACCCTTGCCAGGATCATAAATGTTCCTTTTTCCATTGCGGATGCGACGAGCCTTACAGAGGCCGGATATGTGGGTGAGGATGTGGAGAACATCCTGCTCAAGCTGATCCAGGCCGCGGATTATGATATAGACAGAGCCCAGATAGGTATCATCTACATCGATGAAATAGATAAGATAGCAAGGAAGTCCGAGAACGTTTCCATTACCAGAGATGTTTCGGGAGAGGGCGTGCAGCAGGCGCTGCTTAAGATAATCGAAGGAACCCTTGCCTCGGTGCCTCCGCAGGGAGGAAGAAAGCATCCTCACCAGGAGATGATTCAGATAGATACAACAAATATTCTCTTCATCGTAGGAGGAGCATTTGAGGGACTCGACAAAGTGGTGGAGACAAGGCTTGATACCAAGTCCATTGGGTTCGCTGCTGAGATCGGGGAAAATAAAGAAAAAACCATGAACGAGGCTTTGCATCACGTTCAGCCCGAGGATCTCGTAAAATACGGCATCATACCCGAGTTTATCGGAAGACTGCCCGTGACGGTTGCCCTGGATAATCTTGACAGGGATGCGCTGGTAAGAATACTTACAGAGCCTAAGAATGCGATAATAAAACAGTATGTAAAGCTGCTCGACCTCGACGGAGTAAAGCTTACTTTCGATGATGCTGCAGTTGAGGCGATAGCGGACAAGGCGGTTAAGCGTAAGACCGGAGCCAGGGGACTCAGATCCATAATAGAGGAGACCATGACCGATGTTATGTTCAGGGTACCCTCGGATGAGTCCATAAGCGAAGTTGTGATTACAAAGGATTCGGTTGAAAACGGCACGGCGCCGCTTGAAGTAAGGTTCGATCAGCAGAAGAAATCAGTGTAAACCGATATGGTGATACGCAAGGCGGAGCTTACGCATGTAGCAGGAGTCACGACAAAAGAGCTGCCGGATACCGGTCTTCCTGAGATAGCCTTTGCCGGACGCTCAAACGTAGGGAAATCCTCACTTATTAACACCCTGCTCATGAGAAAGTCTCTTGCCAGAACCTCTTCCACCCCCGGAAAGACCCAGACCATGAATTTCTATACGATCAATGATGATGTATGTCTGGTGGATCTTCCGGGTTATGGATATGCAAATGTGAAAGAGGATTTCAGAAGATCATGGGGTCCCATGATAGAGAAATATCTGAGAACATCCAGGGATCTTAGAGCAGTGTTCCTGCTTATAGATATCAGAAGGACTCCAAATGAAGACGATTCGCTGATGTATGAGTGGATAATAAATTCCGGTCATACGCCGGTGATAATAGTGACAAAAAAAGACAAGATAAAAAGGTCTCAGATAAAGAAAGCGCTGCTGACAATAAAGAATGCGCTGCGTGTAACGGACGAAACGGAAATGTTTTTATTCTCGGCTTTGGACAGATCCGGCAGAGATGAGATCATGAATAAGATAGATGAGATAGCAGGTATAAAAGAGGAGGCAGGATTATGACAAAGATAGATATTATTTCAGGATTTCTGGGAGCTGGGAAGACCACACTGATAAAAAAGCTTATTGCTGAGTCATTTTCGGGACAGAGGGTAGTCCTTATTGAAAATGAATTTGGAGAGATAGGGATCGATGGCGGATTCCTAAAGGAAGCAGGAATAGAGATAACCGAAATGAACTCGGGATGTATCTGCTGTTCACTTGTGGGAGATTTTAAGAGCGCTCTGAAAAAGGTTATAGATGAGTATGCTCCCGACCGGATCGTGATAGAGCCTTCAGGAGTAGGCAAGCTTTCTGATGTAGCGAAGGCCGTGGAGAGGGTGAATGAGGATGAAGAGGCCGTTGTTATCAACTCCATGGTCACCGTGGTGGATGGCAAGAAGGCCAGAATGTATATGAAGAACTTTGGCGAGTTTTTCAATAATCAGATAGAGTCAGCAGGAACTGTCATCATCTCGAGAACCCAGGATATGTCACAGGAGAAGCTGGACGAGGCTATGGGGCTTATCAGAGAGCATAACAAAGACTCCGTGATAATCACTACTCCCTGGGAACAGATAGGAGGCGACCAGATACTGGAAGCTATGGAGAAAGGGCATACTCTGGTAGACAGTCTTATAGAAGAGATGAGAAAGCTGCCTGACGAGGATGAGCACGAGCACCATCATCACCACCATCACGAGCACGAGCACGAGCACGAGCATGAACATGACCATGAGCACGACCATGAGCATGAACACGAGCATGAGCATCATCACGACCATGACCATGACCATGAACATCATCATGACGAAGATCACGAGCATGAGCATCATCATCATCACCATCATGATCATGACCACGAAGACCATGACCATGAAAGCTGCGAGTGCCATCATCACCACCATCACCATGAAGGTGAGCTTGATGCGGATGACGTGTTCCAGAGCTGGGGCGTTGAGACTGTTCATAAATACGAAAAGTCCGAGCTTCAGGAAATACTTGAAAAGCTTGCGGCGTCAGGCGAGGACGGTGAATACGGTATCATACTCAGAGCAAAGGGCATGGTTCCTGACTCAGCAGGGGTATGGCATGAGTTTGACCTTACTCCCGGAGAGTACGAGGTAAGGGACAGCAGCCCGGATTATACCGGAAGGCTTTGTGTCATAGGATCCAACCTGAATGAGGCAAAGGTTAAAGAGCTTTTTGGAGTATAAGGCGAATGTTCGGAAAGAAAAAAGAAGTACCCGTATATCTTATCACCGGGTTTCTTGAGAGCGGGAAAACTCAGTTCATAACGGAGACCATGAAGGATGGACAGTTTAAGGACGGGCTTGAGACACTTTATATTATCTGCGAAGAGGGGGTTGAAGAAATCCCGGATGCAGAGCTTGAAGCAAACGCTTTCAAGAAGGTTACCATAGAAGCTGAAGAGGATCTGACTTTTGATACTTTCATGCAGCTTGCCCTTGAGCATGATCCGGACAGGGTAATGATAGAGTATAACGGCACCTGGGAACCGGATAAAGTGCTGGAAGCGTTTCCTCCGTCCTGGATGCTTGCAGAGGGAATCTGTACGATAGACGCCACGACCTATCAGGATTATCTTGCTAATATGAAGCAGATGATGACGCGGCAGTTTACTTATGCGGATCTGGTCATATTTAACAGATGCGACCTTTCACAGGATCTTCCCATGTTCAAAAGAACCGTCAGGGCTCTTAACCGAAGATCCCAGGTGGTGTTTGAGATGAAAGACGGCACCATTAATAACAATATTAAGGAAGAACTTCCTTATGATATGAATGCCGAGGTAATAGAAGTAGAGGATGACGACTACGGCATATGGTATATAGATGTGTTTGATAATCTGCCAAATTACAGCGGAAAGACCGTGAGGTTCAAGGGAATAGTGTATAAACCCAAAAAGAGCAGGGATGATATGTTTGTTCCCGGAAGGTTTGCCATGACCTGCTGTGCCGCGGATATTCAGTTTGTGGGATTTCCATGTAAGTGGGAGGGGGCAAAAAAGCTGAAGGATAAGACTCCAGTATACGTTACCGCAAAAGTGGGCAGTACGGAGACCGATCAGGGAAGCGCGCCGGTTCTTTTTGCCGAAGCGGTGGAAATAACAGATCCTCCCGAAGAGGAAGTTGTATATTTCCAGTGATCAGACGAAGCCGCCGTCTATTGATATTATCTGTCCTGTAAGATAGACAGGCATTTTGGAGAGACAAAGGACGGCTTCTGCCACTTCATCAGGAGTGCCCATCCGTCCGGCAGGGATATTTCCGGTAAGATCTGAAAGTTCTTCATCAGAAAAGTGTCTGTTCATATCCGTATCTATAACACCGGGAGCCAGTGCATTGACGGCTATTCCGGATGGAGCCAGTTCTCTGGCCAGGGCTTTTGTAAAGGAATTTATTCCCCCCTTTGCAGCAGAATATGCGGATTCACACGAGGACCCGAAAGCTCCCCAGACAGAAGATATGTTTATTATCCGGCCGCTGTGTACGGGTATCATGAGTTTTGAGGCGAAGTGACAGGTGTTGTAAACGGAAGTCAGATCCGTGCGTATGACCTCATCCCATCTTTTGGGGGTCATATCCTGTATGAGATCAAAGGAAGCTATCCCGGCGTTGTTTATCAGCAGATCGACCTGAGTCAGATCATTAAATACTTCTTTAACAAAATCATAGTCTCCGACGTCACCGGTAAAATGTTTGCCGGGAAGATCGGACATGAGATCGGAGTTGTTTCTACATATTAATATAAGTTCATATTCATCACTCAGTTTTTCGGCGATGGATCTTCCGATTCCTCTTGATGCACCGGTGATAACGGCTTTTTTCATAAAAACCTCCAAAAAAGTTAAGAAATTAATTAAACCCTCCGTTTTGAGTTTTTGGTTTACCACATGTAGAGCATTATGTCAACATATCGGGCTATATATTGTATTTTTTTGGCAAATTGTTACAAAAATTAACAGGCGAAAAGCCTTGAATTACAAGGATTCCATAGTTGACAAGGGAAAAAATAGATGTTATAGTCAACCACGGAATTTAACATTTTTGTAACAAAAGTAAAGAGATGACTTTTGTGAGAAAACATTAAGAGGGATATTCATTACATGAGAAAACTCAAAGTTAAGATAATAAGCGCAATACTTACAGCCGCTCTTCTTGTGACAGGATCTACTACGGTAGTATCGGCGGATTCTCTTACAGAGATCTTCCCCGCAGCCGGAAGTGCCAGGGCTTTGGGAGAGGGAGTTTCAGTTACAACTGTTAAGGCTCAGGCAATAAGGAGCAGCAGAGGGACAGACAAAACAGACAGTATTAAGATCCTTACATCCGACGCGGTTGTGGATTCAGTTCTTTCAAAGGCCGGCGGCAGCATCAATCTTTCAGCAAAGGCCTATACTTCAGATTCATCAAGTTCAAGCAGCAGCGAGTCATCATCTTCGGCATCTGTTATGCAGGTGTCTACGTCGAGTGACTCTTCGGAGCAGTCAACGATAACCAGAACAACCTCTTCCGAGCCTGAACTTCTTACGGTGGGCGGAGGATCTACCGGTTCATCTGTTGATGTGAGAGCCATGACTCCCGTAGTTGCGGGTGATTCGGATGAAGAGGCTTCTGATGAAGAAGACGAGTCTTCTGAAGATGAAGACAGCGATGATGAAGAGCTTGCCGATGTCTATACCGGCGGCCATCATGATGAAGAGGAAGATTTCACAAACCTTGTCATAGCGCAGGTGGATGGTTATGTGCATGTAAGAGCCGAAGCATCCGAGGACAGTGAGATAGTCGGTAAGCTGTATAATAATTCCGCCGGAGATCTTATAGAAGAGGAAGACGGCTGGTACAAGATAGAGTCAGGAAGCTGTAAGGGATACGTTAAGGCGGAGTACTGTGTTACCGGAGATGAGGCACAGGAACTTGCAGCAAAGGTGGGTATAAGACTTGCAAAGGTTACTACCACGACACTTTACGTCAGAAGTGAGCCCACCAGGGATTCAGAGGTTATAGGTATGGTTCCCATCGATGATGAACTTCAGGTTCTTACCGAAATGCCCGGATGGGTCAAGGTATCCATCGAGGAAGGTGACGGATTCGTATCTGATGAATATGTAAAGCTTCATACCGAATTTGTAAGGGCTGAATCCAAGGCAGAGGAGGAAGCAAGATTGAAGCGTGAAGAAGAGGCGAGGGAGGCTGCAAGGAAGGCAGCGGCAGCGGCTCAGAGGAAGTCCTCAAAGAAAGGCAAGGGAGGTTCGTCCTCAGGCGGATCAGGTGCGACATATTCCGCATCCGGTTCGGGAGCCGGCTCATCGGTTGCGAACTATGCATTACAGTTTGTGGGAAATCCGTATGTATACGGTGGAAGCTCACTTACAAACGGTACAGACTGTTCAGGTTTTGTAATGAGCGTATACAGGAACTTCGGTGTATCACTTCCTCACAGCTCCGGTGCTGACAGGAGCGTGGGTTACGGCGTGAGCGGCGGTCTGGCAGCGGCTCAGCCCGGAGATATCATTTGCTACTCCGGTCACGTAGGAATATACATCGGCGGAGGCCAGATAGTACACGCGTCAACAGCCAGCACCGGTATCAAGGTGTCAAGCGCAGGATACAGAAACGTACTTGCAGTAAGACGTATATTCTAAAAAGTAATCAGGGATCATGAAGGGATCGGAGATTCTCCGATCCCTTTATTGCTTTGTAAATATGCATTTGATATAATTGTCTTTCACAATCGACTTTTATTAATGGTGGTGACTGCAAAGCAGTCATAAAGGTTTAACAGGTAACAGGAGGGTTGGTATGAAATTCATAATTATCGGAAAGAATATAGAAGTAACTCAGGGATTAAGATCCAACGTAGAGGAGAAGATCGGAAAGCTTGAAAAGTATTTCTCTCCCGATACAGAGGTGCATGTGACGCTTTCCGTTGAAAAGGAGCGCCACAAGATAGAGGTAACCATTCCGGTTAAGGGAAGCATCATACGTTCGGAACAGGTAAGCAATGATATGTATATATCTATCGACCTTGTAGAAGAGATCATAGAAAGACAGCTAAAGAAATACAAGAACAAGATCATAGACAAGGAGCAGGCGGCGGAGTCATTTAAGAAGGAGTATATTGAAAGAGACTACCAGGATGATGATGAGATAAAGATAGTGCGCACCAAGCAGTTTGATATGAAACCCATGTATCCGGAGGATGCCTGCGTTCAGATGGAGCTCTTAGGCCACAATTTCTACGTGTTCAACAACGCCGAGACCGGCAATGTGAATGTTGTCTATAAAAGAAAGGCAAATACCTACGGCCTTATTGAGCCGGAGATCTGACCCCAAAGCATATTTTAAGTACACCGGCAGGAACCGTTTAACCGCGGTTCCTTTGTTGTATCTTTAAACAACAATGGTTGCGACATTGAAAAGAACCCCCTCGTGTGATACACTAGTACAGCAATTCTATACATTCACAGCATACATGAAGGAGGTATTTAATGTCTAAGAAGATCGTCTTGGCCGGGGCGTGCCGTACCGCTATAGGTACAATGGGAGGCTCATTATCAACTACGCCTGCAGCAAAACTCGGGTCCATCGTAATCAAAGAGGCACTGAACAGAGCCGGAGTACCGGCAGAAAAGGTTGACCATGTCTATATGGGCTGTGTTATACAGGCGGGGCTTGGCCAGAACGTCGCACGTCAGGCATCACTGGGAGCAGGACTTCCCATAGAGACACCGGCAGTAACGGTAAACGTAGTCTGCGGATCCGGTCTGAACTGCGTGAACATGGCGGCACAGATGATCCAGGCAGGAGATGCCGATATTGTGGTAGCCGGCGGTATGGAGAACATGTCAATGGCACCTTTTGCTCTTCCCCAGGGAAGATACGGCTACAGGATGATGTGGCCCAGCCAGAGTGAGGGCGGACTGGTAGATACCATGGTAAAGGATGCTCTCTGGGATGCATTCAATGATTATCATATGATACAGACTGCTGACAATGTCGCAAAGCAGTGGAATCTTACAAGAGAAGAGCTCGACGAGTTTGCTCTTAACAGTCAGCTCAAGGCCTGCAAGGCTATAGAGACAGGCGCTTTCAAAGATGAGATAGTTCCCGTGGAATACAAGAAAAAGAAGGAAATGGTCACTTTCGATACTGATGAGGGACCTAGAGCAGGCTCAACGATAGAGGGTCTTGCAAAGCTTCGCCCGATAAATCCGGACGGCGTTGTAACAGCAGGAAACGCATCCGGCATCAATGACGGCGCGGCAGCCGTAGTTGTTATGACGGAAGAGAAGGCAAAGGAGCTTGGTGTTAAACCCATGGCAGAATTCGTTGCCGGAGCTCTTGCAGGCGTTGATCCTTCGATCATGGGAATAGGACCTGTTGCAGCTACGAAGAAGGCAATGGCTAAGGCCGGCATGACAATAGCTGATTTCGATATATATGAGGCCAATGAGGCCTTTGCCGCACAGTCGGTTGCTGTTGGCAAGGATCTCGGCTTTGATCTTGAAAAGCTTAATATAAACGGTGGCGCCATAGCGCTCGGACATCCTGTCGGAGCATCAGGAGCGCGTATCCTGGTAACACTGCTTCACAATATGAAGAAGACGGGTGCAAAGACCGGTCTTGCAACTCTCTGCATCGGCGGAGGAATGGGATGCGCTACTATAGTAAAGGCAGCAGAATAAAGGAGCAGCAAAAATGGGATTTGTGGATTATGAGGTAAAAGGAAATTATGCGGTCATAACGATAAACAGGGAGAAGGCTCTTAATGCCCTTAATTCTGAGGTGCTTGAGGATCTCGAGAAAACGGTTGACGGCATAGATACTGAGACTATCAGAGCGGTCGTGCTTACCGGAGCCGGAGAGAAGTCCTTTGTTGCCGGAGCCGACATAGGCGAGATGAGTACGCTTACCAAGGCTGAAGGAGAGGCGTTCGGAAAGAAGGGAAATGATATCTTCCGTAAGATTGAGACGTTTCCGATTCCTTTCATAGCAGCGATAAACGGATTTGCCCTGGGTGGCGGATGCGAGATATCCATGAGCTGCGATATCAGGATAGCTTCTGAGAATGCGGTGTTCGGACAGCCGGAGGTAGGCCTTGGCATCACTCCCGGCTTTGGAGGAACGCAGAGGCTTGCCCGTATCGTAGGACCCGGTATGGCAAAACAGCTTATATATACCGCACGGAACATCAAGGCGGATGAAGCGCTCCGTATAGGTCTTGTAAATGCGGTTTATCCTGCCGGAGAGCTTATGGCTGAAGCAGAAAAGCTCGCTTCGATCATAGCTTCAAATGCGCCCATCGCTGTACGCGCCTGCAAGAAGGCGATAAACGAAGGGCTTGAGCTTCCTATGGAGGAGGCTGTCGCCCTTGAAGAGAAGCTTTTCGGTTCCTGCTTTGAGTCCTGGGATCAGAAAGAGGGAATGGCAAACTTCATGAGGAAGAAGGATGATCCTGCCAAGGTAAAGCAGGTTGCTTTCCAGAACAAATAAAGACAACACAATGGTTTATCGGGTTCTGAAGTATCAATAAACCGGAAAGAACAACATACTACACATATAATAATTAAGGAGGATAACTGATGAAGGTAGCAGTGATCGGTGCCGGCACCATGGGCCAGGGTATCGCAAAAGCATTCGCGCAGTGTGATGATTTTGAAAAGGTATATCTGTGCGATATCAAGACGGAATTTGCCGAGGGCGGATTCGAGAAGATCAAGAAAGGTTATGAGAAGCTTGTATCTAAGGGAAAGATAGAGCAGTCTGCAGCAGACTCCTATATCGCAAAGTTTGAGACAGGTCTTAATTCTATAGCAGTGGATCCTGATCTTGTTGTAGAGGCAGCGCTTGAAGTAATGCAGATCAAGCAGGACTGTTTCAAGGATCTTATGGAGAATGTAGTGAAGAATGAGAACTGTATCTTCGCTTCAAATACATCCTCCCTTTCCATAACCGAGATAGGCGCAGGACTTCCCAAGCCCATCATCGGAATGCATTTCTTTAACCCTGCAGACAGGATGAAGCTCGTTGAGGTCATAGCAGGGGCAAACACTCCCGCAGATCTTGTAAAGAAAGTAAACGATATCTCAGAAAAGCTCGGAAAGACTCCGGTTCAGGTGAATGAGGCTCCCGGCTTCGTTGTTAACAGGATTCTGATCCCGCTTATAAACGAGGGTATCTTTGTTTATTCAGAGGGCATATCGGACATCGCAGGAATAGATGCAGCAATGAAGCTTGGCTGCAACCACCCTATGGGACCGTTGGAGCTCGGCGATTATGTAGGACTTGATATCGTTCTCGCGATCATGGAAACCCTTTACAATGAGACAGGAGATCCCAAGTATCGTCCCGCACCGCTTCTCAGAAAGATGGTAAGAGGCAAAAAGCTTGGTGTGAAGACGGGCATCGGCTTCTATAATTACGCAGACGGCGGCAAGGTGCCGACTGACAAGTGATCTATTATATATAAACGGAGGAACAAAAATCATGGATTTTACTTTACCGAAAGAACATGAGATGGCGAGACAGCTTTTTAAGGACTTTGCCGAAAACGAAGTTAAGCCGCTCGCGCAGGAAGTCGATCAGGAGCACAGATTCCCCAGAGAGACTGTTGAGAAGATGGCAAAATACGGCTTTATGGGTATTCCCGTACCGAAGGAATACGGCGGACAGGGATGTGACACTCTGACCTATGCTATGTGCGTGGAAGAGCTTTCAAAGGTATGCGGAACCACCGGCGTTATCGTATCCGCACATACCTCTCTTTGCATTGATCCCATCCTGACATTCGGAAGCGAGGAGCAGAAGCAGAAATACGTAGTGCCGCTTGCAAAGGGTGAAAAGCTCGGCGCATTCGGTCTTACCGAGCCCGGCGCAGGAACAGATGCCCAGGGACAGCAGACAAAGGCAGTGCTTGACGGGGACGAGTGGGTTCTTAACGGCTCCAAGTGCTTCATCACGAACGGTAAGGAAGCAGATGTATACGTTATCTTTGCCGTTACGGGCAAGGTTGAAAAGCGCGGAAGGATGATGAAAGAGATCTCTGCTTTCATAGTAGAGAAGGGAACTCCCGGATTCACCTTCGGTACAAAGGAAAATAAAATGGGTATCTGCGGTTCCGCTACATACGAGCTTATATTCACCGACTGTCGTATACCCAAGGACAATCTCCTTGGACAGCAGGGTAAGGGCTTCAATATAGCAATGCATACTCTTGACGGCGGACGTATCGGTATCGCAGCACAGGCGCTCGGTCTTGCAGGCGGCGCGCTTGAGACCACCATAAACTATGTAAAGGAACGTAAGCAGTTCGGAAAGGCGATCGGCGGATTCCAGAACACCCAGTTCCAGCTTGCTGATATGGCTACCAAGGTAGAGGCAGCCAAGATGCTGGTCTACAAAGCTGCAAGAAAGAAAGATGAGTACAAGAAAGATCCCAAGGTATCATATTCAGTGGAGGCTGCTATGGCAAAGCTCTGCGCGGCAGAGGTAGCCATGGAGGTTACGACCAAGGCAGTACAGCTCCACGGCGGATATGGATACATCAAGGAATATGACGTAGAGAGAATGATGCGTGATGCAAAGATTACAGAGATCTATGAGGGAACCAGTGAGGTTCAGAGAATGGTAATCTCTGCGGCGCTGCTCAAGTAACGGAGAGAAACCTCGCTAAGATAAAGTAAGAATAGAGATAAAGGAGTGTAAAATACAATGAAAGTTATCGTTTGTATAAAGCAGGTACCGGATACTAAGGGCGGAGTCAAGTTCAATCCCGACGGTACACTGGACAGAGGAGCAATGCTTGCCATCATGAACCCCGATGATAAGGCGGGACTGGAGGCTGCCCTCAGACTTAAGGATCAGTACGGCGCAGAGGTTACGGTTCTTACCATGGGACTTCCGAAGGCTTCGGATGTGCTGCGTGAGGCTTTGGCCATGGGCGCAGATAAAGGAATACTCGTAACAGACAGAGTGCTCGGCGGAGCAGATACATGGGCTACATCATCCACTATCGCAGGCGCTATCAGAAATCTTGAGTATGATCTCATCATCACGGGTCGTCAGGCGATAGACGGAGATACTGCTCAGGTTGGACCCCAGATAGCAGAGCACCTCAACATCCCGGTTATCTCCTATGCACAGGAGATAAAGATTGATGGCGACAAGGTCATCGTAAAGAGGCAGTATGACGACAGGTATCATATGCTTGAGGCAAAGATGCCCTGCCTGATCACAGCGCTTTCAGAACTCAACGATCCCAGATATATGACTCCCGGCGGTATCTTTGATGCGGTTCAGGCAGATATCACGACCTGGGGAAGGGCAGATCTTAAGGATGTGGACGACGCAAACCTCGGACTTGCCGGATCTCCCACAAAGATCGCAAAGGCATCTGATAAGGTAAGAAAGGGCGCAGGAGAGAAGGTTGTTCCCGACACGCCTGAAGATGCAGTTAAGTATATCGTTGGAAAGCTTGATGAGAAGCACGTCATATAATTAGGAGGATAGGATAATGCAGAATTTAGAAGAATATAAAGGCGTATTCGTCTTCGCTCAGCAGGTTGACAACGTGGTGAGCGGGATCGCATACGAGTTGCTCGGAAAGGCAAAGGATCTGGCAAAGCCTTTGAATGCACAGGTTACAGCCGTACTTATAGGTTCCGATGTAAAGGGACTTTGCGACAAGCTTGCAGAATACGGCGCTGACAGGGTTATCGTTGTGGATGATCCCGAGCTCAAGGAGTACAGAACCGAGCCTTACGCTCACGCGCTTTCATCAGTTATCAATGAATATAAGCCCGAGATCATGCTTGTAGGCGCTACGGCCATCGGACGTGACCTTGGCCCTACGGTATCCGCAAGAGTCGCAACCGGACTTACCGCTGACTGTACAGTGCTTGATATCGGTGATTTCCCGCTTCAGCCTGTACCCGGAAAGGAGTCGGAGCAGAAGCACAATCAGCTTCTTATGACCCGTCCTGCATTCGGCGGAAATACAATAGCTACCATCGCCTGCCCGAATAACCGTCCTCAGATGGCAACCGTAAGGCCCGGCGTTATGCAGAAGATCGATCCCATCAAGGGTGCAAAAGCTGAGATAATAGAGTATAATCCCGGCTTCACTCCCAATGATAAGTATGTGGAGATCAAAGAGGTAGTAAAGGCCGTTTCCGACATCAAGGACATTATGGACGCAAAGATCCTGGTTTCAGGCGGACGTGGAGTAGGATCTCCCGAGAACTTCAAGATCCTCGAAGATCTCGCAGCAGCTATCGGCGGACAGGTGAGCTGTTCCCGTGCAGTTGTTGATTCCGGCTGGAAGCCTAAGGAGATGCAGGTAGGACAGACCGGTAAGACGGTAAGGCCTAACGTCTACTTTGCGATAGGTATCTCCGGAGCCATTCAGCATGTAGCAGGAATGGAAGAGTCCGACATTATCATCGCCATCAACAAGGATGAGGATGCTCCTATCTTTGATGTGGCTGACTACGGTGTAGTCGGAGATCTTAATAAGATCGTGCCTGAGCTTACAAAGCAGATAGAGGCTTTCAAGGCAGCAAAGGCATAAACGGATAATAATATATTCAAAACCGATGGTCCCGGGTTCCCCCGGGACCATTGTTATTGCAAGAGATGGGCATAAATGCTAAAATAACTATTTGCCCGTTTGTTTTGCGGGAAACAGTGATTGATCAGGAATAAAGGAGCGTGGACATGAGCAAGAATTTCAGCGACATTTTAAACAAGGTAAATGAGTTTCCGACAAAAAAGCTGTCTGTTGCGGCTGCAAATGATGACGAAGTAATAGAAGCCGTTGCGATGGCGCATGACAGAAAGATAGCAGATTCCATCCTGGTAGGAGACAAGGTTCAGATAGAAAAGATCTGCCAGGACCTTAAGGTAGATCCTTCAATATTTGAGATCATTGATATAAAGGATCCCATTGAGGCGGCGCATGAAGCCGTAAAGCTCGTGCATGACGGAGAAGCTGACATGTATATGAAGGGTCTTCTGTCTACCAAGGATTTCCTTAAGTCCATCCTTGATAAAGAAGTCGGCCTCCGTACTGAAAGGCTTCTGTCCCATGTATGTGTCTTTGAGATAAAGGGAGTGCCGCAGCTCTTATTCCTTACGGATGTGGCGTTTCTTCCGTACCCCACGCTTGAGCAGAAGGTCGGCATAATCGAAAACACCGTGGAGGTCTGCAACGCCTGCGGTATAGATATGCCTAAGGTAGCGCCTGTTGCCGCAGTCGAGGTGGTAAATGAAAAGATGCCCGCAACGGTTGAAGCGGCAGAGCTTACAAAGATGAATGAAGAAGGAAAGATAAAGGGCTGCATAATCGACGGACCGCTGTCCGTTGACCTTGCGATCTATCCCGAAGCTGCAAAGCATAAGCATGCTGAGGACAGAAAGATAGTCGGAGATGCCGATGTGATCTTATTCCCCGACATACATGCAGGAAACATAGCATATAAGTTCATAGTACATACTACCGAATTCAAGAACGCATGCATCCTTACAGGCACAAAGGCTCCTGCCATCCTTACATCAAGGTCGGATTCGGCAGAGACAAAGGTTAATTCCATAGCACTGGCAGCGGTCACGTCCGCACATCAGACATCAAAATAATAAGGGGGACAAGAATATGGCAATAAGATCACTGATCATCAATCCGGGAAGCACATCCACAAAGATAGCGGTTTTTGAAGATGAGACTATGCTCTTTGACAAAACGCTCCGTCACAGTGTGGAAGAGATCTCAAAGTACGATACTATCTTCGACCAGAAGCAGTTCAGGAAAGATATCATAATGGAGTGTCTTAAGGAGCAGGATTTCGATATCAAGACACTGGACATGGTGGTAGGAAGAGGCGGACTTGTAAAGCCCATACCCGGCGGTACATATAAGGTTTCCGATGCGCTTATAGAGGATCTGAAGGTTGGCCCTCAGGGGCAGCATGCATCAAACCTCGGCGGCGTATTGGCGCGTGAGATTGCGGATGAGATAGGAAAACCCTCTTTCATAGTGGATCCCGTGGCAGTGGATGAGCTCCAGCCTGTAGCCAGGGTATCCGGAATACCGGATATTCAGAGAAATTCGATCTTCCATCCTTTGAACCAGAAGGCTATGGCAAGGCGTTACGCAAAGGAGAACGGAAAGAGATACGAAGATATAAATGTGATCGTGGCTCATATGGGAGGAGGCGTTTCCGTAGGTGCTCATAAGAAGGGAAGAGTTATAGATGTCAGCAACGCCCTTGAAGGGGACGGCGCATTCTCACCTGAAAGAGCCGGAGGACTTCCTGTAGGACCGCTGGTAAGGCTTTGTTATTCAGGAAAGTATACGGAAAAGGAAATGTATAAGAGGCTTGTTGGCGGAGGCGGATTTACAGCCTACCTCGGATCAAATGACATGGTGGAGATCACCAAAAAGTCCGAGACTGATGAGCAGGCAAGACTTATACTGGATGCCTTTATCTATCAGGTAGCAAAGGATATAGGCTCAAGAGCGGCAGTGCTTGAGGGCAAGGTAGACGCCATCATTCTCACCGGAGGAATTGCTTACGGAAAGAGAGTTACGGATGCGATCGAGAAGTACGTGGGATGGATAGCCCCGGTAATCGTATATCCCGGCGAGGACGAGCTTCTGGCTCTTGCCCAGGGCGGACTCAGGGTACTGAACGGAGAAGAAGAGGCAAAGGATTATTAAAACATGGGTATCGTTGAGAAGTTATTCGGCACCCACAGCGACAGGGAGCTGAAGCGGATCATGCCGATCGTGGATCGCATAGAGAGTATGAAGCCTCAGATGGAGGCTCTGTCTGACAGCGAGCTGCGTGATAATACGAAAAAGTTTAAGGACAGGCTGGCGGCGGGGGAAACCCTGGATGATATACTTCCCGAAGCTTATGCTACGGTCAGGGAGGCCTCAAGGAGAGTGCTTTCCATGGAGCATTTCAGGGTTCAGCTTATGGGCGGTATCATCCTGCATCAGGGACGAATCGCAGAGATGCGTACAGGTGAAGGTAAGACCCTCGTCTGTACTCTCCCTGCATATCTCAATGCGCTTGAGGGAAGAGGAGTAGAGGTTGTAACGGTCAATGATTACCTGGCAAAGCGTGATGCCGAGTGGATGGGGCAGATCCATGAGTTTCTGGGACTTACCGTCGGCTGTGTTTTAAACGGCATGACCCAGGAGGAGCGTCAGGCAGCTTACGGCTGTGACATCACCTATGTGACAAACAATGAGCTGGGCTTTGATTATCTGAGGGATAATATGGCCATATATAAAAAGCAGCTTGTTTTAAGAGAGCTCCACTTCTGCATCATAGACGAGGTTGACTCGGTTCTTATAGACGAGGCAAGAACGCCCCTTATCATTTCCGGACAGTCAGGAAAGTCCACTGCGATCTACCAGCTCTGCGATAACCTGGCAAGACAGATGCAGCGGGGTGAAGCAAGCGCCGATGAGCTTTCGAAAATGGATGCCATCATGGGCGTTGAGATAGAAGAGACCGGCGACTTCATAGTAAACGAGAAGGATAATCTGGTTAACCTGACGGCAGAGGGAGTGCATAAGGTAGAGCAGTATTTCCATATAGAGAACTTTGCGGATCCCGAGAACCTCGAGATACAGCATTGCATAATCCTTGCGCTCCGTGCCCATAATCTTATGCACAGGGACAAGGATTACGTGGTAAAGGACGATCAGGTTCTGATAGTTGATGAATTTACCGGACGTATCATGCCCGGAAGACGCTACTCCGACGGTCTGCATCAGGCCATAGAGGCAAAGGAGAAGGTAAAAGTCAAGAGGGAATCAAAGACGCTCGCGACTATAACCTTTCAGAATTTCTTTAATAAATTTGACAAGAAGTGCGGCATGACAGGTACTGCGCTCACCGAGGAAAAGGAGTTCCGGGAGATCTACGGAATGGACGTGGTGACGATACCTACCAATAAGCCCATAGCCCGGGATGATATGCAGGATGCCGTATTTAAGACAAAGAAGGAAAAATACAGGGCGATCTGCGACGAGGTGGAGCGGGCGCATTCCATGGGACAGCCCATACTTCTGGGTACCATTAACATAGACACCTCCGAACTTCTGTCAGACATGCTGAGGAAGAGAGGCATACGCCATAATGTGCTGAATGCGAAGTTCCATGAGCAGGAAGCCGAGATCATAGCGGAAGCAGGACATCACGGCTCGGTAACGATAGCTACGAACATGGCCGGACGTGGTACCGATATCAAGCTTGATGATGAGGCAAAGGATGCCGGAGGGCTTTACGTCATAGGCTCCGAACGTCACGAGGCGAGGCGTATAGACAATCAGCTTCGAGGACGTTCAGGCAGACAGGGAGACCCCGGTATATCGAGGTTCTATATCTCTCTTGAAGATGATCTCATGAGGCTTTTCGGGTCAGACAGGCTTATGGCAGCTTTTGAGGCTCTGCAGGTGCCTGACGGGGAGCAGATAGAGCATAAGATGCTCTCAGGTGCCATAGAACGGGCTCAGAAGAAGATAGAAGAGAATAACTACGGCATAAGAAAGAACCTGCTGGAATACGACGCTGTCAATAACGAACAGAGGGAGCGTATATACGAAGAAAGGCGCAGGGTTCTGGACGGAGAGAGCATGCGGGATACCATCTACAGGATGATCACGGATACGGTGGATTCCGCGGTAGATACCTGCGTTGGAGAGGATTCCGGTTCGGAAGACTGGGATATGAGAGAGCTTAACCAGATCCTTCTTCCGTCAATTCCCATAGAGCCGGTAAAGACGCCGGATGTAAGGGATATGAGGCGCAAGGAGGAGCTTAAGCAGTACCTTAAGACGAAGGCTGTGAAGCTTTACGAGAATAAAGAGGCCGAATTCCCGGAGCCCGAGGCTATAAGGGAAGTTGAGCGCGTCATTCTTCTTAAAGTCATAGACCGTAAGTGGATGGATCACATAGATGATATGGATCAGCTCAGACAGGGTATAGGCCTGCAGGCATACGGACAGAGGGATCCTGTCGTTGAATACAAGATGACAGGATATGATATGTTCAATTATATGATAGAAGCTATCCAGGAGGAGACAGTCAAGACCCTGTTCCATATCCGCGTAGAAGAAAAGGTCGAGAGAGAGCAGGTGGCCAAGGTCACGGGCACCAATAAGGATGATACGGCGAAGCATGCGCCCAAGATGAGAAGCGACAAGAAGGTATATCCCAATGATCCCTGTCCCTGCGGATCGGGCATCAAATACAAAAACTGCCACGGCAGAGGAGCGGTATAGAGGAATCAGATGGTAGAACTTGACAACCTGAAACTGGAGATAAAAGAATATGAAGCTCCTTTGGCGGAGCTTAAGTCTTCCCTGGATCTTGAGAGTAAAAAGAACAGGATAGCAGAGCTTGAAAGACTTATGGAGGAACCCGGATTCTGGGACGATCCGGCAAAGAGCCAGAAGGATTCCCAGCTTTTGGGGGATCTTCGGAATGATGTAAAAGGGTATTCGGATCTGGAGTCCAAATATACGGACATGCTGGATCTTATTGACATGGCAAATGACGAAAACGATGAGTCCATGGTCGATGAGATCAAGAATGATTACGAGGCTTTCCGGCAGAGATTTGATGAGATGAAGACGGCTACGCTTCTTTCTGAAAAATATGATGATGCAAATGCGATCATTAATATCAATGCGGGAGCCGGCGGCACCGAATCCTGTGACTGGGCTTCCATGCTGTATCGTATGTACGGCAAATGGGCGGACAGGCACGGATACAAGATAGACGAGCTTGATATGCTTCCCGGGGACGAAGCCGGAATAAAGTCTGTGGAGTTTCAGGTTAACGGTCTTAACGCCTACGGTTTCTTAAAATCCGAGAAGGGCGTGCACAGGCTGGTTCGTATATCACCTTTCAATGCCCAGGGAAAGAGACAGACATCCTTTGTATCAGTGGATGTAATGCCGGATATAGAAGAGGATATAGACATCGATATCAAACCCGATGACATAAGGGTGGACACCTACAGATCCTCAGGAGCCGGGGGTCAGCATATAAACAAGACTTCATCCGCGATCCGTATCACCCATTTCCCTACCGGCATAGTGGTGACATGCCAGAATGAGAGAAGCCAGTTCCAGAATAAGGACAAGGCCATGCAGATCCTGAAATCAAAGCTTTATATGCTGGCAAAGGAAAACAATGCGGAAAAGCTTTCCGAGATAAGGGGAGAAGTCAAGGACAATGCCTGGGGCTCCCAGATAAGATCCTACTTTCTGCAGCCCTATCAGCTGGTTAAGGATCTGAGGACTGACTGCGAGATAGCGCAGGCGGATTCCGTTCTCGACGGGAACATAGATCCCTTTATAAATGCGTACCTGAAATGGATTAACTTAAACAAGAAAGAGGAAAACCGTTCATCATGATAAAAGCGGCAATACTTGGATTCGGAACCGTGGGAAGCGGTGTTTATAATGTACTGAAGTCTAACAACAGGCTTGTCAATGAGCGCGCGGGACAGGAGATCGAGGTTAAATATGTGCTGGATCTCAGGGATTTTCCCGGCGATCCTGTGGAGAGCGTTCTGACTCATGATTTTGAGGACATAATAAACGATCCTGAAGTAAAGATTGTAGTTGAGGTTATGGGAGGCATCAATCCGGCCTTTGATTTTACGAAAAGATGCCTTGAGGAAGGTAAAAATGTCTGTACCTCCAACAAGGAACTTGTGGCAGAGCATGGCCTTGAGCTTATGAGCATTGCCAGGGAAAACGATGTCAACTATTTCTTTGAAGCAAGCTGCGGCGGAGGCATTCCGATAATAAGAGCCTTAAACGACTGCCTGACCGCCGACGATATAGACCGGATTACCGGGATACTGAACGGTACTACGAATTTTATCCTGACGGAAATGACGGAAAAACCCGGAGTGAGTTTTGGCAAGGTGCTTAAGCAGGCTCAGGCTAACGGATATGCCGAGAGGGATCCAAGCGCTGATGTGGATGCGTTTGATCCTGCCAGAAAGATAGCTATTCTTGCTTCTATCGTTTTCGGGAGTTCTGTGGATTATAAAGATGTATACACCGAGGGAATAAGACAGATCACGGCTGAGGATATCCGCTACAGCACAACTTTGGGATATGCGATAAAGCTTCTTGCGGAGGCTTCAAGAACTGAGGATGGAATCAGAGTGTACGTGGCGCCGTTTCTTGTGGATCCGTCTCACCCTCTGTATCCGATAAACGGGGTGATGAATGCCGTTTATGTGCATGGAAACATGCTTGGTGATGCGGTATTTACCGGAGCAGGTGCGGGTTCACTGCCTACAGCTTCCGCAGTAGTCGCTGATGTGATCGATGCGGCAAGACATGACGGAAAGAGAGCGTACTGCGGCTGGAAGCATGATGAGAAGCTTGCTATAACATCAATCGACGGCGTAAGAAGAAAATATCTTGTAAGGATCAGCACAGAGGACGAGGCCAAAGCAAATAAGGTCTTTTCTCCGGACGGGTTTCTTGATACAATATCAGTAGGCGAGCTTGAAGATGAGATCGCATTTATAACTCCCGAGCTTTCGGAGTCAGAATTTGAAGCGAAGGCAAAGGAGTTTGGGAAGGTCATCAGCAGGATCAGGTTTTATTAATCCGGACTGAAAGGCGGTGATCGTATGATCGGTCCCATAAGCGGGAGCGGATCTTTCGGTACATATGGGATCTGGGGAATGGGTCCCGGTCTCGGTAACATGGCAGACATCGGAGCGCAGGTTGGTGCAGCCGGTGCTGTTTCTGCGGCCGGAGAGACCGGAGAAGCGAAGCCTATAGTAAACCCCGGGGAGTCCACAGAGGTACAGCCGGGTAAGAAAGTAAGCCCTGCCGAGTGTAAGGCATGTAAAGAACGGAAGTATCAGGACGGTTCGGATGAGATGGTTTCCTTTAAGTCAGCTCAGCACATTTCCCCTGAGGAAGCCGGAACCAGAGTAAGGGCTCATGAACAGGAGCACGTGGCGAATGCCTATGAAAAGGCAGAACAAAAGGGCGGCAAGGTAGTACAGGCATCGGTTTCGATACACACAGCAATCTGCCCGGAGTGCGGAAGAACCTACGTCTCGGGAGGCGAGACTACAAGCAAGATTAAATACGAACACGAGGAAGAAAGCCCGTACATGAAGGCAAGAAAAAAGATGGACGCCCAGCTTCTTCCCGGGATGAACTTGGATATCACAGCGTGAATATCAAACCCTTTCATCGTAAGCAATAATGCTCAGATGAAAGCTTGCTTTCAGTCTGAGCATTATTGCTTACGATGAAGGTCAGGTGCCGACAGGCACCTGACCTTCACCGAAAAAACCGAAGGTTTTTGAGGTGGGAAGGGTGACAGTGCCAGGAGCCGACAGGCACCTGACCTTCACCGAAAAAACCGAAGGTTTTTGAGGTGGGAAGGGAGAAAAAAACAAAACTAAATATTTCTTCGGGGCGGGGTGAGATTCCCCACCGGCGGTAGAGTCCGCGAGCTTATTAAGGATCTGTAGATAAATAACTTAGCCATTTTACTTGTCTTTTGCTGCGATAGCACTTAGTCAAAATCACTTACATAGCCCGCTATGCGCGTGATTTTGACCAAGTACTCTCACAGCAAAATCCTTCGTAAACTGGTCAAGTTATTTATCTACAGCTCCTAAGCATGAACCGGTGAGATTCCGGTACCGACAGTAATTGATTTATATCATAAGTCTGGATGAGAGAAGGATAGTATTTGCACAGTAATGTGCATTTATTGTAATGATGCAGCTCCGGATATTCCGGAGCTTTATTTTATTTATGAGGAGGATACGATTATGAAAACAAACATCAGAAAACTCACAGGGACAGCCATGCTGTCGGCGGCTGCATATGTACTCATGTTTCTTGAGTTTCCCATACCTTTTTTGATCCCGCCATTTATAAAAATGGATTTCTCCGAGCTTCCGGCACTTATGGCGGCATTTGCCTATGGTCCGGTGTCCGGGGTGCTGGTCTGCCTTATTAAGAATCTGCTGCACCTTATGAACACACAGTCCGGAGGAGTAGGAGAGCTGTCAAACTTCATTTTGGGGGCTGCTTTTGTGCTTACTGCAGGGCTTGTGTACAAGAAGGTCCACACTAAAAAAGGGGCGCTCATCGGCTCTCTCATCGGAGCAGCGGTGATGGGTTTTATATCACTGTTCACAAATTACTATGTTGTATATCCGATATACACAAACTTTATGCCGATGGATGCTATAATAGGAGCATATCAGCTTATCCTGCCATCGGTGGATGATCTTTGGGACTGCCTGCTGATCTTCAATCTGCCCTTTACCATAGCAAAAGGGTTATGCTCTGTGGTCATTACCATGTTCATATATAAACCCTTAAGAAATATCCTGAAAGGCGCCGGACAATAGGATTGCAATAACCGTTGAGTTGACCGATAATGGAAAAAAAGCAGCCGTAAAGGCAAAGGGGGTAACAAATGAAGATATTGGACATGACTTTTGTACAGGGCTTCATAAGGATGGCGGATGACGGATTCCGAATGGGATGGCATGAAAGGAACGGAGGCAATCTGTCCTACAGGATCCGTCCGGAGGAAGTGGAGATCATATCTAAAAGGCTCAGAAGCGACGGTGAATGGATACCGATAGGCGCAAAGGTACCCGGACTTTCGGGTGAGCATTTTCTTGTAACGGGAAGCGGAAAATTCTTCCGGGACATAAAAGATGATCCCGAAGCAACGCTGGCCATCATAGGACTTGACGACAAGGGAGAGAACTACAGGATAGAATGGGGTCTTGTGGAAGGAGGCAGACCTACAAGCGAGCTGCCCTCACATCTAATGAATCACGAGGTAAAAAAGCGCACCACTGACGGTAAATACCGGGTCATATATCACGCCCATCCGGCGAATATAATCGCCCTGACCTTTGTGCTTCCTTTAGAAGACGAGCTTTTTACAAGAGAGCTTTGGGAGATGGCTACCGAGTGCCCGGTAGTATTTCCCGATGGTGTCGGAGTTGTGGGCTGGATGGTGCCCGGAGGTGAAGAGATAGCCATTGCGACAAGTAAGCTTATGGAAAAATATGATGCTGCCATATGGGCGCATCACGGAATATTCTGCGCCGGAGAGGGAGCACATACTACCTTTGGATTAATGCATACGATAGAAAAGTCTGCAGAGATACTGGTTAAGGTGCTGTCCATGTCGGATAAAAAACGCCAGACCATAGAGCCCGACAATTTCAGGGAGCTGGCAAAGGCCTTTAAGGTGGAGCTGCCGGAAAGATTTTTATATGAGAAGAAATAAACGGTAGCACACCGAAACATTAGACGTATTTTTAAAATATTTTACTCTTTAAGACCGCGCTGAAGAAAACCTATAATGGAATCATACGGGATCCGTTTCAGGGCGGTTTTATTGTTGAAATTTTGCGCATAGCCGGTACGCGGTCCGGTAATGAGTTGTAAAGCATGATTATCTGAAAAAGAAAGGGGTAGGCAAAATGAGTGAGACAAAAGACCTGCAGACACTGATAGAGGAAAGCATATCTTTGGTGGCTGAAAAAGCCGATCAGGCGGCAGATTATATAAGGGAAAAGACCAGCTATGAGCTGGCAAAGCAGCGCTATGCGACAATCGGCGTTGATACGGATGCTGCGATAGAAAAGCTTAAGAACGTAACAGTTTCT
>JAFPZU010000013.1 GCA_017417105.1 Lachnospiraceae bacterium | reverse complement strand
GCGTTTTATGTGATAATTTTAACTCTTGAAAAACATGAGCTCTACTACGTTAATTATCATTTTCAGACTGACGGACTTTTCCCGGTGATTAAGCATGAAAACGGCATAGCGTATGGACTTTTCATGTTCCTTCAGACCATGTATATTGCCATTGCATTATTCTGGCTGTTAAGAGCGATATCAAAGGAAAAAAGCATCGGAAGAAAAAGAAGACTCTGGGTTGTTACATCAGCCTATATTGTAGAAAGCACCTATTTTATCATTCAGATTACGGGGTTTGGCAAAGTATCCGACCAGCTTGACATCTCGGTGGTGGGAAATGTGGTGCTGACTTTTTGCATGTATATCGCGATATTCAGATACGATCTTCTGGGAGTAACGGAGATAGCAAAGGACTTCATGATAGACAGGCTTTCCGAGGGAGTCATAGCCGTAGACAGGGAAGGGATCGTACAGTATTTCAATGAACCTGCAAAGAGCCTTTATCCTGCTCTTGAAGATGAACCGGCTTCAGTTGTGGATGAGATAAAGCATGCTATAGCAATCGGAAAGACAATAAAGATCGATGACAGGATATATACCCCGGAGGAAAATGAGCTTAAGGAACAGGGGCATAGCTTTGGAACGCTGTACGCATTGGTTGATTCCACCGCGCTGAAGCTTAAGGAATACAAACTGAAATCCGACGCCGTTATGCTTCAGATGGCCGCAAAATCCATGAGGGAGAGACTTCTTACAACAGAGGAGCTTATGAGGCAGGACAGAGCCATGAGGCATGACAGAAGGCATTTTGAAGCGCTTCTTCTGTCACTTATTACTGACGGAAAGACGGAGGAAGTAAAAAAATGTCTTGAAGAGCGTATGGCGCAGGAACCACATACAGCCGCAAGGTATTGTGATAATACAACCGTAAACGCTGCCCTGACCCATTATGTATCTGAAGCGCAGAATAAGGATATAGACGTTAAGATCAAGGCCAATATCCCGTCGGAGCTTGGGGTGGATGAGATGATGCTTGCAATAGTTATAAGCAATCTCCTTGAAAATGCCATCCATGCCTGTGAGAAGCTTGATAAAGAGGAGAGGCGGATCGAGATTACGGCAAAGTACAAGGAACAGCTTTTGCTTGAGATAGTTAATTCCTGTGAGGGCAGGGTGCCTCTTGATGATCTTGGACGACCTTATGCCACGGAAGAGGGTCACGGAATAGGTACAAGGAGCGTGCTGGCTTTTGTGGATCAGACTGACAGTGATATAAGGTACATAGCTGAGGAGGGCGTGTTTAAGGTAAGGATGATGATAGGTTAAATAAATCCGGCGCAGTAAACGACAAAACGAAAAGAGTTTTGTCGTTTACTATATTTACGGATCCTTATCAGAAGCTGTGGCTTCCGCCTCCTCCGGAGAAACCGCCACCGCCTCCGCCACCGGAAGAGCCTCCTCCGGAGCTTGAAGAATGACGTGTTTTTCTGCTGCTCACAAGATTCTTACTGACTGCAGTGCCGATGACGGCCCCCGCCGCAGCGGCTATCAAAGCCTCACTGTCTATGGTGACCTTTCCTTTTGCGATCCAGACATAGATGAAGTTAAGGACTAAAGCTAATACTATTGCCAGAAGAAGATTGGAGACATATCTCATGGGCTCTGCTATCCTCCCGCCCTCAAGCTTAATGTTTATCTGGTCAAAGCCTTTTTCGGCGCATTTATAATAATCCCCGTCTGTTGCATAGGTATAGATGTTATCGGTTATTATGCTGCCGTAGCCTTTGGTTATGGTCTTATAGATCTCACCGCTGCTCATGATGGAGATCTTTCTGTCGCCCATATCAATGAGAAGGGTTGTACCGCTGTCATTATGAAAAAGGTTATAACAGTAGTCTGCCGCAGCCTTCCCGGCGTTTGAAGAAGAGGTTGTTACAAAGGCAGCTCCGCCGTATTCAGTGATATCCGCCATATGGAAGTTTAGGAGTTCATCCTCTTCCTCGCGTGTTAAAAGATCTTCCTCATCGATAATATAGGCTTTATATCCCGTTTCGGGATTTACATATGAGGCTTCTTCCGCTGCATAGGCCGGAATGATAAATAAAACAGCTGTTAAGAGTACGATAAAAGGTACAGCCAAACCTTTTATTATCGTATTACGCTCCAACATCCTGATTGCCTCCTTCCCTGTTATGGAATGCCGGTATCGACCGGGTGGTCAGAATATTATACTGCTTTATCATGCTTAAGGACACGACAGTTGAAATCCCAAGGGCTATGATGCTGCCGGCATAGTAGACCCAGTCGTGAACGGGAGTTGACAGCGCTATGAAAAACGATATGACCTCCGCAATAAGAGGAAGGAGGGCTATTATCTTCATGCCGGTCTCCTTAAGCCCCTGATAATATTTAAGTGACGTTACGAAAAACACGATACCGACAACAGATGAGGCAAGGCAGATCATAGTGGAACGGGAAGCTGCCGCCGATCCGGAGATCACACTGAAAACAACTGCAGTTATAACCATCATTATGACCATCCCGCCGATCTTTTTATCTTTTTTAACTCCCTTCCTGCGTATTCTCTGTCTTGCTTCCTTAAGGGCTTCCCCGCTTAAAGCCCCAAGATCGTTCGCGTGATTTTCCCTGTCTGCTATGGAAACAAGCTCCGCCCTGTAGAAATAATGCACCAAAAGGGCTGCAAGGCAGGAGATCATAAGCACCGTGGCGGGAAGGATCAGAACGCTTGCTATACAGGATATGATAAAGAGGATCATGGCAAGTATACCCGATGTTATGAGGAATTTACCTATATCTATGGGGATCTCCGCTGCTATCTTGCCGGTCTCGCCGTTTATCACGCCATATGCCAGCCGGTCATTTTTCCTCCAGGTTAAAAACCATACAGGAAAGAGATTAAGATGGCTTCCTTTGATGCTGCTCCCGAAAAGTTCGTTCCTTTTATTAAGGTCTGCCGGTATATCCACCCTTGCCCCCGAGCGGAACTCGGCTTCCACGTTCCTTATGACATGGTTCTGCGCCATGGCCATGGCCTGTTCCGAATAAACTTCAGCATCCACGTCCGCGGTATCCGCAAAAAAGCCTGCCAGATATGCTGGATTGAAATCTTCCATATCCTCCTTCTTAAAGGGGGCTATCTGTGAGGAAATTTCATCATCAAAGCTTGCCGAAGCATCCTGGGGAACGGGGATCACGGTATTTACAATGTTTGGATGAACCTTATATTCATCGGTATAATCATAGCTTCCGCTGGTGTAGGTCTCAATGACCTTAAGCTCCGGATTCCTGGAAAAGCCGACATCAAGCTCCCAGTATGGTATATAGATCCCTCTGAAGTTTTCAAGGAAATCGGAAGATAAGAATTCCTTTGGAGCGTAAGGCTGGCTTTTAACATGAGCGCTGTATATGCTCTTGCACTGCTCCTTTGTCTGCTTGAAGGGAATAATGAACTTAGGCCTTTTCTCCTGACTGAGCCTTCCTTCAAGATTTGCCTCCGTGCCGCAATAGCTGCAAAAAGTCACTGCAGTGGAATCGGTAGTCATTATCTCCGCACCGCACTGGCTGCAGGTATATATCGTGGTCTCATAGGTATCCTGCTGCTTTATCTCTTTTGCGTCTTCAAACTCGCTTACAGGATAAATGCTGTCACAGAAGGGACATTTAAGTTCCTGACTTGCGATGTTAAGCACAAGATCTCCGCCGCAGCTTTTACACTTATACATTGATTGGCTCCTTTCCGTTTGGTTTTATTAAACTATAACTGTAAAACAGATGTAATGACAAGAAGTTTCGGATATAAACAGGTTTTTTTATCCGTATCGGTGTGAAACTGGTTAAAATCAGTGTGAAAGTTAATTTGGCAACGTATGAGGTATAAAATAATAATCGGAGGTGGGAGATGTATAATGCGCTGCTTGCAGTACAGTATATCGGAATAATAGCAATATTTTTTGAAAGCTGGCTGGTTTTTAAAAGCTGGAAGGATCAGCTAAGTATAGCAAAGGATCCGGATTCGGTGATAAAGGCAGTCAGGGGAGCCATACTCCACGGTAATACCATTGACAGAAACGACAGGATCTATTCTCCCGAGGCCAACTCTTCTGCTTGGAGTCAGGGATCACAGCAGTGGTCAGGAGAAGGAGATTTCAGACCGTATAGAAGAGAGCATACGGAAGTTTAACGAAAGCAGCAAGCTTCCTTATAAGATCGATATGAGCTATGGACCCATTGTTATAGTAAACGACAAAACTCTTTTCGTTTTGTCGTTTACTGCGCCGGATTTTGGCCGCTGAAAGCGGCATATTTCCTTGCAAAATCCGGGCGCATCCGCCGGAGGCTTTATAGTAAGCGAAATTATTTATTTCGCT
>JAFPZU010000098.1 GCA_017417105.1 Lachnospiraceae bacterium | reverse complement strand
TACGGTCGGTGCAAAGCCGACGTCCACTGGACGTCGTGCACCGCCATGCAGAATCGACTAAAGTCGATGCAAAATATGCCCTTTGGCATATTTTGAATGCCGTTTATGTGCGCATAGCGCACATGGCATCGATCGGCGTGCCGGCTAGCCAAGTGTATTGGGCCGCAGCCCCGCGGCAAGCGCGTGGCTCGGCGCTGAACAGTAACGTGTTTGTTCGTAATCATCTATGCCATTCTCCTTCTGAGGCTGCCGGAATTTCCCTGTCCGTCTTTCCCCTTAACGTGATATACAAAGGCAAGTACTTCTGCCACTGCCTGATAAAGCTCCGGGGGAATAAGCCCGCCGATCTCCACGTTATGGTAAAGCATTCTCGCCAGGGGTTTATTCTCCACTATCTCAACCCCGGCTTCCTTTGCCTCTTCCTTTATCCTTGCTGCAAGAAAGTCCTGACCCTTCGCAACCACAAAGGGCGCATCCGAAATATCCGTATCATACTTTAAGGCTACCGCATAGTGGGTAGGATTTGTAATAACAACATCCGCCGTGGGAACCTCCTGCATCATGCGGCGCCTTGAGGCTTCCATCATCTTCTGTTTGATCTTTCCCTTTATCTGCGGGTCTCCTTCAGAGTTCTTGTACTCATCCTTAACTTCCTGCTTGGTCATCATCATATCTTTGTGGAACTTCCACCTCTGATAGATAAGATCAAGTATGGCTGCAAGAAGATACACTATGCTTATCCGAAGCCCCAGATCCACTATTATATAGCAGGTTTCGGAAACACCCGCGTTTACAGACATATCATAAAACAATGTCACAAGCCCGCCGTATCCCTGAATATAGCTGTATACGACCCCGAATATAATGGCAAGTTTCAGGATTGACATTCCAAGATCTATCAGCTTCTTTTTCGAAAAAAGCTTTTTCATTCCGCTTAAGGGATTCAGCTTGCTGAGTTTCGGCTGCAGCGGTTTCGCGGTAACCTTCCACTTAAACTGCAGCATATTAACCGCAAACGCGATCACAACACCGATAATAAAGACCGGCAGAAGAATAACAACTATCCTCAGCAGCGCGAATCTTAATATGTTATCGATGCTCTTTCTCGGGATATTTCCATCCACCATTGTGATAAGATCCGGTATCATTCCGTAAACATACCTGAACAGCTTCAGAAAATTATCGCCGATGCTAACGCCTACAAACCTGAGAGTAAGGAAGAAAGCTATAAGAGACACGGCATTGGAAAGCTCGGTACTCTTAGCAACCTGACCCTCACCTCTGGCATCATCAAGCTTTTTGCTTGTAGGCTCCTCTGTCTTCTCTCCTCCCGGCCCGTCGTCGGCAAAAAACTGCAGGTCAAGAGGAATCATGAGCGAATAAGCAGGGTTATTGTCATATTCTGTTGTATATACATTATCTGTAATAAAAGCTTCAGTCACTGTATAGCCATGCCTCCGGCAAATCTCTCAAACATAACCTTCATCTCAGAAAAAATAAAATCCGAGATCGACGGCAGCATCCCTATGGTCAGAAAAAGCACTCCGAGTCCTACCAGGATCTTAAGCTGCATTCCCACGGAAAACATGTTTACCTGAGGGGCGATCTTGGCCATGATGCCAAGCACAGCGTTAAGCAGCAGCATCACCCCGAATACCGGGAGAAAGATCCGAAAGCCTATGACTATATAATCTGTCATGAAGGCAGCCATGGACTCAAACAGACTGTCCATATTAAACTCTATCCGCCCCGTGGGTATAAGCTCATAACTGTCTACAAAGGCTCTTAATATCCACTGGTACATATCCGTCACGCAGAGGATAAGGAGCAGCGAATACTGGTATAGTGTCCCGGTAAAACCTGTATTTACCCTTGTAACCGGATCAAAAAAGCTCACCATGGAAAGTCCTATGTCCATATCAGACAAAGTTCCCACAAACTGCATGATGTACATGCAAAGGTTTGTGGAGAATCCCAAAAGGAGCCCGGCGATGGCCTCCTTAAGCACTAGTGACGCATAGCCTATTATTGTATTGTAGCGCAGCAGGTAATGCGGCACCACAAATCTGTATAAAAGGAACGCTACCATAAGGGAAAAGCCTACTTTTGCCCTTCTTGGCACATTCTGGGTGGAAAAAAAGGGAGCCGCAAAAACAAAACACGAAACCCTTGTCGCCACCAGCAGATAAAACTCCAGATCCTCAATGGAAAAGGAGTAGTTTATCATTTAACATAGAGTGAAAAATCACTCCAGAGCTTGGTCATAAGTCCTACCATGTTGTTGACCATCCAGTGTCCTAAAAGCATGATACCGGCAAATATGGCCAGCACCTTGGGCACAAAGGTAAGGGTCTGCTCCTGGATGCTCGTAACCGTCTGGAATATCGAGATCGCAAGTCCCACAATAAGCGAGATCAGAAGCAGCGGAGCAGAAGTAATTATTGTCACATATAAGGTTTCCCTGGTTATCTGTGTTACCGCCGATACATCCATGTCCTTTTTCCTTAGTAGAACGTCTTAACAAGCGATGCTATTATCAGGTTCCAGCCGTCTGCAAGCACGAAAAGCAGTATCTTAAACGGCATTGAAACGGTCGTAGGCGGCAACATCATCATACCCATGCTCATGAGCGTGGAGGCCACCACCATGTCTATAACTATAAAAGGTATATATATCAAAAAGCCGATGATGAAAGCAGTCCTAAGTTCCGATATCAAAAAGGCGGGAATAAGGACGGCATTCGGGATATCATCTATCCCTTCCACATCTTCTATCTTTGCAATATCCATAAAAAGCCTTACATCCTTCATCTGGGTCTGACCATACATGAAGGTGCGAAGCGGCGCCATGGCAGTATCCATAAACTCCTGCTGTGTGATCTCTCCTGCCTCAAAGGGCTGGAGCGCAGTAGTGTTTATCTCGTTTATAGTGGGCTGCATTATGAAAAAAGTCAGAAACAATGTCAACCCCACCAATACCTGATTTGGCGGAGCGGTCTGAGTACCAACAGCCGCCCTCACGAAATGCAGAACCACCAGTATCCTGGTGAAGGAGGTCAACATTATGAGAAGGAGCGGAGCCATGGCAAGCAGTGTCAGGATAATAAGCATCCTGAGCGCGCCACTCAGGTTTCCGTCGCCATCATTATATGTAATATTCAGATTATTGCCGACATTGAGTTCAGAAAGATCCGATCTGTCATCTGCCGAACCCGGCTCGTCGATGACTGTGGGAGCGTCATAGCCTTCCCTTCGCATCCCCAGATCATCATAAAGGCTCGATCTCTCGCCCGGAGTTTCCTCCAGAGTCTGGGTCGATGCTCCGCCTATATCCCTGTTTGTAGCAATGTCGTTATTGGCATAGGCAAATACAGGAAAGAGACAAGTGAACACAAATAACATCGGCAGGAGAATAAATCTCCGAAGCCTTTGTATCCTCATTTTTTCCCTATTCTGGCCTTGGCCTTTTCCATAAGCTCCTTAAAATCATAGCCCTGTACGGAAGACACCTTGCGTTCGACAATGGTCTCCTCCGGTATCTCACAGAGAAAGGTTATTTCATCCTTACCGATCCCCACTGCGATATATTTCGCGGCAGTACGTACGATGGCAATGTATTTTGAAGGAGCAACCTTCATGGAGTCGATTATCTCTATATTACCTGTAGCGATCTTGTTTTTCGCATACCCGCCCACGAATCTCGTTGTGAAATACGTGATGACGAGTACCAGGATGAATATAGCAAAGACTGTGGCAAACTGTAAGTAGCCGTCTAAGCCCAATCAACCCACTACTTTCTTTACGGCCTCCAAGACTCTTTCTGCCTGGAAAGGCTTGACTATGAAGTCCTTGGCTCCGGCCTGGATAGCCTCAATGACCATCGCCTGCTGTCCCATTGCAGAACACATGATGACGAGTGCTGCGGGATCTCCTCCCTTGATCGCCTTGAGGGCCTGGATTCCGTCCATCTCGGGCATCGTAATGTCCATGAGTACAAGGTCGGGCTTAAGCTCGTTGTACTTCTCTACGGCCTTCGCACCGTTCTCTGCCTCTCCGGCGACATTGTAGCCATTCTTTGACAGGATGTCTTTGATCATCATCCTCATGAACGCTGCATCATCACAGATCAGAATGTTCTTTGCCATAACTTTGTTAACTCCTTATTTAATGATTTCAGTTACCCTTACTCCAAAACTTTCGTCGATAACGACGACTTCCCCTTTTGCTACATTCTTGCCGTTGACCAGAACATCTATGGGCTCTCCGGCTATCTTGTCAAGCTCTATGATAGTCCCCGGCGAGAATTCCAGTATATCATTGATGGACTTCCTTGTCCTGCCCAGCTCAACCGTAACCTCGAGCGGGACATCCTTTATCAGGTCTATATTCTCCTGAGGCTGCATCGGATTGATGTCGTTGGAGAATGTAGTAAACTGGGCCTGCTGCACGTTGACCGGCTGTCCCATGGGCATTCCGTAGCCCATCTGCGGTGGTGCCCCGTACCCCATCTGCGGTGCTCCGTAGCCCATCTGCTGCGGTGGTGCCGCCTGGGGGTATCCCATCTGAGGCGGCGGAGCTGCGGCCATTCCGGGATCCGGTGCTCCCGGCATTGGTGCCGGCGGCGGTGGTGCCGCTGCTGCGGGTTCAGGTGCCGGTGCGGGTTCCGGCGCTGAAGCCGCGCCTCCTCCCGATGCTTCCTGACTTCCTATGAAATGATCGTACAGCTCTTTCGCAAAGCTTGTGGGATAAAGCTGCATGATCGTTGAATCTACCAGATCTCCTATCTGCATCCTGAAGGAGATCTTTACGAATCTTCCCATCAGGAACTCTCCGTATTTCTCAGGAGAAGCTTCTGTCAGATCCACAAGGGATGCTTCAGGAGGTGATATGTCTATCATCCTGCCAAGCATCGACGATAGCGAGGTTGCGGATGATCCCATCATCTGGTTCATGGCTTCAGAGATGGCGGAAAGATGAAGCTCGCCCAGCTCATCTGCCGTATTCGTACCGTCTCCTCCCATCATGAGATCGGTTATTATCTTAACATCATCCTCTCGGAGGATCAGCATGTTATAGCCGTCAAGCCCTGCCTTGTAGTGTATCTGGATGAACACACAGGGCTTTTCGTAATGATCCACAATCTCCGACCAGGTACTCATGGTAACTTCGGGAGTCGTGATATCGACCTTCCTGTTTACCAGAGAGTAGAGCGTGGTGGCCGAAGTGCCCATGCTTATATTGGCTACTTCACCTATGGCGTCTTTTTCGAAATCGGTAAGTTCATCCTCACCGCCTGCAGCGGGTGCCGGCGCCGCATCTGCGGCCGGGGCATCCCCTCCTCCCGAGGAGGTATCTCCGTCTGCGGCCATTCCGGAAAGCAGGGCGTTTATCTCATCCTGCGACAGCATTCCGTCCATGAGCCTATTCCTCCTCCTCTCTGATTATTTCCGTTACCCTTACCGCGTATGACTTTTTCGTCGCACCCGGCAGAGCCTTAAACTTTCTTATATTCCCCACAAATATGTCCATCTCCTCATCCACCCTGGATGAAAGTCTTATGACATCTCCTATCTGCAGGTTCACAAAGTCCAGAACGCTTATGGAGCTGTTGCCAAGCTTTGCTATAATAGGCACGCTCACATGCTGTATCATATCCTGCAAATGCTCCGTGTAATCCTCGTCGGAAGCATCCTGCATGGTTGAGAACCAGAACTTTGTATTCAACTTATCCATGATAGACTCTAATGTGAAATATGGCAAGCACACATTCATGAGTCCTTCCACATCGCCAAGTCTGATATTCAGCGTGACGATTGCTATCATCTCGGTAGGCGCTATGATCTGCGCAAACTGCGGGTTGGTTTCGACACGCTCAAGCACCGGATTCAGATCCAGCACGTTCCGCCAGGGTTCCCGCAAAAGTCCTATACAGACCGCCATCATCTTTTCCACAAGAGACATTTCTATCTCGGAAAACTCACGGCTTTTTTCCAGGGCATCTCCCTGGCCGCCCAAAAGCCTGTCCACCATGGCAAAGCCCAGATTCGAGCCAAGCTCCACCATAATATTTCCGCTCAAAGGTTGGAAACTCACTATTCCCAATATTACGGGATTTGCCAGTGAGTTCGTAAACTCGGAAAAGGTCAAAGCCTCGGAGTTAACCACGCTTACCTGTACGCTCTTCCTCAAGTATACGGGCAGATTCGTCGAGACAAGCCTGCCGTAATGCTCGAAGATTATCTCCAGTGTACGCAGGTGCTCCTTTGAGAATTTCGCAGGCCTTTTGAAGTCATACTCCTTTACGGACTTGCCTGCGTCCTCCTTCATCTCTTCAGCATCTATCTCTCCTGTAGAAAGCGCTTTTAAGAGATTATCTATTTCATCCTGGGACAGGACATCTCCCATACCCCAACTGCCCCTTTCAAATCATTTTTCCTTATACCCTGATACCCGTATTATGACAGTAATCAGAGCCGGATCCTACTGTACGATGTATCCGCTGAAGGCCACCGCATATATAAAGGTAGAACCGAAGGTCTGCTGCAGAGCCTCAAGGCAGGCTTCCTGCATGCCGGACTGACCCAAGGCCTGTACATCCTCATATGTATACTGTCCTATAGTCTCTGACAGTGAATTGAGGATAAGCGACTTCCTGCTCTCCAGTATATCCGTACCGTAGGTTTCGTAATCATCATGTGTGGTATCCATCAGTATGGCAACAGAGCATACAAGGTAATGATCCTCCCCGTCCTCACCCTTCTTAAGCTGGAAGGTCTGCTGCTCTTCGATGGTGGCGGTTGCCGTATCAGCAAGGGATACTCCCCTTGAATTACCGTGATTCGATCCCTCGGGAGTGATACCTGCGGTGTCAAGCTTTATGGCGCTGGCTACCTGATCCACCAAGGCTATGGATTTCTTATTTGCCGGAATGACCGAAAACATCATAATGGCGGTCATCACTATATTCACTACCAACAGCGCCATTATAATGACGCTTATCATATTCTTTTTCACTTCAAACTCCTTCTATTCCTGCGGCAGAAATTGCGGACGCTGCAGGGTTTTCGCTATATCTTGCGAATAAAAGTATAAATCCCGTCGGCTAGGACACATCACTCAGCTGATTAAAGATCCTTATCTCAACCCTCCTGTTCAGCTGTCTGCCCTCAGGCGTGCCGTTATCGGCAACAGGCACATAATCCCCTCTGCCGGTATGCTTTATCATCGCAGGATCCAGCTCCGCATTATCCCTGAAGTACTCGAAGACGCTTAATGCCCTCGCATCCGAAAGTTCATCATTGCTCTTAAACTGCGAGTTGCTTATCGGGACGTTATCGGTGTGCCCTTCTATCTCTATGGTACTCTGGGCGTAGGCCTCAAGTATCTTTGCCACCTTCCCCAGGGTCACCTCAGCACTGTCTTTTATTTTAGCACTTCCCGAGTCAAATAACAATGAGCCGTTAATGGTAAGGCTTACATACTGACTTGTGAAGTCTATGTCTATCTGTTTGGAAAGATCCTCTTCGTTTACGGATTCCTCTATCCTCTCGGCAAGCTCCTCCGACTCTTTCATTCCGGATTCTTCAAGCTGCTGCTTGGCCTGGGCGTCCGTTATCTCCTGCTCTTCACCGGTAGTCTGGGCAGGAGCTTCGTTCTTTTCTTCCCCGTTCGAAAGATCCTCCTTTGAGAAAGATTTCGATTCAAAGGTCTCCTCTCCCATACCATCTTCGTTATAGTCTTTGTTATCGGAGTTTCCGGTTGTGTTCTTTCCAAGTGAAGTTACCATCTCCGATATATTGGAAAGCTGGGATATGCCGTTTCCTACGGCATCCCCCTCTCCCACGCTCTCTCCGCCGGGATCGAAGATCGAAAACGCCTTCGACATTGATGCCGCAATAGCCTCAAACTTATCCACATCCGTACTGGAGAATGCGTAAAGAAGCACGAAAAAACACAACAGGAGATTCATCAGATCTCCAAATGTCGCAGTCCACGCGGGGGCGCCCTTCGGCGGTTCTTCCGGCGGTGCCTGCCTTGCCATCAGCCTTCTCCTCCGCCTTCTCCGCCGCCCCCAGTATTGATGGCAGCTCTCTCGGCAGGTGAAATAAAGGATTTAAGCTTTTCTTCTATGACTCTCGGGTTCTCTCCTGCCTGTATGGAAAGAAGTCCCTCTACCATTATTCCTTTAACGGCCATTTCCGATGAATTCTTCCTCTTAAGCTTGTTTGCAACAGGTGAACAGATCCAGTTTGCGATAAGCGATCCGTAGAATGTCGTAACCAGAGCCACGGCCATAGCAGGTCCCAGGGCCGCCATATCCGACAGGTTCTTAAGCATGTTTATAAGTCCTATAAGGGTTCCGATCATTCCCCATGCAGGTCCCATTCCTCCGAGATCCTCCCAGAAGGAAGCACATTCCTTATGCCTGCCCTCTATTCCCGTCATCTCGGTTTCCATGATGGCTCTTACAAGATCAGGATCGGTTCCGTCGACTACAAGCATTATGCCTTTTTTCAAGAACTCATCATCTATATTGGTGGCGGCTTCTTCAAGAGAAAGCAGTCCCTCTTTTCTCGCCACGTTCGAAAGGTCTATGATCTGTTTGATGACGGACCCCGAATCAGCTTTCTCCAGGCTGAATACCTGCTTGATGGACTTCAGTCCCGTAAGGAAGCTTGGTATGGTATTCATCGCCAGAATACACATTATGGTTCCGCCGATGGTGATGATGATGGAGTCTCTGTCTATGAAGCTCCCGAGGGCTGACATTCCGTTGGATCCCACGATACCGTAGAAAACCAGCGCTATACACCCTACAAGACCAATTATCGATCCTAAATCCAACTCAGTTTACCTTCTGTTACAATAATTTAAAATACAAATAAACCAAAAACCTTAACTACTCGATTTTACAAGATTTCTGATTTCTTGTCTACTTTCCTTTACTATTAATTTCCGTCCGGTGTTCAAAGTGATGACCGTATCCGGCGTAGTCTCCACGATCTCAATGAGATCCGCATTGATAAGCACCTTGTCATCATTGAGCTTCGTAACCTCAATAAGCATGGTATGCTATTCTTCCATCGCTTTCCTATACCTTATTTCCCACTCTCTGATAGAGATCGTCCCCGCCATCATAAGCATCATGTCATTGATCTGCACATCCTTAAAACCAATTCTGCGAAGCCCCTCTATCAGATTGGCCATTTCACTGCTTTTCAGTTCCATATACAAGCCCCCTCCTGATCAAACTGACCGAGACCACTAAACTATACCATATTTCAGATATATATGCTATTTTATATAGGCTGTGAACCTCCAGTAGGGAGGAGGTGAAGTTATGTCCTATTTTATTTCTTTTATACTCTCCATAATAGCAAGTATAGTAGCCTACTATATTTGTAAATGGCTGGATGGAGAGTAAATCCACAGCACCAGTCTGGCATAGCTCCCCATAAGAGCGAGAAAACCCCTGGTCCGCCAACCAGGGGTTTTCATTTGTATGGCCTATTTTATCTCTTTTTGTCTTTCGACAATTTCAATATACCCCTATCCTCAGCCTATGTCAAATTATCTCTTCAGATTTACGAGTTCTTCGAGCATGGAGTCGGAGACTGTTATGATACGGGAGTTGGCCTGGAAACCACGCTGGGTGGTGATCATGTCGGTGAACTCCGCAGAGAGGTCAACGTTTGACATCTCCAGCTCTCCGGTACTCATGGATCCGCCGTTTGCGGTGATGTCATTTATAACAGGCTCACCGGAGTTCTGAGTCACGGCATAGAGGTTATCTCCTGCCTTCTCAAGACCGGAAGCATTTGCAAAGGTAGCGGTAGCGATCTGCCCGAGAAGCTTGGTCTGACCGTTAGTATAAGCCGCCACGATCTTTCCGTCCTGTCCGATTGAAATAGAGGACATATCACCGGCAGCACAGCCTGCACCGGCATCAGACTCAAGACGCCCTTTCTTACCATTGACAGTGGATGATCCCTTGTTGTCAATGTTGAGCATCTCAGAAAAATCAATCGCTATACCCTTATTAGTACCATCATCCAACATCCCTCTGAATCCGAAATAACCGCCTGGATTGGTTGCGTCGGCTGGTAATTTTTCAGCAAGTTCATCAAGCCTTATCGTAAGCCCTAACCAATCCTCTTCACCATTTTCTTTGGTAGTTATAGGACCTCTATTATCATCATCAATTTGCGTTCCTTCCCCCGGGTTAGTCGGATCATCTGG
>JAFPZU010000097.1 GCA_017417105.1 Lachnospiraceae bacterium | reverse complement strand
GTCCTCATCAGGAATCCCGCTTTTCATAGTAAGTAACTGCCAGAGCGGCTATATTGAGCTTATGTACAGAAAAACCGGCTTCGGAAAGTATTTTAAGGACCAGCTCTGTCCGGGAGATACCGGAAAGCTTAAGGCGGATAACATACTTATAATGGCAGAGAGGCATAAGCTTAAAAAGCCGGCATATATCGGGGATACCGTAATGGACATGGAGGCCTGCAGAAAAGCCGGGGTACCCTTCATTCACGCCGCTTACGGCTTCGGAAAGGTTACGGAGCCCGATGGTTTTATCTCGACTCCGGGCGAGCTCATAGCAATAGCAGAGGGAAGATGAAGACACGACAGAGTATAAAGAGCATATTTCTCCTGCTTGCCTCGGCTCTCCTTCTGACTGCCGCCGGGTGCGGGAAAGCAGAGGGCGCAGGTACGGCGGATGATAAGCTTTCCTTACGGGAGCAGGGAATAGCCTACATGGGGGCGGGAGATTATCATAATGCGGAATTAAGCTTCATAAAAGCCCTGTCCACCTCCAACGGGATAGTAAAACAGGTAGACCTGGACATTTCCTACTATCTTGGTGTGTGCGAGTATAAGCTGGGAAAGCCGGATGAGGCGATAGACACCTTTTCGGCCATAATCGGCATAGATGACGGGCAGGAGGATGCATATTATATGCGGGGAAAGGTTGAGCTTGCAAAAGGGGATAAGCAGAGGGCTTTTGAGGATTATGACAGGGCGCTGGAGCTTGAACCTTCAAGATATGTACTTTACCAGAAGATTTATATGGATCTCTGTGATGCCGGTTATGAAAGCGAGGCGGGAAGCTATATCGGAAAAGCCGTATCCGCAAATGAGAAGATGAGTGATTACCAGCACGGGATCTTTTCATACTATCTGGGTAATTACGATGAAGCGAGAAATTATCTGGAAAAGGCCAGAAATGAAAAAAAAGAAGACTCAAGGCTGATAATCTATCTGGGAAGATGCTATAACGCGCTGGGGGATTCCGATTACGCGGCCACCCTTTATCAGTCATGGCTTGATTCGAACGGAGATGACGCCTTTATTTACAATGAGCTGGGGCTTATCCGGCTCGGGCTTTCGGATCCGGAGGGCGCGCTTTCGGCCTTTGCCAGCGGGCTTGAAACAGAAGATCCCGATGCTGACCAGTGTCTTCGCTTTAATGAGATAGTTGCCTATGAACGGGCGGGAGAATTTGCCAGGGCAAGGAGCCGGATGGAAGAATATCTTAAGGTTTATCCTTCCGATAAGACCGCCGCAAGAGAGTATGAGTTCCTTAAGACGAGATAATAAATCTTATTGAAATCTGTCTGTCATTTTTAATAATATATACTACTGTTATAGAACACAATATCTAGTGCAGCCGATCATTAAATAGCATTAGATATTGTGTTTTATGGTTGACGTGGATTTGGCACTTTGATATACTAACCGTGTTCGGTTGATGAGGGACGAACAAAAAAAATTGAGGGGGAAGATAAGGAATGTTCAGTGTTGTAAAAAGGGATGGGGAAGTGGCCGATTTTAATCTGACAAAGATAAATGACGCCATCATGAAGGCTTTCGTTGCCTGTGATAAACAATATAATAATGATATCATAGACCTTCTTGCACTGAGGGTTACCGCGGATTTTCAGAAAAAGATAGAGGCTGACAAGGTCGCGGTTGAGGATGTTCAGGACAGTGTTGAGACTGTTCTCGAGCAGGCGGGCTATACCGATGTGGCAAAGGCATATATCCTGTACCGCAAACAGCGTGAAAAGATGAGGAATATGCGTTCCACGATCCTTGATTATAAGGATGTGGTAAACAGCTACGTTAAGGTAGAGGACTGGAGAGTTAAGGAAAATTCCACAGTGACCTATTCGGTCGGTGGTCTGATACTGAGTAATTCCGGGGCCGTGACGGCAAATTACTGGCTCTCGGAGATATATGATCCCGAAATTTCGGAAGCGCACAGAAACGCGGATATACATATTCATGACCTTGCCATGCTCACGGGATACTGCGCGGGCTGGAGTCTTAAGCAGCTTATCAAAGAAGGACTGGGCGGAGTCAGCGGGAAAATAACATCCGCACCGGCCGCTCATCTGTCGGTACTCTGCAATCAGATGGTAAATTTCCTCGGCATAATGCAGAATGAATGGGCCGGGGCGCAGGCATTTTCTTCCTTTGACACATATCTGGCTCCCTTTGTAAAGGTGGATGACCTGTCCTACAGAGACGTAAAGAGGTGTATAGAATCCTTCATCTACGGGGTAAATACTCCCAGCAGATGGGGAACTCAGGCGCCGTTCTCCAATATAACACTGGATTGGACGGTTCCCGATGACCTTGCGGAGCTTCCCGCTATAGTGGGTGGAAAGGAAATGGACTTCAAATACAAGGACTGCCGCAGAGAGATGGATATGGTCAATAAAGCCTTCATAGAGACGATGATCGAAGGCGATGCAAACGGCAGGGGCTTCCAGTATCCGATACCTACATATTCGATAACAAAAGATTTTGACTGGTCGGACACGGAAAACAACCGGCTGTTATTTGAAATGACCGCCAAATACGGGACTCCTTATTTTTCCAATTATATAAATTCCGATATGGAACCGAGCGATGTAAGGAGTATGTGCTGCCGTCTCCGCCTGGATCTGAGGGAGCTTCGTAAAAAAACGGGTGGTTTCTTTGGATCCGGAGAGAGCACCGGATCGGTCGGGGTAGTGACCGTCAATATGCCCAGGATCGCCTATCTGGCTTCGGATAAGAACGATTTCTACAGAAGGCTGGACAGGATGATGGATATTGCCGCCAGGAGCCTGAAGATAAAGAGAGGCGTTATCACAAAGCTTCTTGATGAGGGACTTTATCCTTATACAAAGAAGTATCTGGGAACCTTTGAAAATCATTTCTCTACAATAGGGCTGATAGGCATGAATGAGGTAGGCCTTAACGCCAACTGGCTGAGAGCGGACATGACCGACAAGCGGACACAGGATTTCACCAAAGAGGTTCTCAATCATATGAGGAGCAGGCTTTCCGATTATCAGGAGAAGTACGGCGATCTTTATAATCTTGAGGCGACACCGGCAGAGAGTACCTCCTACAGGCTCGCGAAGCATGACAGAAAGAAGTATCCTTCTATAAAAACAGCCGGGAAGCCGGGAGATACGCCTTACTACACCAACAGCTCTCATCTTCCGGTTGAGTACACTGCAGATATCTTTGATGCATTGGATATTCAGGATGAGCTTCAGACTCTCTACACCTCAGGTACGGTATTTCATGCATTTCTCGGCGAAAAACTGCCTGACTGGAGAGCTGCTGCTTCGCTTGTACGTAAGATCGCCGAGAATTACAGACTTCCTTATTATACCCTTTCCCCTACCTACTCGGTATGCAGAGAGCACGGGTATCTCACAGGAGAGCAGAAGACCTGTCCGCACTGCGGGGCAAAGACCGAGGTATACAGCCGCATAACCGGTTATTACAGACCGGTGCAGAACTGGAACGACGGTAAGGCGCAGGAGTACAGGAACAGGAAGGTATATGACATAGAAAACTCATATATGAAGAGGCCGTCGACCGCAATGGTCACTTTGAAGGGCTTCGGGGCCGGCGATGAGATCAATTTTGAGCCGGTGGGGAAGATCAAGTATCTTTTCACTACCAAAAGCTGTCCTAACTGCAAGCTGGCAAAGGAGTATCTGAAGAACGAGAAGGTTGTCATGATAGATGCCGAGGAGAATGCTGAGCTTACCAGAAAGTACGGAGTGATGCAGGCACCTACCCTGGTAGTGGTAGACGGCGGCAGCTATACAAAATACGCCAATGCTTCCAATATAAAGAAGTATGCTGAAAAGAATTCGATGGTCCTTGCATAGGAAGGGCCCGGAGGGATGTTTAAAAGTAACGGTCTGTCAACGGCTGACCGGTACGTTTAAAACGGCGAAAGGAGAAGGAAATGCATAAAAGCATTTCCTTCTTTCAGCAAAACGGAAATAGTCCGTTGGGGTCAGGCCTGTTTAAGACTGACATCATTATTGACCGGTACAGGTCAGAGGAAGGAGACTGATATGATAGACAGATTGATCGACGGGATCAGGAGTAAGAATGCTCCGATAGTTGTAGGCCTGGATCCACAGCTTAAGTTCATACCGAAGCATATTCTTTCAAAGGCATTTTCGGAATACGGAGAAAACCTTGAGGGAGCGGCGGAAGCGATCTGGCAGTTTAACAAAGCCTTGACCGATGCGGTCTGTGAGCTTGTTCCGGCAGTCAAGCCACAGATAGCGATGTATGAGCAGTTCGGGATCCCGGGTATCACTGCCTTTAAAAAGACTGTTGACTATTGCAGGGAAAAGGGTCTCATAGTCATTGGCGATATAAAGCGGGGAGATATAGGCTCTACCTCGGAGAGCTATGCTTCGGCGCATCTCGGAAAGGTCAGGGTAGGAGAGAATCTCCTTACCCCCTTCGGAGAGGATTTCGCAACGGTCAATCCTTATCTTGGTTCTGACGGGGTGCTCCCATTTGTAAAAGTCTGCAAAGAGGAGGACAGGGGCATTTTCGTTCTTGTAAAGACCTCGAATAAAAGCAGCGGGGAGTTTCAGGACAGAAAATTGACCACAGAGAAAAGCGGAGAGGATCTGACCCTGTATCAGCTGGTTGCTGAAAAGGTGAAGGAGTGGGGAAATGACCTTATGGGTCAATACGGATATTCCGAGGTCGGCGCTGTTGTGGGTGCGACCTACCCCGAAGAAGGAAAGCTTCTCAGAAAGCTCATGCCTCATTCATATATCCTTGTACCGGGATACGGAGCTCAGGGAGGAAAGGGTTCGGATCTGAAATGCTTCTTTAACGAGGACGGGCTTGGGGCCATAGTCAATTCGTCAAGAGGGATCATCGCTGCTTATCTGGATCCGAAATATGAACACTTTGGAGATGAAGGTTTTGCGGATGCCGCAAGGGAAGCTGTTAAGAATATGAAGGAGGATATCAATGGAAGCATATAAGGAAGAGTTTATCCGCTTTATGGTCGAAGCCAATGTACTCAAATTCGGAAGCTTTACCTTAAAGAGCGGCAGGAAGTCTCCGTTTTTTATGAATGCCGGGGCTTATACCACAGGAAGCCAGCTTTTAAGGCTGGGGGAATACTATGCAAAAGCGATACATAATGCCTACGGGGATGATTTTGATATCCTGTTCGGTCCTGCATATAAGGGCATCCCTCTGGCGGTTGCCGCTTCGATGGCCTATTACAGGCTGTACGGAAAAGAGATCAGATATTCCTCAAACCGTAAGGAGTTCAAGGATCACGGTGATGCCGGCATAATGCTGGGTGAACCTCTTAAGGATGGAGACAGGATCGTCATCATTGAGGATGTTACGACCTCGGGAAAATCCATCGCGGAAACCTTCCCTGTTTTAAAGGCGCAGGCTGATGTGCAGATCATCGGGCTTATGGTATCCTTAAACAGGATGGAGAAGGGGAGCGGAGAAAAGAGCGCTCTTGCCGAGATAAGTGAATTGTACGGGTTTAAAACGGGAGCCATTGTTACGATGAGGGAGGTTGTCGACTATCTCTATAACAGAAAGACAGATACGGGAGAAGTGCTGATCGATGACGCTATAAAGGCCGCCATAGACAGCTACTATGAGGAATACGGAGCAGAATAAATGCCGAGACCGAAAAAAATAAGGAAAAAGAAAAGCTTCATGTTCACTTCGAGGCATTATTCCTTTATCGGGACACTGTCAATAGTGCTTGCGGTATGCTCACTGATCGGGCTGTTTACGGCCATATTGCTTTCCAGCTATAACGGAGGCAGGAACTCGGGACGTTATGGAGGTGTGGGCCTGTTTGGCGTAATAGCAAACATAACGGGCGTTATAGCTGGGTTCGTAAGTCTCAGGGAGAGAGATATATATACCTGGGTGCCGAAGCTTGCGGTGGCACTCAACCTGCTCGATATTATAATATGGACACTTCTGATATTATGGGGGATGTAGTGGGAAAATGTACAGTGAAAGATATGAGTTATCCACAGAGCGGATCAACGAAATAGTAAAGGAAAAAGAAGTCGGAGAGCCCTGGTTATCGTACTTTCGGAGGGTGTCGGAATTTGCGGGCAGGATAGCCGGCGTATATGAGCTTAAAACGGAAGGGAAGTTATGTAAACTTACCCGGGAAGAGGCAGAAAGCCTTAATAACGAGCTGTTTTCCGATATTGTCGGAAGCGCTTATGAAAAAAGCTACGCAAATCCCGAATTTGTGGGAAAGATCGCAAAAGATAACGGATGTAATATTAAGGTATGGCAGCATCTGTGCTTCCTCTATACACAGCTCAGAGGCCTCATTCCTTATGCGTATGAGGGGAATATT
>JAFPZU010000096.1 GCA_017417105.1 Lachnospiraceae bacterium | reverse complement strand
TTTATTATACCTTATGGCGCGTCCCGGCTGCCTTGACTTCAGATTGCTTCCGAAGATCACTCCGGCGGATACTCCCGCCGCCCCGTCAAACTCTATGTTATTCTCCATCATCACATCAAGGACTCCCGAGGTGAATAATCCCCGCATGGCGCCCCCTTCAAGCACTATTCCTTTTTTCATTTCGGATTACTCCTTCAAAAATCAGTATTTGTAATTCGGCACACATCCGATAGACCAATATACACTTATCCTACGACACCTGCCCGAGGTTGTTTCCGTTTCCCTTAAGCTTCTTTACGGCTGAAGCAAGCATCAGCTTGATACGGTTCAGCTGATTGACTTCCGAAGCTCCGGGATCATAATCTATGGCTACGATATTGGCCTCAGGATGCTCCTCCCTTACGCGCTTTATTACTCCCTTACCCACCACATGATTCGGAAGACAGGCGAAGGGCTGTACGCACACAACATTGCTGACTCCCATATGAATAAGCTCCATTATCTCTCCGGTAAGGAACCACCCTTCACCGGTCTGATTACCTATATCAACTATGGGTCTTGCCATATCCGCTATATCCGTTATCTTCGTATGAGGCGAGAAATGCTCTGAAGCCGCAAGTATCTTCGACGGGTAGCTCCTAAGCCGGTTCACCGCCCAGATAAGCAGCTTATTAACCCTCTCCGCCTTCTTTGACTGTCCCAGATAATCTCCCTTATAAACCTGGTTATAAAAGCTGTAGCCAAAGAAATCCATAAGATCCGGAACCACAGCCTCCGCGCCTTCTTCCTCCAGAAGCTCCACGAGATGGTTATTGGCGGCAGGCATGTATTTGACAAGTATCTCTCCCACAATACCCACCTTGGGCTTTACCATATTCTCATCTATCGGAAGGGTGTCAAACTTCATAACGATCCTTCTGCAAAGCTTTTTATACTTCCTGTAGGATAAGCTTCCCGAAGCAAGGAAAGTCTGCGCCTCCCACAAAAGCTTCTTATGAAGCCTGTCGGCAGCCCCGGGCTTTAGCTCATAGGGTCTCATCCTGTAGAGGCACCTCATGAAAAGATCACCAAGCTCCACTCCGTATATCATGCGTATCGCAAGGGATGCGCTAATATGAAAACCGGGATTCGGTTCAAGTCCGACAGCGTTAAGGGATATCACCGGTATCTGTTCCATCCCGGCCTTCTTTAAGGCTCTTCTTATGAACGCAACGTAGTTTGTAGCCCTGCATCCGCCTCCCGTCTGGCTCATTATGACAGCCGTGCGGTTTAAGTCATATTTCCCCGAATGCAGCGCCGACATTATCTGTCCCACAACCATAAGGGACGGATAGCAGGCATCGTTATTCACGTATTTAAGTCCCGTATTCACGGCCTCACGCCCGTCGTTGTCAAGGAAAACAAAGTTGTATCCCTCAGCCTTCATGGCAGGCTCCAGCACCTCGAAATGGATTGGTGACATCTGGGGAGCTATTATGGTATATCCCTCATTCTTCATTTCCTCGGTGAATAATACCCTTCTCTGATCAAGGGGTCTTATATTCCTCTCAGTCTCATTCATATCCCTGACTCTTAAAGCTGCAAGAAGAGACCTGACCCTTATACGCGCCGCTCCCAGGTTATTCACTTCATCTATCTTAAGGCAGGTGTATATCTTATCCCCGCTCTCCAAAATCTCCGCTACCTGATCCGTCGTGACGGCATCAAGCCCGCAGCCGAAGGAGTTAAGCTGAATAAGATCGATATCATCTCTTTGCTTTACAAACTCCGCCGCGGCATAGAGCCTCGAGTGATACATCCACTGATCTATGACTCTCAAAGGCCTCTCCACCTTACCGAGATGTGACACCGAATCCTCTGTCAGAACCGCCACCCTGTGTGAGGTAATAAGCTCCGGTATGCCATGGTTTATCTCGGGGTCTATGTGATAAGGCCTGCCTGCCAGCACTATGCCTCTGGCATTATTCTTCTTTATCCACTTAAGGGTCTCCTCTCCCTTCTTTTCCACATCCCTTCTTGCCTTCGCCTGCTCATCCCAGGCAATAAAGACAGCATGTATTATCTCATCAGGCTCTATCTCCGGCAGCGCCTCAATGAGCCTTGGATAGATATCCTCCGGGGAATCAAAGGCAATGAAAGGATTCCTGAAGTCAATGTTTTTAAGCTTCAGATCCTCCACATTGTTTTTTATATTCTCCGAATAGGACGTGACTATGGGGCAGTTGAAGTGATTCCCTGCCTCCTTGAACTCATTCCTTTCATAAAAGAGGGAGGGATAGAATATAAATTTGATATTGTTATTAATAAGCCATTGAATATGCCCGTGGGCAAGCTTTGCGGGATAGCACTCCGATTCGGAGGGAATGGACTCGATCCCAAGCTCATAGATCTTATGGCTTGCAACGGGGGAAAGCACCACCCTGTATCCCAGTACCGTAAAGAAGGTGAACCAGAAAGGATAGTCCTCATACATATTAAGGGCTCTGGGAATACCGACTTCTCCCCTTGGCGCCTCATAGATCTCCAGTGGATTATACCCGAATATCCTCTTCATCTTCCAGTCATAGAGGTTAGGCACATCCGTATTGGTCTTATTCCTGCCAAGCCCCTTTTCACAGCGGTTTCCGGATATGAAGGTTCTTCCTCCCGTGAAGCGGTTGATGGTAAGGCGGCAGTTATTCGTACAGCCCTGACATTTGGTCATGGAGGTGGTAAACTGCAGATTCCTGATATCCTCTATTGAAAGCATGGTGGAATCAGTCCCCTCTGCATGCCTCTCCTTGGCAATAAGCGCCGCTCCGAAAGCGCCCATTATACCTGCGATATCGGGACGGACAACCTCAACTCCCGCGATCCTTTCAAGTGACCTTAGTACTGCATTGTTATAGAAGGTTCCTCCCTGAGCCACGATCACCTTTCCAAGCTCATCGGCATCAGACACCTTTATTACCTTAAACAGCGCATTTTTTATTACGGAATAAGCAAGACCTGCGGAGATATCGTCTACTCCCGCCCCTTCCTTCTGCGCCTGCTTCACCTTCGAATTCATAAACACGGTGCATCTTGTTCCAAGATCTATAGGATGCTCAGCAAAAAGCGCCGCCTTCGCAAAGTCTTCAACGGACATATTGAGGGATTTCGCAAAGGTTTCAAGGAAAGATCCGCAGCCCGAAGAGCAGGCTTCATTAAGCATGACGGAATCAACCGTACGGTTCTTTATCCTGATGCACTTCATGTCCTGACCGCCGATGTCAAGGATACAGTCAACGTCAGGTCTGAAATGCGCCGCCGCATAGTAATGCGCTACGGTCTCAACTTCCCCCTCATCAAGCTGCAGCGCTGATTTTATCAAAGCCTCTCCGTAGCCTGTGGAGCAGGCTCCCGCTATCTTAACCCCCTCAGGTTTCCTGTCATATATCTCTTTAATGGAATCGATCGCCGTCATAAGGGGCGAGCCGTTATTATTTGAATAAAAGGAATATAGAAGGTCGCCCTTTTCGGATATAAGAGCGCACTTCGTGGTAGTTGAACCTGCATCTATGCCAAGATAGGCGTTTCCCTTATACTGTGACAGCGAAGCCTTCCTGACCTTCGCCCTGTCGTGTCTGTCGGTGAATTTCTTATAGGATTTCTGATCAGCGAATAAAGGCTCCATCCTCTCCACCTCAAACTCCAGATGGATAGGATTTTTCAATGCCTCAACAAGCGATGACAGGGTTCTTACTTTGTCCCTCTTAAAATTAAGCGCCGAACCTATCGCCGCAAACAGATGGGACCCCTCCGGCACTATGGTATGGAAGGAATCCAGTTTTAAGGTGCGGATGAAAGCATTCCGAAGCTCCGGCAGAAAGTGAAGCGGTCCTCCAAGGAATGCCACGTGACCCCTTATGGGTTTACCGCAGGCAAGCCCTGATATGGTCTGATTAACGACTGCCTGGAAGATGGAGGCTGCAAGATCTTCCTTCCTTGCCCCCTCGTTTATAAGTGGCTGGATGTCCGACTCTGCAAACACGCCGCAGCGGGCGGCTATCGTATAAAGGGATTCATAATCCTTTGCAAGCTCATTTAATCCAGCTGCGTCAGTCTGAAGAAGCGATGCCATCTGATCTATGAAAGAGCCCGTGCCTCCGGCGCAGATGCCGTTCATGCGCTGTTCCACATTGCCGTCCTCAAAATAGATGATCTTGGCATCCTCGCCTCCGAGCTCTATCGCTACATCCGTAAGGGGAGCAAAGCGCTCCAAGGCGGTGGCCACCGCCACAACCTCCTGGGTAAAGGGCACGTCTATGGCATTTGCAAGGGTCAGTCCCCCTGAGCCCGTTATCATGGGCGCAATAAGGACATCCCCGGTCACATTGAAGGCATCCTCAATGAGGGCTGCCAGTGTTTCCCTGATGTTTGCAAAATGCCGCCTGTAATCACAAAAAAGGACGTTCATGCGTTGATCCATGAGCGCCACCTTTACTGTTGTCGATCCTATATCTATACCAAGCAAGTATAACTCGTCCATACAAACCTCTGAACATTAAAAATATCTATGGCACCAAACTTGGATGATACCATAGATACGTAAATTTTCCAAATAGGACAAAAACTTATTTGTGTCGGACTAATTCTTCCACTTCCTCTTTCTCGGGCATTACCCTCAGCGCCCCGCGTCTTGTGGTTATAATGGAAGCTGCCCCGTTGGCAAACCTTATCATTTCTTCAAGATCAGATGCGGTAAGACCTTTAAGCCCCTTTTCCAGAATATAGTGAAGCACGCATCCGCCGAAGGTGTCTCCCGCGCCTGTCGTTTCGATCGTGTTTTTCTGAAGGAAAGGCGGAACTTCCACCATTAAAAAACCGTCCTTTTCATCTTCTTTTTTGTAATAAGCCCGGCTTCCTTCCTTTCCAAGGGATACCGTGATAAGCGGGATGTCGAATTTTTCATATATCTTCTTAACCCCTTCGGTGTAATCCTCTTCTCCCGTAAGCCACTGGATCTCATTATCGGATATCTTAAGTATGTCGCAGTAACTCATTCCCGAAAGCACCTGCTCTTTTGCTTCATCAAGGCTCTTCCACAAAGGCTCTCTGAGGTTCGGATCAAAGGATATCAGGGCTCCGGCATCCTTTGCCGTCTTTACGGCGTGAAGTGTCGCCTCCCTTACTCCCTCATGAGTCATTGAAAGCGTTCCAAAGTGGAATATTCCTGTATTTTTAAGAAGATCGTCATCTATCTCTTCTTTTTTAAGCATCATATCCGCCCCGGGGTTGCGGTAGAACGAAAAGTCCCTGTCACCATCTTCAAAGGTCTTTACAAAAGCAAGGGTAGTCCTGACTTCTTTATCCGTAACAAGCCCTTTTGTATCTATTCCTATATCCTGAAGCACTCCCCTAAGCTCTGCTCCGAAGATATCATCCCCGACCTTTCCTATGAAAGCAACCTCATGCCCGAGCTTTTTAAGCATCGCCAGCACATTACAGGGAGCCCCGCCGGGATTAGCTTCATACATCGCATTACCCTGCTCTGACTTGCCGTTATTGGTCATGTCTATCAGAAGCTCTCCCATCGCCACCACATCAAATCTTTTATCCATTATAACCTCCTCATTAGCCGTTGTTTTTGTGTGCCTGAATCCGTATTAAGCTAAACTCTCACAGCCTTCATGTCTTTTTTTCGTGCATACATTATCTCATCAGCTCTCTTGAAAACGTTGTCCACGCTTGAATCATACTCCTTGTCGTAAACCGCCACCCCGATGGCTGCGGATATCTGCTCCCAGGGTTCAAGGCTCTCGTCCATTTTCAGCATCTCAAGCTGTGAATTAAACTCCTCTACAAGCTTATCCCGGTTCTTAAAATCATCATTTTTTAAGACAGCAACAAACTCGTCCCCCCTGTGCGGAACACGGGAGAATGCTCAAACACATGACAGACTATATGGCAAAGCTTTTTTATTGCATAATTCCCCTGCTCGTGACCGTAGGTATCGTTTATCCTCTTTAAGAAATTCAGGTCTATCACGGCTATCGCAAACTCAGTCTCGCCGTCCGCCAGCCCCCATTCAAGTCTCTGCATCTCCTTTTCATAGGCTGACCTGTTTCTGACCCCTGTAAGCGCATCCTTATGGGCAAGGTCGGAAAGCCTTGCTGAATTCCCCTTTTCCTTAGCCAGTGCCTCATTTATCTGCATAAGGGATTTAATATAATTTTCTATCTCGATGATCATGGATATGATCTCATCTGAAAGGGTTACGATCTCATCCTGACCGTTCACGTTCTTTTCGATGGAAGCTACAATTTCCGCATTCTTTGTGGATGTATAATCATGCACGCCTGCTTCCAGCCGCACGATCTTCGATATGAACTGCCTATTTATATAGATAAGGGCAGCCATAAGACAGACAAGCAATACTCCGGCGATTAAACCGACCTGGGTTAAAGTATTCTTCATGATCTCAGAATTGACATCGGCTATATCGATCTCCGTGACTACAAGACCTACTTTCTCTCCGTTAATAATAACCGGAACATAGCAGGAGTAGTTATCCCCCCACTGGTTATGCCACACCATAAAGCCGTCCTGGATTTCACCCGTCTCCCAGGTCTTCCACAATATGGGATTGTAATCCAGATCATTATGGTAAGTATCCCCCAGATACATATACTCCTCTTCATCTCCCTGGGGATATTCGAACTCCTTATATTCCGGGTTTTCCTCAAGAAATTTGATATGATATGCTCTGGATGCCCTGAAAGCGTCGATCATATAATGAACATTGCGCGTACTGCTATCCGGAATCAGAAAATAAGTATAGGGAAGATTATAATCCGCTCTTGCCTTCTCAAAGGTAAGAATCCAATACAGATGGGTGTAGACAAACCATGCTTTCTTTACCTCATCATCAAGCTCATCAAAGGTTAAATCTACCCCCAGAGCCTTTCCGGGATGATGCTTTGCAAGTGCGTCCTCATAAGCTATTTGGTAACTCACATACTCATCGGCATCCATTCTTATGTCCGTAGTAGTGAAATTCTCAAGATAGTACTTTTTGTACAGAAGGAAATCCTCTCCGTCTGCCTTGATAAGATCCGCCAGATAAGCGGCTATATTGGTGATGTTCTTTTCACATTGTGAATGGTATATCGTCATCTGGCTGAAGTACGTGGTGATACCGCAGATCAGCACTGCGACCAGAAGGAATACCCCGAATACCATGCCGAACTTAAAGCTCAGCCCTCCCGATCTTTTCATCATATCTCCTACCCGTCATGAAACGAAAGATGTGTATATTATAACGGTTTCGCGGTCTATAGTAAACGAAAAGTTTTCGTATACATTTTATCTTGCAGCCTGTGTATATTCTTTCGCTGACATGAAGCAAAAAACTACACCACGCAGAATCTTCTGTCATGGTGCAGCTCTTTAATGCCTTTCTTTGTTTTAGGGAAGCTTCAGTGTTTACTCGTCTTCCTTATCTTCTTTGTTATCCGTTTCCTTTTCTTTATCATCCTCTTCGGATTCTTCAGACTCTTCTTTAGCCTCTTCCTCTTTGGTTTCTTCCTCTTTGGCCTCTTCGTCCGGAAGGCTTACCGGCTTATCGGGCGAGCCGTCATCGTTTTCCTTACTCTCTTCGGCTTCCTGATCCCCGGCCTTCTCTTCCTCTTCTTTAAGCCTCTTCTCCTCTTCTTCCTTAAGCTTCTTCTCGGTTTCCCTGAATTCCTCAGGTGTGCCGAAGGACATATAGGTATCCGTATCAAATACCCTTATCCTGCGGCCTCCGGCTATCATCTGTTCATAGAGTCCGCTCATGTAATACTCATCATACGGGCAGTTGTTCAGATACTTCTCCGCAGCCTTTAAGAATACCGCAGTATTGATAAAGCCGTAAGCGCCTGCTATGGCGTGATCGCTTATTACCTTCTTCTCGGCAGTTGCCGCAGCGATCTTCACAACATTTCCTTCCGCTATCTCATAATCCTTAAGCTCAACATAGCTGTACCTGTCAAGATCCGACTTGAAGGTTATGAGCGTACCCGCCGAATCATAGTCATCAGATCCGTAGTAATCATACAGAGCCTTGGAGGTAAACAGCAGATCACAATCCATAAATATTACCGGATACTCGTTGTGTATCGCCCTTGCTCCTTCCATGGCAGTCATAAGGGCTCCGGGAAGAACCTCCGGTATTATAACGATCTTTGCGTCAGGATAATACGTTTTTATCTTCTTATCGATCCCATACTTGTCTACATGCTCTTTAAGCACCACAAACACTATTCTTTCGTATTTCACATACTGTACGATGGAGTCCGCAGCCCTTTTAAAGAAAGGTTCTCCGCAAAGCTCGATAAGAGGCTTTGGTATATCATAGCCCACATCTGCAAACCTCGACCCCGCTCCCCCCATCGGGAATACAAGATTAACTCTCGCCTCGGTCTTCTGTCTTGCCTTAAGCATGTTCTCCTGCTCGGCCACTTTCTTCTCAAGCCTGCTCCTTCTCTTTTCACTCCAGCTGGCCGATCTGACTCTCACCCTGTCAAGCAGCAGGTAGAAGGTAGGCAGCAGGACAAGTGTCAGTACAGTAGATGCCGTAAGCCCTCCAACAATAACAGCAGCCATTCCCTGCATGGCCATGGCATCCTCCGACCATCCAAGAGCCACAGGTACCATGGCTATTACCGTGGTCAGTGTTGTCATAAGTATGGGCCGCAGTCTTCCGCTTCCTGCGTCAACCAAAGCCTCAACCGTATCCATTCCGGCCTTCTGATTCTGCATTGTCATGTCTATGAGGATGATTCCGTTATTGACCACGATTCCCGCAAGCATAAGCACCCCAAAGGCAGAGGGCATGTCAAGCTTGATCCCAAGCCCAAGAAGAAACAGTATGGATCCTATTCCGGCAAAAGGAACGCAGAGCATTATCAGCATACCTACAACCACTGACTCAAACTGGACAGCCAGCACGAAGAACACAAGGAAAACAGCTATAAGTATTGCTTCCAGGATCCCTGCGAACTCTACGTTCATCATACGCTCCATCATGTTCTCCTGATAAGTCAGATCATCATTCTCCTCGATAAAATCATTCACCAGCTTATCAAGAACCCCGGTGACCTCATCGTGTCTCGCCGATCCCATCGTAGCCGTTATCTTGTCTATATATCTTCCGTCCTGCCTGCTTACCGTCATTGGAGCTGATTCGAAGGATATCCTTGCCATTTCGGTAAGAGGGACGCTGACACCACTTGAATTAACAAAGCTCATGCTCTCCACATCGGGGATCGTTTCATAATACCCGTCAGGATACTCAACCCTTACCTCATACTTGATATTGTCTATGGTCACATCCGTGGCCTTGGTTCCCGACATGTTGATATATACAAGGTTTGAGAGCTGCTGCGCCGTGAAGCCCTTTGCCGAAGCAAGCACCGGATCTATAACCACCTTTGCCTTTGCACCGGAGTCCTTGAAGGTTGATGTGGCGTACAAAACCCCGGGGGTTGCCTCGATCTTCTCTACAAGCTCATTTGAGGCTTCTCTCAGCTTATCCAGATCATTAGCGGTAATATCATATTCAGTACTGTCTTTGCTGGATGCTATGCCATACGACGGGGTGGATACCTGTACCTGGCATATAGGAGAAATATCCTTCAGCTTTACATTCCAGTCATCTATTATATCCTGGGTTGGGATATCGACATCCTTCTTCTTATGCGCCGTTACGGATGCACTGGAGCCCGTTCTTGATACACTGCTGTTATAGTTCTCAATGTATTCGCTTCCTGCAACGAAATCCTCAACCTGTCTTACGGCAACATCCATTGTCTCAAGATCAAGGTTAGGTCTGAAGGTCATGGATATGCTTATATTTCCTTCATCGGTTCCGCTGTAAAGGTCTGTCTTTATGAAGGTGGCAAGGAACAGCGTAAATATCAGCATGGCTATAGCCGCAAAAAAGACACTCTTCTTCCACTTAAGAGCAAACCTTAAAACCCTCCTGTATCTTTTCGAAAGCCACTTCAGCACGCGGTTGGTAAGTATTTCTTTATGCTCCACCGGCTTATAGGTAGCAAAGCATATGGGTATGAGAAGCAGCGCTGATATGAGTGACGCTGTCAGCGAGAAGATTATGGTAGACGCCAGCGGCTTGAACATCTGTGCCATAAGTCCCTGCATCATGGCAAGCGGGAAATACACAACAAGAGTCGTTATGGTCGAGCCCACCACAGAGTTTATGACTATGGCCGTCCCCTCATAGGCGGCATCCTTAAAGGAAAGTCCCGCCTGGTGCCTTCTGAAGCACATCTCTATTACCACGACCGCATTGTCGGTCATCATTCCTATCGCTATGATAAGAGCAGCCATGGTGATGATATTAAGAGATATCCCCGCCGCCTGCATGCAAACGATCGCCGCCATTATTGATATGGGCATGGTGCTTCCTACGATGAGAGAGCCCTTGATGTCACCAAAGAAGATAAATATAATGAGCATGGCGAGCATTACCGCCTGCAGCATGGTCTTTGCAACCCCCTTCAGCGAATCGATTATTTCATCGGCGGAATCATCTTCCACCTCTATCATAAGGTTCGGGTTATTCCTCATTATCCTTTCAAGCTCAGGCTTAACATCGTTTGAAAGAGTTACGGGGGAGACAGATTGCTTCCTTTTGATCCCGACGCTTACATTCTCACTTCCCTTATATCTGGAAAGCTGGGTCTTATCGGACAGGGCATAGCTTACACTTGCCACATCATTCAGGTATATCGTCTGACCTTTTGATGTAGTAACAGGCACCTTTTCAAGCTCGGGAACGGTATCGTATTTAACCTCCGAAGACAGGTTCACGGCCTGATCTCCATAGGTTGCCGTACCTGCAGGGGTTGAATAGTTTGCAGCTGCTATAGCCGAGGCCAATCCCTGGAGACTCAGTCCATACTGGCTCATATACTCCGGTATTACCCTGATCCTGATATACTTATCCTCCGCACCGGTCACGGTTATCTGTGCCACAGAGCTGACCTTCTTCAGCTCCGGCACCACATTGTCATTGACCTCGTTTCCGACATCCACATTATCCGTTGCACCGGTGATAGACAGCGTTATGTCATCATAATAACTGGTCTCCATCTCATAGATGGTTGAATTCCTGGCATCACTCGGAAGTTCCGACTTCTCCTGGTCTATCTTTTCCCTGAGGTCATTGTAGGCGTTGTCCATATTGATGCCATAGTTATACTGGAGCATCACCTGGGACATCCCCTCGCTTGCCTCACTGGAAATTGTCTTTATTCCGCTCAGGGCTTCACAGGCATTGCAGATCTTGTCTGAAACCAGTTTATCCACTTCTTCAGGAGCGGCTCCCGGATAGGGAGTTATGATCACCATCATGGGCAGCGACATATCAGGCTCCAGCTGAAGCGTGATCTTTGTTATTGCCGTCACAAAGAACACCGCCAGGGCAATGACGCACATCAGTACGGTGACAGGTCTGCTTATGGACGCTTTTACAAATCCCTTCATTCTATATCTCCTGCGCCTGCAGAATAGTCACTGCTGCCTTCTGTCACCGGCTCCATTACCTTGCTGTCCGCCTCCGCATCATTTCCCTTCCGGCTCTCGTCAGATGGCGTGGCACCGCCCGAGGGCTCTCCGGATTCCCCACTGCTCCCGGATGCATCCTTTATATTAAGCTCTGAGCCGTCCCGCATGCTTCCGTTCCAGGTGACAATGACCTTATCCTCAGGTCCTATCCCCTCCGTTATTTCAAGCGAAAGATCGTCGGAAAGACCGGTAGTCACATATACCTTCTTTGCCCTGCCCCCTTCAGCTACATAGAGATAAGCCTTGTCTCCGTCATAATAAACAGAATCAATAGGCACCGTAAGCGTCCGGTCAGATCTTCTCGTTATGGTCTCTATCGAAACACTTGAACCTGCTATCAGGTTTTCCGCCCCCTGTCCGACTACGCTCGCCTCTACCTTAAAGAGTCCGGTGCTGCTGTCTATCGTATCATACACTGTGATTATCTTTGCAGTATATTCTGTCCCGTTCTTTGTAACGACGGACTCTGTACCAGGCCTTATGCTCTTCGCCGTCTCCTCCGCTACGTAAAAAACGACCTTGCAGGGCTCGTCGCTCTGGATAACATATGACGCCTCCTGCTGTGTCGCCATATTATGCTCGGTCACATTGATGGCAGTAATGATCCCGGAAACAGGTGCTTTAACACTCGTATGCTCAAGATTAAGCTGGGCGTCCTCAAGCCCTGCCTGTGCGGATTTTACATTTGCCGCGCTGCTCGTTACGTTCGCCTTTGAGGATGTCACGCTGGAATCAGCTCCCACAGCCGACGCATAGGAGCCATAAATGGTAGTTGCTTTTCCATAGGTGTTATAATTATACCTGTCAACCTCTGCCAGACTATAGGACTCCCCGTTCAGCACATAGTTCATCTCCGCGTTGTCTTCCTGTCTTCTCAGCTTATCCAGATTTGTCTTTGCCGTTTCGACGTTGCTGTCGGCCGTCTCATAGGCCTTCTTTGCCGACTGGTACAGATCATATTTCGCTGATCTGGTCTCCTCATCAGCGGCCTCGTAAGCAGCCTTTGCGCTGTTCATCGCTGATTCCGCCGCATCCCTTGCATCCCTCAGGTCATCCAGGGAATGCTTCGCGAGATCCACATCATCCCCTGCATTCTTAAGCGCGTTATTTGCCTGCCTCTTCGCGACGTATGCGCTGTCTACGTTGTAATCCTTCCTCTGCTCGTTATAGGGTATCTCTCCTACATTCTGTATAGCCTGAGCTCTTGTGGTATTGGCATCCGCTTCAGATTTATTGAGACTTGCCTGAGCCGAGGTCAGCCCCGCCTGCGCCGAGGTAACCGAAGCCTCTGCACGCTTCACCGCGATCTGGTATGGTTCATCATCTATCTTAAAAAGCAGATCTCCTTCATTTACGTGATCGCCAACCTCATAGTTTTTTTCGATCACCTCGCCTGTCACAAGCGGAATGACCCTTACCTCACTCTCTGCAACGACTGTTGCGGAAAAATTTGACCGGTTGGAAACATCCTTTATCACAGGGTTTGAAACTTCAACGTTTATGCTGTTATCCTCTTCCTCTTCAATCTCGGTCTGCTGCCCGAATGGAAATGTGCATCCGCTCAGAAAGACAGCTGACAATGCCAGGCAGGCTGCAGCCGTTCTTATCTTAAATAAAGCTTTTCTCTTCAACTTTCCGGCTCCTTTATCTTCAACTAAATCACAAAATGCCAGCAAAAAAAATACCAACTCACGAGTATACTAAACCGCTGATTTCAAGTCAATACAAGGATCTTTGGTTGTATCCGTCTTCCTGCGTCCCGCGTATGTATATACTGGTTAACGTTAATGAGTGCCGAAGGCACGAATTCAGGTTAACCGCATATACCGCGGAACAGCTTTTTAAATCGGCAGTTAATTTCGTTCGCGAGTATAATAACCCCAAAAAAACAAACAGATCAAAATCACACTGATTTTGACCTGTTTTACACGGTTTTATTTATTTAACGGATAATCCGGCTATTTCTTTAATCTTCTATAAGTTCATCTACTCTCTTTTTCGCCTCTTCAAGATCCTTGCATTCCTCAAGTATTTTTCTTATCTCCCAGGTTCTGGTTTCTTTAGCCAGCTTCTCTATTAATTCACTGCTGTTCATTTCTTCTATATCCTCCACTGTTCTGATCATATCATCACCTCCGACAAATTTGCCCCCGAAACAAATCATGCGTAAACATTATATTATATAATCCCGTCAGCAACAAGCAGCATCCCCGCCAGAAAGACCGGTGCTTTTGCCTCGTCATGCTCCAGCTTGTAGGGCATGAGTCTAAGCCAGTTTGCGATCTCATGATAATAAATACTCTTAAGCTCACTCTCGGAAAATCTTTCCTTCAGCATGCTGCTGTATTCCTTGTAAAGGTCTCTGTAGGACCTTGATGCCCCCGCCATGAACTTTATCTCGTTTCCTGAAATGCTGCATCTTTCGGTTCTCATCAGGAACTCATATCCCCCGTGCAGCGACTGAAGCAGCTTTGCGTAGTCAATGAACCTGCTGTCAAGAATATTCCCGGTATTAGGATCGATAAGGTAATATCCGCGCCCTTTGTCCGCTCCCGGAGTTACGATTATATTCTCAACCGTGACATCCCCGTGTATCGGGGACACCCTGTCGGAAGAAAAGATCTCCTTAAGCTTCTCTTTCGACATGGCTTTTTTAAGAGACGGAAAGCCTTTCACCGTTTTTCCGTTTACTACAACTTCTTCATATCTTATCAGATCAGCGAATCTGTGATTTTCTTCAATAAGCTTTATATTCTTAAGTATCTTTTTTTCTATGTATTTTTCTATGATATCAGGATCGGCGGTTCCCTCTTCCCTGCTGTAGAGGTTATTATCAAGATCATCAAAGACATGCCTTATTATCTTAAAAGACTTCTCAACAGGATTGGTATGTATGAATTCAAAAAAACCCGACGCTCCGGTAACGGCAGGCATGTCGTAGAGCGTCATTCCCTCATCCCTTTTTTCAAAAATGATCTCAGGCAGCGGAAGCACGCTGCAAAAGCCCTGTATCCATTCCACCTGGTCATGAAGCTTCCCCGCATCCGCTCCAACCACATACTTCCTGAATATGGTCCTGTCATCCTTTATCGCAAGGAGCGTCGTCGCGTTGGATCCCGCGGAATAATCACTTATTATCTGAATGTCATTATTCGCCTCAAGATAGCCTCTGACATAGGCATGTCTGTCTCCTTCGAAATAGTTTTCAAGAAAGCTTCTCCTGTCCGACTCGTGGACCTGAGGCAGGAGCATCATGGTCTTCTCTGAAGCTATATCCTGCTCTCCGCCCCTGTTCTTAACGGATGATATGACTCCGATAACAAATAACAGCGTAGCGGACAGCGCCAGATATACTATCATAACCTTATCCGTATATCCGCCCGAGAGATTCCCCTTATCTATGCTGGAGCTTGAGAATAAATACGAAAAGACTCCCATAAGTGTCGCCTCTCCTCCCATCATCGTGATGGAAAGGGCGATCACATAATAAGAGGCGGTGTAAAGCCCCCACATCAAAGTCGTAAGAAGGATCAGCTTTTTCTTATTGCTCCTTATGGCGATATCCCTGAAAGCGGTGATAACCGACCAGAAAAAGAACATAAGCGTAAGCTCTATCTTTTCGTTGAATATCCCGGTAAAGAGCCGGATTATCTTCTTAACCTTAACTCTTGCGCATGTTACTATTGCAATAAGAGCGATCGATACAGCCGAAAGAAGCACATAGAATAAAGCCGACTGCCCGGCATCCAAAGATACCGCAGGGCTTAAAAAATAAAGGATCAGATAAATAAACCCCACGACTATGACATCCAGTATCCTGTCCACCACAACCGTTGCAAAGGCAAAGGAGAATCCGTTCTTCATCCTCCGTCCGAGAATAACTGCCCTTAGAAGATCCCCCAGTCTGAAAGGCACGGCAAGGTTTAAGATATACCCCGCCGCCAGCGCCTCGTTGAAAACGGGAAGCTTAACGTCCTCATAGAAATCCGCAAACTGCTTCTGCCTCAAGGACTTCACCATATGTCCCGCAATGATCAGTATTATGGAAATGATAAACAAAAAAACGCTCATGTGAGGATTATAGCATCTCCCGCCGCTTTTTCACACTTGCAATTCAGCGCAGAGTATGTGCCAAGACAGATATGTTGTATGTGAGGGAATTTGGCGCCGCTTTTAGCGAAGACAAAATCCACTTCCCGTAAGCACTTAGGAACTGTTCATAAATAACTTGAACAGTTGGCGAAGGTCAAGCGTTCATATGCGATGAAGAAAACGTAGGCGTAGCGGGCTACGCCGAGGCTTTCTGAAGAAGCAGATGGACGTTTGAACGAGACAAATGATCAAGTTATTTTGCAACAGTTCCTTAGGTTCAGCGTTAAGAAATGCGAGATTTATCGAGCATTTTAGCTGAACCTTAGTGCGTCGAGCAAAATGAGCCAGTGGCTTATTTTGCATCCTTGATAGAGAAGCTCATGCGCCCCATGCGGTCTTTGCCGAGGCATTTTACTTTTACATGGTCGCCGAGGGTTAAGACATCCTCGACGCGGTTGATCCTGCGATCGGCAATCTTTGAAATGTGAACCATTCCCTCCTTGCCGGGAGCAAACTCAACGAAAGCACCGAATTCTTTGATGGATACGACAGTTCCCTCATAGAACTGACCTTCCTCATAATCAGAAGCGATCATCTGAACCATCTCGATGGCCTTGTCCATATTCTCCTGATCGGTACCGCAGACAGAAACTGCGCCGTCATCGGTGATATCGATCTTAACGCCGGTGCGGGCAATGATCTCATTGATGGTCTTGCCCCTCTGTCCGACAACATCGCCGATCTTCTCGGGATCGATGGTGATCTGAATGATCTTCGGAGCATACTTGGAAACCTGCTTCCTGGGCTCGGCTATAGCGGGAGTCATGACCTCGTTCATGATATAATCCCTGGCCTCATGACACTGCCTTATAGCCTGCTCAACGATGGGCCTTGTAAGACCGTGGATCTTGATATCCATCTGAATAGCGGTTATTCCCTCATGAGTACCTGCTACCTTGAAGTCCATGTCTCCGAAGAAATCCTCAAGTCCCTGTATATCGGTAAGGACAATGAAATCATCATCCGTATCCCCGGTAACCAGACCGCAGGAAATACCTGCCACCTGCTTTTTAAGCGGTACGCCGGCAGCCATGAGCGCCATACAGGATGCGCATACGGAAGCCTGGGAGGTTGATCCGTTTGACTCAAAAGTCTCGGATACCGCACGGATAGCGTAAGGGAACTCCTCCTCTGAAGGAAGCATGGGAATAAGCGCCTTCTCCGCAAGAGCTCCGTGACCGATCTCACGACGTCCGGGACCTCTCGAGACCTTGGTCTCACCTACGGAATAAGAAGGGAAATTGTACTGATGGATATATCTCTTCTCGGTTATATTAACATCAAGTCCGTCAACCTTCTGCTTCTCGGAAAGGGGAGCCAGAGTTATGATATCGCAGATCTGGGTCTGTCCTCTTGTAAACATGGCTGAGCCGTGGGTTCTGGGAATGATATCAACCTCTGCGGCAAGAGGCCTTATCTGCTTGATCTCCCTGCCGTCAGGTCTCTTGTGATCCTTAAGGATCATCTTTCTTACCGTCTTCTTCTGATACTGATATACAGCATCCGGTACAAGAGCTGACCACTCTTCGTTATCGGCAAGAGCCTGCTGGATCTTCTCCTGAACCTCGGCAACAGCCGCCTCTCTCGCCTGCTTGTCATCATTAAAGACCGCCTTCTCCATCTCTTCGGGAGGAACGATCTTCTTTATCTCCTCAAAGAGCTCCTCAGGGATAGCGCAGGAAACATACTCATGCTTCTCCCTTCCCTCTTTGGCTGCGATCTCCTTGAAAAACTCTATGACCTTAAGGTTAACGTCATGAGCCATATAAATAGCTTCAAGCATCTTGTCATCCGGTATCTCATTGGCTCCTGCCTCGATCATGATGACCTTCTGTCCGACTGAAGCCACCGTAAGCTCAAGATCTCCCTCGTCCCAGTCCTTCTGTGAAGGATTTACGATAAACTCTCCATCCTTCATTCCGATCTGCGTCATGGCGCAGGGACCGTCAAAAGGTATGTCGGAGATCGTAGTAGCAAGTGATGCTCCAAGCATGCCTACAAGCTCGGGTCTGCACTCGGGATCCACAGCCATGACCATGCAGTCAAGCGTCACGTCATTTCTGTAGTCCTTCGGGAATAAAGGTCTCATGGGCCTGTCAATTACACGTGAGGTAAGAACGGCATTTTCCGAAGCCTTTCCTTCTCTCTTATTGAAGCCTCCGGGCATCTTGCCTACCGAATAAAACTTCTCCTCATACTCCACGGAAAGCGGGAAGAAATCAATCCCGTCCCTGGGTGCCTTGGAAGCCGTAGCCGTACAGAGCACCGTAGTATCTCCGTAGTGCATGAAAGCACAGCCGTTCGCCTGCTTGCCGACCCTGCCTATGTCGATGGAAAGGGTTTTGCCTGCAAGCTCCATTGTGTAAGTTCTGTAATCTGCCATTTCATTTCTCCTTCTGCCACGGAAGTGGCTGTCTGGTCATATTCTCCGACCGTTTTCTCCTTCTTGCATCACCATCGATGCTCCGCGTCCTGATTATCAGGTAATCGCGACATATATATAGGGGCAGGAAAAAATCCTGCCCCATAATACCTTACTTACGGATACCAAGCTTCTCTATGATAGCCCTGTACCTTTCGATGTCCTTCTTCTTGAGGTAGTCAAGAAGACCCCTTCTCTTACCGACCATCTTCAAAAGTCCGCGTCTTGAATGGTGGTCATGGTTATTACTCTTCAAGTGCTCTGTAAGCTCCCTGATACGCTCCGTGAGGATAGCGATCTGAACCTCGGGAGAACCGGTATCCCCGGGCTTTGCAGCATACTTTTCGATAATCTCTGCTTTCTTTTCCTTCGTTATCATCTTCGTCTCCTTTTCCTTTACGGGATAATCATCCCTGATGAGCCGTTCACCGGGCAGACCGTTATATATTCGAGACACCACGATCCACTAAGCAAAGGCTTTTTCCTAAACAACCCGCTTATACTAACATATAAAAGTAATTAAAGCAATCACTCTTTTACGGCAAAATTCTTCTTACCGCATAAGGCGTACGGTAGGTCGCATTGCTGACCTTGATACCCGTTCTCCTGTTGGAAGCATTGACTATCTGTCCGTTTCCAATATAAATACCCACATGGTTTACGGTTCCGCCCTTGCCGTAGAATACAAGATCCCCGGGCTTCGCCTCAGAAAGACTTATCTTGGTACCTACTCTTGCCTGCTCTCTTGATGTCCTTGGAAGCGAATATCCATACTTCCTGAATATCGACTGCACATAACCTGAACAGTCCGCACCCTTCGTAAGGCTCGTACCGCCCCAGACATAAGGATTTCCGATAAACTGCATGGCATAGTTGACCAAAGACACACGGGTATCCGACATCCCGCTCCCGTACTTAAGCTCCTTAAGGGTCATTGCCTTGTCAAGCTCCTGGGATATCTCAACATAATCAGTGCTCACATACCCCTCATCCTCATCGATCTGTATCCTGACCCAGGCATCATCTTCCTTGCCCTCAACGATATCCAGCTTCTCCTCAATGGGAACCATGGTAAGAATGGTGGAATTAGTATTCGGATTCTCTCTCACGAAAAGGGTAGTCGTCGTAACAGTAGCCACAAGCCGCATAACCTGCATGGCTCTGGTCTTTGCTTCCTCCCCCGTAAGCAGAAACTCCGTGCTGACATACCCGTCAACCTTCCCCGACTTGATATGAGCCCAGGCTCCATCAATCTCCTGAATCTCACAGGCCGCATTCTTGGTCATCTTACCGATAAGCTCCGACTCCTCATTCGCTTCCTTCCTGACATTTAAATGATCCGTCACATTAGCGATGCCAAGATTCGTATATCCCGCTATAACCTCTTCCTTCTGCACATTAAGCGCAGCCTTATAAGCAGACTCCACGTCCCCGGATCCCGCGGTACTTGTAAGTATCTTCTCCGCCGACACGGTCTCCATCTTCCCGGTCTCCATGACCCTTGTAGCCCCCGCCGTATACAACTCCCCTGAAGTAGACGCAAAAACCCCCTGGGTCCAAAATACAAGCCCCAGAAGACAAAGCACACCGCAATATACGATTTTATTAATGCAATCTCTCATACCGAAAAGCACCAATCTCACTCAAGCACCCAAACGCCCTGCAAGCCTTAGCCACAATTCTTCAGCCCCAATCAAGCCCTGACCGCCGCCTGCTTAACCGTCATATCCTCCTGCTCGGAATCCCTTATCGCATAAGCAATATTCGTGGCATGATCCGCCACCCTCTCAAGCCCGGAGATGATATCCGAAAACAGCATCCCGGCCTCAGCGGAGCACTCATTCTTCTCAAGCCTCTTCACATGCCTGTTCTGAAGCTCCCGCTCCTTCACATCTATCTTCTCCTCAAGCTCCTGCACAAGAGCAATCTTCTCATCCACATTCCCATTGCCGGCAAAACTGTCCATGGCATACTGCACGGCCTCATTCACAAGCCCCAAAAGCTCACCCATCTCGCGCTGGGCATCCTTGGAAAAGTTTATCCCCTTCTCCTCTCTCTGCCTTGCGGCATCCGCCACATTCTCCGCATGATCTCCGATGCGCTCTATATCATTGGCCACATGGAAAAGCGCGCCGATCTGACGTCTGTCATCCACCGGCAGGTTCATCTGCCCGACCTTAACGAGATAATTAACAATGGAACGGTTTAAGAAATTGATATTCTTCTCAACCTCGTAAACCTCTTCAATGTCCTCATGATCCAAAGTAATAAGGGCATTCATGGCCCGGTTTATATTCTCTGAAGCAAGGCTTCCCATACGCTCAAGCTCCCGTATGGCATCGACTACCGCGGTAGCAGGCGAAAACACCACTTTCTCCCCGATGTACTGGAGCGTGTACTGCGCCCTGTAGCCCGCATCCTCGTCCTCTCCGGGAACCGTAAGGTAGGTAAGCTTAACTATAGGAGTGCTGAAAGGCAGCAGGATCGCCACCTGGAAGATCTTGAATATCGTATGGGCATTGGCTATCTCACGCCCGAGATCCCCACCGCTTATGGCCTTTAACATCGTTATCACCTGATCTTCCGCAAACATCAGGATTACATACATTATGATAGTACCTATTATATTGAAATACAGATGTATAAGCGCGGCCCTCTTCGCATCCTTCTTACCCTGTGATCCTGTAAGAAGCGCCGGGGCGCAGGCTCCGATATTACAGCCAAGAATCATGAAAAGACAGATGTGGATATCCATGAGTCCGCCCTTGCATAAAAGGAGGATTATGGATACGGTAACGGAAGAACTCTCTATTATCGCTGTAAGCAACGCGCCCACTACTATCGCCAGCAGGGGATTCTGCAGGGATCCCAGGATCTCCATGACCTTGGGATTATCCTTTATTCCCGACATGGAATCAGACATCGTGGAAAGTCCCAGGAAAAGAACACCAAATCCAACGAGCACCATCGCCCACTTCTTTATCTTTGTATTCTTGGAAAACATTACGATCAGTATGCCGATAAGAAGAAAAACCGGAGCATACTCGGAGAGATTGAAGGAAACAAGCTGTGAAGTCACCGTGGTACCGATGTTTGCTCCGAAGATGACTCCCGCCGCCTGGTACAGATTCATTAGTCCGGAGTTTACAAAGGATACGACCATGACCGTACAGGCACTTGATGACTGGATCGCCGCCGTGAAGAGCACACCGACTATCATACCCATAAAGCGGTTTGTCGTAATCCTCTCCAGGATGCCACGAAGCTGTGCTCCCGCCGCGTTTTCAATGCTGTCGCTCATGACCTTCATCCCGTAAAGGAAAAGTCCCAAGCCTCCCATCATCTGAAGCGTGATCGCTAAATTCATATTAAACCTCCAAGGTCAGTCGATTCCAAATCAGCCGGTTTTATACTCGCGAACAAAATTAACTGCCGATTTAAAAATCTGTTCCGCGGTATATGCGGTTAACCTAAATTCGTGCCTTCGGCACTCATTAACGTTAACCAGTATATGTCCAGCCCGTAAATCCCATCTTAGGAGCTGTGCAGAAATTAATTTACAATATTACGCCGAATTTCTTGTCGAGAGTGCCTGGGTAAAATTGTGCGCATAGCGGGCTATGTAAGCAATTTTACCCAGGTGCTATCGGCAAGAAAGACAAGTAATATGTAAATTAATTGTTGCACAGATCCTTAATGCTGTGCCTGTCAAATACGTTTCGTCTGCAAAGAATTCAGGCTGAGTTTCTTATTCCCGTTATATCAGTCAGCATCTGTTCTTTCAGGGAATCAATATCCCCGAACTTCTTTTCAGGTCTTACAAAGCGGACAAGTGATACCCTTATCCCGGCTCCGTAAATATCCTCATCAAAGTCAAAAATATGAGTCTCCGCCGTAACGCAAGGCTCATCCGATACCGTGGGCTTCACCCCGATATTTGTTATTCCCTTAAACTGTCTGTCCCCAAGCTCAACTACTGAGGAATAAACCCCGAAGGGCGGCATGAGCTTCTCATCATCAGGTATCACGTTTGCCGTAGGTATCCCTATGGTACGCCCAAGCTTCTTTCCGTGTACCACCATTCCTTCAAGGGAATAAGCCCGCCCCAGCATGGCGCCTGCCCTTTCCATGTTTCCTGAAGAAACCTCGTTTCTTATAAGCGTTGAGCTTATAACCTGATCCTCATGCTTAACCTTTTCAATGGCAGCAGTCCTGTAAAGCGCTCCGCCCTCAGAAAGCCTCTCAAGAAGAGACATATTCCCTCTTCCCTTATATCCGAAAGAAAGATCGCCTCCCGCGGCTATAAGCCCCGCGTGAAGCTTCTCCACAAGTATCTCCCTTACAAAAGCCTCGGGATCATAGGAAACAGTGTCCTTATTGATGGACATCATATAAACGCTTCCTATCCCCGCGTCCTCAAGAAGCTTAAGCTTTTCCTCATCGGTAGTCAGAACCATGCTTTTATTCCCCGAATAAAAGTCGGAAACCGAGCCCTTAAAGGTAAAGACCAGGGGAAGAAGCCCCTCATCCCTGTGAGATATTATCTCATGAAGGAGCTTCATGTGTCCCTTATGAACCCCGTCAAACTTGCCTATGGCAATGGCGGTACGCACATTTTTATCTATCCCTGAAACGATCTGCAAAGCCTTGCCTCGCTTCCTGTTACCCCGTATATTCCCGCAAACGATCCGTCAGAAAGATATACCCTGTATCTTCCGTCCGACATGCCGGATACTTTGAATATATTCCCGTTTCGAACCATTTTTTCCGTCTGACCGGAAACCGTAAAGCTTTCAAGATCGATGAAAAAATGATCCGGAGGAAGAAGTATCCCTTCTATCCCCTCATACGATGCCACCCTGTCTTCGATCTCCTTAAGGGTAAGGCACTCATCTATCCCGATGCCGCAGGCTCTTGTCCTTACAAGGCTTTCCATTGAAGCCCCGATGCCAAGCTTTATCCCAAGATCCCTGCATAAGGATCTTATATAGGTTCCCTTGGAACAGTCCACTGTAAAGGACACCTTCTTTTCATCCTGATCGAGCGCCGCTTCAATATCCCGTATGTCATAAATCTTTACTGGACAGGGCTTTCTCTCTATCTCTATGCCCCCTCTTGCAAGCTCATAGAGCTTTTTCCCGCCAACCTTCTTTGCGGAGTACATGGGCGGTATCTGATCATAATCTCCGATAAAGTCAAGCAGCGCCCGACTCACCTCTGAATCCTCTATCCCGCTGCAGTCTGAGGTTTTAAGAACCTTGCCCGTAAGATCTTCCGTGTCAGTTTCAACTCCAAGCCTTGCCACACAGCTGTAGGTCTTATCCGTATCTGTAAGATATCCGGAAAGCTTCGTTGCCTTCCCAAGGCATATGGGAAGCACTCCTGTCGCTTCCGGATCAAGGGTTCCCGTATGCCCGATCCTCTTCATCTTAAGGATCCCCCGAAGCTTTGCCACCACGTCATTTGATGTAAAGCCTCTCTCCTTCTTTACGGGCAGAACCCCGTTATATGCGTCCTTATCCCTGCTGCCCACTCTCTGCTTCTTTTTCCTGGTACTGCTTTTCTATCTCGGCAGTTACGTTATTCACCACATCATAGAAGCTTCCGGACATATTAAGCCCTGCAGCTCTCTCATGTCCGCCTCCTCCAAGCTTCGCTGCGATACGTGCAACATTAATATTCTCATTTGAGCGGAGGGACACCTTGAACTCCCCCGTTGCAGTTTCATACATAAAGATCGCAACATCAACGCCTTTGGTATTCCTAAGCTGGCTTACTATCCCTTCCAGATCCTTTGTTGTTGCATTGTAGAATCGTAAAGTCCTTTGGGTGATGACAGAAACTATCACCTTCTTATCCATAAGCAGGATACTCTCAAGAAGCGATCTTCCAAGAAGCAGGTTCTGTCTGTAGGTCTTCTCAAAGAATGATTCGCTCACAACCTTTGAATGGTCAAAGTTAAAGGTCATAAGATGTCCAGCTATCTCCATCGTCCTGCTTGAAGTGCATGAATACTGGAACACTCCGGTATCGGAGATTATCCCGGTATAGAGGCAGATGGCAGAGTTATCATCTATCTCATCAGCCCCTATTACATTGTATACGAGTTCAGCAGTCGAAGAAGCCTCGGGAACCACATATGAGTTATTCTCGGTTGCTATCCCCGTATAATCAAGATGATGGTCAATGCAGACCCTCTCCCCTGCATTATCAAGCAGACCTTTATTCTTTCCGAGCCTCTCTCTGTCTCCCAGGTCAAGGGCGATAAAAAGATCAAAAGCTTCATCCGAAGGATCGCTTTTTATCTCCTCATATCCCGGCAGGAACGAAAAGAGCGGGTTCGGATCTATAAGATACAGCTCTATCCTCTTATCCGGGTATTTCTTTTTAAGGAAACTGTACAGTCCCAAAGTCGAGCCGAAAGCATCTCCGTCGGGCCGTATATGTGAGCTTATGGCTATACTCTGCTTGTCTTCACATATGCTTCTTAAATCAATCATTTTCATCCCTTCCGGCACGGCTTAGATCGTCCTCTGCCATTACTTCCTCTATGCGCTTTGACATGTGGGCGCCATAGCTTATGGAAGTATCAAGCACGAAAGTAAGCTCGGGAGTGTTCCTTAGGTTCACTTCCCTTGCAAGCTCATGCCTTATGTATCCCTCGGCGCTCTCAAGTCCCTTTATGGTCTCCGCCCCCTCATCGGACAGCACCGATACATAGACCTTACAGGTCTTAAGATCCGGAGCCACTATGACCTCCGTTACCGACACCAAAGGATCCACCCTCGGATCCTTGACGGTGCGCAGTATTGAAGAAAGCGCCTTTTGCACTTCAGAATTTATCCTGTTGTTCTTTGTACTGTTCTTTCTCATATCCTTAGGGCTTATTCCCTCTCCACTTCCACCTGCTTATGGAATTCAAGAATATCGCCCTCCTCCACATCATCATATCCTTCAAATACAAGGCCGCACTCAAAGCCTTCCTTGACCTCTTTAACATCATCCTTGAAACGCTTAAGGGATGCCAAAGGCCCGTCAAAGAGCGTATCGCTTCCTCTTGTGATCTTTACGCTGCAGCCCTTTTCTACTATACCGTCCGTCACATAAGAGCCTGCGATCTTTCCTATGCCGGAAGCCTTGAACACCTGCCTGATCTCGCCGTGTCCGATTATCTTCTCCTCGTATACGGGACCTAACATTCCCTTCATGGCAGCTTCCACATCCTCGAGAGCCTGGTAGATGACCTTATAGAGGTGAATATCCACATTCTCTGATTCCGCTATCTGCTTCGCCGTATTATCCGGACGCACATTGAAGCCAATTATGATCGCATTCGAAGCTGAAGCGAGCACCACATCCGATTCGTTTATGGCACCCACGCCGCCGTGGATCACTTTTACCGCGATCTCCTCATTTGAAAGCTTTAAGAGTGAAGTCTTCAATGCCTCAACCGAACCCTGTACATCAGCCTTTATTATGATATTGAATTCCTTAAGGTCGCCCTCTTTTATCTGATCGTAGATATCATCAAGGCTTACGGACTTCTTCCTGGTCTCGGACAGAAGCTCCTTCTTATGCTGCTCGTTGTAGGTATTTGCAAACTCCTGAGCTTCCTTCTCGCTCTCGGGAGATACAAAGATCTCTCCTGCCTCCGGAACCTCGTCAAGACCTAAGATCTCAACCGGCATGGAAGGCCCTGCTTCCTTGACCCTCTTGCCCTTGTCGTCTATCATGGCTCTTACTCTTCCGTGGCTCATGCCGCAGGCTACGAAATCTCCGACATGAAGGGTTCCCTTCTGGACGAGGACAGTTGCTACCGCTCCTCTTCCTTTATCAAGCTCCGCCTCTATGACCATGCCTCTCGCCTGTCTTCTGGCGTTGGCCTTAAGCTCCATCACATCTGCCTGCAATAAGATCATTTCAAGCAGCTCATCTATACCCTGTCCTGTCTTTGCGGAAACCGGAACGAAGGTCGTGGAACCTCCCCAGTCCTCGGAGATGAGCTCGTATTCGGAAAGCTCCTGCTTAACCCTGTCAAGATTTGCGCTGGGCTTATCGATCTTATTGACCGCAACTATTATCTCAACCCCCGCAGCTTTTGCATGGTTTATAGCCTCAACGGTCTGTGGCATGACGCCGTCATCCGCCGCAACCACAAGGATTACTATATCCGTGGCATTTGCGCCTCTCATACGCATCGCCGTGAAAGCCTCGTGTCCGGGGGTATCGAGGAAGGTTATGGTGCTTCCGTCGATGTTTACCGTATAGGCTCCTATTGCCTGGGTTATGCCTCCGGCCTCCTTATCGGTAACGTGAGCCTTTCTTATGTAATCAAGGAGTGAGGTCTTACCATGATCTACGTGTCCCATTACGCAGACAACAGGCGGTCTCTTCTCCATCCTGGACTCATCATCAGGATCTTCTTTCAAAAGCTCCGCAATAACGTCCACGGTCTTTTCCTTCTCACAGAGGATCTCGTAATCCGCCGCTATATTCTCGGCCTCCTCGTAGGAAAGCTCTGAATTGACCGTAACGATCTGTCCCGAAAGGAAAAGCTTCTTGATGATCGCGGAAGGCTGCATCTTCATGTGATCCGCAAGTTCCTTTATGGTGAGGGTATCGGGGATCGTTATGACCTTGATCTCCTCTTCTTCAGGCTTCTGAACGGGAGCAGGCTTTTTGAAGCCATGAGGATTGAACTTCCGGTTCTCCCTTTCCTCATCCTTGCGGTAGGCCTCCTCTTTCTTCCTCTTTACATCATTCTGCTTTCTTCTTCCGCCGCCATTCTTTTCCGGCGCAGGTGCTGCTTCAAAGCGTTTATCCCTTCCAAAAGCTGGGGCTTTAGCACCCGGCCCTCTGCCGCCCTGATTCCTTCCCTGATCACCTGTATTATTCCTATCAGGCCTGCTATTATTGTAACCGCCCGGCCTGCTGTTTTGACGAACTGCACTGCCTTTCTCATATCCGCTTCCCGTCCTTCTTTCAGTCTGGTCATTTGATGCAGGCACCGGTCTTACCGGAGCGCTCTGTGGCATCTCCTGTCTTGTGACAGGCTTTGCCGGTACATTTTGAACGTTTTCCTTTACCGGCTGCTGCGGTGCTTTCGAAGCTGCTGCTTCCGAAGCTTCCGGTTTTAAGGCAGGCTTTGCCGGAGCCGGAGCTTCTTCCTTGTGCACGAATTTCTTTTTATTCTGCTGATCACCCGGCCTTATGATATTAACGGTCGGTGTAGGTGAAGGCTTTACATTGGGCCTTATCACATTATTTCTGTAGCCTCCGGATCCCTGCACGCGGCCTGACGTTATATTACCCGACTGTCTGTTTCCACCGTATCTGTCCGTATTATTATTGTTTACGGTATAGATTATCATCTTTTTCTTCTTAGGAGGCTCTCCGGGATTTCCAGCTCCCTGGGGAGGTTTGGTGCCCTGGGCGGGCTTTGCTCCCTGTGAAGGCTTAGCCCCCTGCGGCGCTGCAGCCCCCTGTGATGCAGGCTTTGAAGGAGCAGACCCTGCTGCCGGCTTCTTTTCTGCAGGAGCGCTCTCCTGTTTTTTTGCATTATTACCTTCTACCGCGGGCTTTGCTGCATTCCCGGCAAAATGATCCTTTATCTTTTTTTCGATGCCCTCATCCACCATGGAGCTGTGCATCTTCCCTCTATACCCTGGGCATCGAGGAAAGCTATCACATCCTTATTTGTGATCTTATGGCCGTCCGCCACAAGCTCCTTTGTGATCTCATTAATCCTTCTGTTTGCCATTTATATCTGCTTCCTCCAGTCTCTCTATTATCTTATCCGCAAAACCTCCGTCATTAACGGAGATCACGGATCTTTCTTCTTTTCCTATGGCATGAGCCAGCTCATCCTTCGTCCCGTATGTATAGCACGGCACCTCATAAAAAGCGCTCTTGTCATTAAACTTCTTTTTTGTGCCATCCGAGGCGTCACCTGCTATCAGTACCAGAAAGGAATTAAAGCTCCTGATATCCGAAAGCACTGCCGTCTCCCCGGATGAAACCTTTCCGGCCTTCATCGCTATGGAAAGCGTCGACAGAATTCTGTCAGTCATCAGCCTTCTGTTTCCTCAGAAGCTTCTTCTGAAGGCGCTGCCTCAGCATCCTCTGCAGGCGCCGCTTCTTCATAAGCTTCCTCTGCTTCAGTCACAGCCTCGCCTTCAGGATACTCTTCATACATGCCTTCTCCGGCATACTCTCCTTCGTATCCTTCTTCATAACCTTCCTCATATTCACCGTCTTCATACTCGTCTGTCAGATAGTCTTCCATCCTGAAGCCGGGCGCATCCTTTGCCTGGGTCTCGGACTTGATATCTATCTTGTATCCGGTAAGGCGCGCTGCAAGTCTTGCGTTCTGTCCTTCCTTACCTATTGCAAGGGAAAGCTGGAAGTCGGGAACCACAACCTTTGCCGTCGTCTCATCAGGATCCACTATAACGGATACCACCTGTGAAGGAGAAAGCGCATTCTCTATGAAGATAGCCGGGTTCTCATCCCAGTTAACTATATCTATCTTCTCTCCGCCAAGCTCTGACACAACCGCATTCACACGGTTTCCGTTCATACCTACGCAGGCGCCCACGGCATCCACATCGGGATCATAGCTTGTTACTGCGATCTTTGTCCTGCTGCCTGCTTCTCTTGAAATGCTCTTTATCTCAACAGTACCGTCTCTTACCTCGGCAACCTCTGCCTCAAAAAGCTTCTTTACGAGTTCGGGGTGGGTACGGCTGACGGTGATCCTGGGTCCCTTCGGCGTATTCCTTACATCGAGGATATAGACCTTCACCCTGTCGGTAGGTCTTAATATCTCGCCTCTTACCTGCTCGCTTTCGGTAAGTATCGCATCGGCCTTTCCAAGGTTTATGCTTATATTCCTTCCGTTTACTCTCTGGACGATACCCGTTACCACATCCCTTGTAAGGCTTGAGAATCTGTCATAAACGGAGTTCCTCTCTTCCTCCCTTATCTTCTGGAGGATGGCATTCTTTGCGTTCTGGGTCGCGATACGTCCGAACTCCTTTGAATTGATGTCAACCCTTACTGTCCCGCCAAGCTCTGCTGCAGGATCTATCTTCTTTGCTTCCTCAAGGGTTATCTCAAGGCTCTTATCCTCAACCTCCTCTACCACGGTCTTTTCCGCATAGACAGTATACTCGCAGGTTTCATGATCCATTTCGATATGGACATTATCGGATTTCCCGAAATTATTCCTGCAGGCGATAAGAAGAGAGCTTTCTATAGCCTCAAATAATGTTTCCCGGCTGATCTCCTTCTCCCTTTCAAGCAGATCCAAAGCCTCGACCAATTCAGTGTTCATTTTCCCGTAACCTCCTGAGATTAATAAAGTTTATTTCAGACACCCGTAAAACGGTTGTCTTATTCTTCTGTATTTTCTTCGTCCGCCTTATTCTGCGGAGCATCCAGAAATCCTTTGGAGCAGACTTCAAGAGTATATTCATCATCTATGAAGTCCTCCTTATCAAGCATCTTGCTGACGATCCTTGAAACCAAGGTGCAGTCCCCTATGGAGACGCTCTCCTCATCATTTCTTGTAATATAGGCTCTTAAATACCAGAAACCTGATTCTAAGACATATTCGGTCTTAATAAGACCAAACTCATTTTTTTCAAGAACCGGAAGTATAAGCTTTTCAAACCTATCCGCTATCCTGTCTGCCTCCTGTTTGCCGTTCATATTCCCTCCGTGTCCAATAATAAAAGTGGCCTCGCAAAAGGCCACTTTCAAGCTACTGTGATAAAATAACACACGAAACAACATCTGTCAAATTTTAGAATTTGCTCCCTTTAACTTACCAATGACCACAAGGGTTCCTACCATAAGGATAACGCCGACTATAAGCGGAACTATGGCATTCCCGGCAAATCCCGCCACGAGATAAGTAACAAAGGATACCGCCGCGGCAGTTATCGCATAAGGAAGCTGTGTCGAAACATGGGCCAGATGATCGCACTGGGCGCCCGCGCTGGACATGATCGTTGTATCCGAAATAGGTGAGCAGTGATCTCCGCAAACAGCTCCTGCCATGCAGGCCGATACGCAGACAATTGCGATGGGATTGCTGCCATCAAGCGGAAACGCTTCCAGACAGATAGGGATAAGTATGCCGAAGGTTCCCCAGGAAGTTCCTGATGCAAAAGCCAGGAAGCAGGCAATAAGGAACACTATAGCCGGAAGGAAATGAAACAGGGATCCGGCAGAGTTCTCAACAAGTCCTGCCACAAACTCCTTTGCGCCAAGAGAATCCGTGGTACCCTTTAAGGTCCAGGCAAGGGACAGGATGCAGATAGCCGGAACCATTGACTTAAATCCCACGGTTATGCACTTCATGCACTCGCCGAAGGGAAGCACCCGCCTTACTATATACCAGATCATGGTGATCGCAAGCCCGCAGAAGGAGCCCAATACCAGGCCCACCGAAGCATCGGAATTGGCAAAGGCATCAATAAAGCTCTCACCATCAAAGAAACCGCCGGAATAGATCATTCCCACGACACAGGCAGCTACAAGCACAAGCGCGGGAATAACAAGATCTATCACCTTTCCTTTGCCTATGGGAGCATCCTCTGCGCTGACGCTTTCGGCCTTAACGGTAAAGATATCCCCGGCAAGGGCGTTATCCTCATGCTTTTTCATGGGACCATAGTCTATCTTCAGTATCGTAATGACTACCATCATAAGTATGGTAAGTATCGCGTAGTAGTTGTAGGGTATGGCGCTGACAAAAAGAACAATACCGTTTGTACCTTCAGGCGCAAAGCCGGAAACCGCAGCTGCCCAGGAAGATATGGGAGCTATGATACAGATCGGCGCAGCCGTGGCATCTATAAGGTAGGCAAGCTTTGCTCTTGAAACCTTCTGCCTGTCGGTTACGGGTCTCATTACAGAGCCTACCGTAAGACAGTTGAAATAGTCGTCAATAAATATAAGGCATCCCAAAAGTATCGTTGCAAGCTGGGCGCCCACCCTAGTCTTAATACGGGTCGAAGCCCATTCACCAAAGGCTCTTGAACCTCCCGCCTTATTCATAAGGGCAACGATTATCCCCAGGAATACCAGGAATATCAGAATACCAACGTTATAGGAATCCGCAAGCTGGGCGACAAGCCCGTCAGTGAAAACGTGGTTCATGGCTCCCTCAAAGTTGAAGCTTGAAAAGAAGAAGCTTCCAACCAGGATACCTATGAAAAGCGAGCTGTAAACCTCTTTGGTAATAAGCGCCAGCAAAATAGCCACAAGCGCCGGGACCAAAGCCCAAAACGTACCGTACATTATCTGTCCTCCTTGTTTTGTAAGATTAGAGTACCACTCAACGCAGCTTATGCGCCGTATCGTAACAATGCAAAGCCCCGAGGAAGCTCATCCTCGGGGCTTTAATAGCTCGTAGCGGAATCGAACCGCTGTTTCCGCCGTGAGAGGGCGGCGTCTTAACCGCTTGACCAACGAGCCGCACAAAAGGTATATTAACATCCCTTTATACCTTTTGCAAGAATTATTTTTATCTGATTTTTCAGCCTACCGAAAGCAGATCCTTAAACCACCTTAAGGAATCAAGATATGCGGTATAGACCGAATCCATATCTATGCTGCGAAGTACCATCTGTCTTGATACCTCCTGCCAGGAAGCAGTTTCATATTCCTCAACAAAGGAAAGCACCTCTCCGAGATCGCCCTTTCTTAAAAGCAGAGCCTCGTCGATTGCCTTCGAGATCTTGACCATTGAGAGAGCTTCCTCCATGGGCTTGTCAAGCATGAGATCCAGAACCGAGAACATTCCCGTAAGGAAAAGTTCCTGGGACATACCGCCTATACCGAAGATCTCCGCCAGATTCTCGGCAAACTTCGCACGGAGCATGGAGATACGCGTGGTCTCCGAAGGCTTGTCCGCGCAGAGTTCCTTCGTGACTGCGGTATTGATCCACTTCTTCAGCTCTTTCTGTCCGAGCATAGCAGCCGCATGTCTTACGGAAGTGATCTCAGAGTTCACGGCCATATGATTAACTATCTCAAGGAGTGATACAACCAGTGCCGCATCGTTCTGTATGATATCCGCAGCCTTTGTAAGATCAAAGTCTATGTCGTTTACGATATTTAAAAGCTCCAGGTAGTTCATCTTCAAAGGAGCCAGCTCCCTCTCTCCCGAAGTCTTGGGCAGTCTGAAGAAGTCGCCCTCGTATAAGCTGTAGCCGCCGTCAGCAGTAAGCTTTTCATAATCATCCTGAGAGTCAACGTTTACTCCCACAAGCTTTAAATTAGGGAACTGAGTCTGGAAATAAACCCTTGCAACCTGGATCTTGATCTTCTTGTGATCCAGGAAGATATAATCCATAAGCTTAAGTATGACCCTGTACTCCTCGAACTTATCAATGGCAAGGTTCCTGATCGCCAGCTTATAGCCGTCATTTTTCAGTGCCGCAAGCCGTCTTACATAATTCTCCTGGGGCGTAACCTCAGGTCCCATCAAGAGAACCAGCTTGTCATGGGGAGCGCTGCACTGGGAATCAAGATCGGCAAAGATCGATATGTCATTCACCTCGATAAAGACCTCTCTGCTTCCCGAAAGAGTGTCTATGCCGGTGGAATCCACTATATCAAGTCCGGTAACGAATCCGGCTCCGTCAAATCTTGCAGAACCCGCTGCCGACGGTGTTATCAGAAGATTTTCCTTCTGCGCGAATATGGAATAAGCGCAGGTCTTCATGTTCTTGTCAAAAAGTGGTATCAAAGTAGCTAACATATCATATCCCTCTCTTAAATGATATTCTATACTAATCCAAATGATATTATATCACAAAGCCCCTCTGTCTGAAAACAAAAAGGTGTGTTAATATCCTTATTCCCACTGCTCTCTTCTTGAGACCGGTATGCCCCATTTTTCGTGCAGGCACTTCAGAAAATCCTTCCACTCCCCGGGATATTCATTGGTACCCTGCGCCTCGCACTTTAAGGACAGACTGTTTATCTTCAATGACCAGGTATCCCCGTCAAAAATGCCGGACTTTGTATACCTCCTCCCGTCCCAGGAATTAAGGCCGACACGCTTCATATCCTCAAGGAATTCCTTAAGCCGCTGCCCTATCTTCATCTCCCCGTAGCTTAAATCCACGGACCAGGAAAGATACATCCTCTCCTGATTATCCTTTATTACTATATGATAGCCCACTCCGTAGAGTCCCCAGGCATCAGCCCAGGTAAAGTCGAATATGGTCTCCTCGGGCTCCCGCTTTGTCCTCTCGATCTTCTCTTCAGGAGCTGCATCAACGGTGATCTCTTTTTTAGGAGGTCTCCTGTCTTCTCTTTTCCTGCCCTTTTCCTGTCTTTCCCCCTTATCAGGTCTTTCACCCTTATCTCTTCGGCTTCCTGATTCGGATCTGTCCTGATTACCTGCTCTTCCCCTGCCGGTTCTTCTCTCCGGCTTTTCAGGCTTTTCGGTCTTCTCTGCTTTTTCAGCTTTATCAGGTCTGTCCTTCCTTATTTCTTCCCCCGGCTTCCCCTCCCGCTGCCTGTCATTATTCCTTCCGCGGTAGTGTCTCCTCCGGGGATTCTTCTTCTTTTCGTTATTCTCTTCCATCATGTTCCTCTTCCATATCTGGTAAAATCGAAAGAATACTATATCACATGCAGGGTCTTATTGTCATTATACTCGCGAACGAAATTAACTGCAGTTTTATGGTAAACGACAAAACTCTTTTCGTTTTGTCGTTTACCGCGCCGGATTTTGGCCGCTGAAATCGGTTTATTTCAGGAGATTCTCCAGAGTCTCAAAGAGAACCTCCGGCTGCACCGGCTTGCTTAAATGCGCATCAAGTCCTGCCTGAAGGCTTCGCTGCACATCCTCATCAAAAGCATTTGCAGTAAGCGCTATGATGGGAATATCTTTAGCATCCGCCCTGTCCATCTTCCTTATTTTCGAGGTTGCGGTAAGTCCGTCCATCTCCGGCATCCTCATATCCATAAGTATCGCATCATAATATCCTTCGGGATGCGATGTGAAAAGCTCCACTGCGATCTCACCGTTCTCCGCGTGATCGGTCTCTATCCCCTTCATCTCCAGAACCTTCATCATGATCTGGGCATTTATCTCCATATCCTCGGCAAGAAGCACCCTTCTTCCCTCGATATTAACCTTTTTCTCCCCGCCCTTTCCTGAAGATATCTTTTTCCTTAACGCATTCCTGAATTCATCGATAAGGTTCCCGGAGAATAAAGGCTTTGCTATAAAGCTGTCAACTCCCGCCTCTATAGCCTCCTCAAATATATCATCCCAGTTATATGCCGTAAGTATTATTATGGCTGTCTCATCCCCTATGATGGAGCGTATCTGCCTTGCGGTCTCCACTCCGTCCATATCCGGCATTTTCCAGTCAATGATTATCAGGTTATAGTTCTCCATTCTGGCATGACTTAATTTTACAAGCTCTATTGCATCCTTTCCAGAGCATGCCACTTCCGCCGGTATCCCTGCCTGAGAGAGCACAAGCTTTGCCTGATCACAGGCAACAGGATCGTCGTCAACAACAAGAACCTTCATATCCTGAGGTCTTATCTCGATATCCTCTGACTCATCAGACAGCTTTTTATCCGAGTCCATCAGCGTAACGGTAACGGTAAACGTTGTCCCGACACCCTTTTCGCTCTGGACTTCGATATTTCCGTTCATCATCTCCACGATGTTCTTTGTTATTGCCATGCCAAGGCCTGAGCTTCCGTATTTATTAGTGGCCCCCGAATCCTCCTGGCTGAAAGCGTCAAATAATCTGGGCAGATACTCGGGGCTCATACCTATGCCGGTATCCTTTATAACAAAGCGGAGCGTTGACCTTTTATCAAAGCCTCCCGTTTTTTCAACGCTGAATTCCACCCTTCCGTCCTTTGGAGTGAATTTGACTGCATTTCCCAGGATATTGATAAGAACCTGTCTGAGCTTCGTGCTGTCTCCTATGTAATAATCGCTGAGGCTTCCTATGATCCTGCAGTCATACAGAAGACCCTTTTCCTGACACTGTCCGCTGAAGATTATATTGATCTGCTCTATCAGCTTGGAGAAAGCAAACTCCTCATTCTTAAGGGTCATCCGGCCTGACTCTATACGGGACATATCGAGTATGTCGTTTATGAGGCTTAAGAGGTGCTGCGCACTGCTTCCGATCTTTTCAAGATAACCTTTGGCATTATCCGGAAGTCCCGGTTCATTGAGGGCCAGGGAATCAAGACCAATGATGGCATTCATGGGAGTCCTTATCTCATGGCTCATATTTGATAAAAAGGCAGTCTTTGCCTTGCTTGCTTCCTCCGCGGCATCAAGCGCATCGCTTAAAGCCTGATTCTTTGCAAGGGAATCCCTCATCTCGGAGTCAATGTCAGTAAAGCCGACTCCTACGGCGTGGATCCTTCCGTCCTCGTTTTCATCCGATCCGCTTACGCTTGCCATTCGAAGCATCTCATAGCTTTCCCTGCCATCCTTTATGAGAAGATAGCGGCAGGCTATGATAGGCTCCTTTGAAAGCCCCTCCCTTATATTCTCAGGCTTAATAAATTCAAGAAATGCTTCCCTGTATTCTTCAGCAATATAGTTATTGGCATAATCTGTAAATGCTCTGTTAAATCCGAAGCGATCCCCTTCCTTTACGGGATCATCGTCCTTGTCATTCCTGTAGCAGACCGCATCCCCCGTATCAAGATCCACGTAATAAACACTGCGGTAATCAGAAGCCAGAGCCGTTATCATGCTGTCCTGCTGAGCCCTCTTCTTCTCCTGCTCCAAAAGCTCATCCTGGAGCGCAAGCCTCTCCTCCATCTCCTGCTGCATGACTTCGGAGGTTTCCTTTTCAAGCATCAGTTTCGCGTTCCGTCTGGTCTGGATTATCATGAAAAAGAAAACTCCTGCGAGAATAAGGGCGCTTACAACCGACATCGCAAGATTACGTCTGACTATCCCCTCGGATATGGCATCGATCTGCTCGCCTATTATGCTCTCCCTTATAAGATAGGTCAGCATCCAGTCCGTCTGATGGATGGGAACGTAATACATGGTCTCCCTTATCCCGTTGTAGGTAAAGGAAGCCACCCCGCTCCTTCCCTCGGCAAAATCCGCTGTCATGCTTTCAACACTGTACCCGTCCTCAAACTCAGCCCTGGAAAGAGCAGTAAGCAGGTTGTTCTCGCTCGCAAGTCCTCCGAGGATCATGTTCATAAGTGATTTGCCGTCCGAGGTGTAGATGTTACAGAAAGTGGTATTATTAGAGCCGGACTGAAGTGAGATACTCTCCAGCATATTGTCCATGTCGATCTCCATAAAGCAAACAACAAGCACCTTGCCCTCCAAAGGAAGACGGTCGGTGGGAACAGCTATTATTACTTTCTTATGGTTTCCTATGGAATTTTTTATGGAGACATCAGGCTCAGAAAGTGTCTGATAATCAAAATCATAAAGATCGATATCAGTCCTTGTTCCCCTGGAAGTATAGATAAGCCCGTCTTCATCTACAAATGCGAATTTTTCAAGGCCGTAGAGCTGCTTCATGCGAAGCTGGTAATCCTGGAGACTCTCTATGCTGCTAAGATCCTCATCCTTCATAAGCCCCAGAGCAACATCAAGATCATTGATATAATCCTTAAGGGTGGAGGCTACAACCTGTTCACGTCTTCCCGCAAGCTCATCAAGATAGAGAAGGCTTACATTCCTTACCGCTGTCTCCGTATCCCTGCTGGCTTCCTTACCGGTCCAATAGGTTCCCGCTATCAGGATGACCGCCACCAGAAGACATCCGGCGATCACTATCATCATGGAATTTTTGCTGTTCAGCTTATTCATATAAAACCTCCGCCTGCAACCAAAGAACTTCGAAACTACGCCTTTATCCCCTTAAGGCTCGTCTTATTCTTATAACGCCGAAAAGTCCCAGCATAAGGACGGTGACTCCTCCCGGATCCGGCAGGCTGCATATCATATACTGCAGATTCCAGGTCACCACAAGAACCACCGCCATGCCGACCAGCAGGCCAAATATGGTTCCCAGAAGTCCTGACTTCAAAAGATATGTATTACAGGTAATAATAAAGGATCCCCAGCCTATGCTGGTTCCGATAGAAAACGACCACATCCCGAGGGGCGTGAAAACTCTCTTTAAGCCTCCGGTTCCGTTGTCCTTATCCCCCATTCGACTGTCCCCCAATACGAAGCAATTCCATCAAAAGTGAATTAAAGTCACACTGTTCAATTATATCTTTGATACTCCTATTCCTCAACCCCATATCTGTCTTGGCAGGGCACAGAGTATGTGCCAAGACAGATATGTTGTATGTGAGGGAATTTGGAGCCGCTTTTAGCGAAGACGAAATCCACTTCCCGTAAGCACTTAGGTTCAGCGTTAAAAAATGCGAGATTTATCGAGCATTTTAGCTGAATCTTAGTGCGTCGAGGAAGTTAGTTTGTCTGAGCGTTGGCTCTGACCGAACAGACAACATATCTGTCTTGGCTCAGCCAACACGCTAAAGATCAAAGAGCGACAGCTGGTTGGATTCAGGCATTTCGTCAAGGATACCGAGCTCTATGAGTCTGTCTGCCATGGCGGCGCTGGCACCGCTTCTTGCGCAGAAATCATCCTTTGAAAGGAAAGGTCCCTTATCGGCGGAAGCGCTTATCTTTGATATCATGTCATCCGCAGCTTTGGCTCCGACGGCAGTTATGGATGACAGCGCAGGCATTATCTTACCGTCTATTATCTGGAATTTCCTTGCGGACACCCGGTTCAGGTCTATGGGGCAGAATTCATACCCTCTGGCATACATCTCCTGCACTATCCTCATGTCACGAAGCTCCTTCTTCTCGTTCTCCTTTAACTGATTCTCCCTCTTCCTGTAATCAGTTATGAGTTCAGAGAGCATGGCCGGTCCCTGACAGCATTTTTCATAAGAAAAACCGTTGGCTCTTACGGAGAAATAGCCGCAGTAATAAGCAAGGGGCATATATACCTTGAACCAGGCTATCCTGTAAGCCATCATGACATAGGCCGCGGCATGGGCCTTGGGGAACATATACTTTATGGTCTCGCAGGACTTCACGTACCATTCGGGCACATCATGCTCAAGCATATGGGATTTCCATTCATCCCACTTATCGCACTTGCCTCCCGCAACCTTTCCCTTACGGACATTCTCCATTATCTTAAAGGACTCCTGGCTGTCCATACCCCGTCCTATAAGGTAAAGCATGATATCATCCCTGCAGCAGATGCAGGTTGAAAGCGTCGCCGTGCCGCTCTTTATGAGCTCCTCCGCATTTCCTGCCCATACATCGGTGCCATGGGCAAGACCCGAGATACGGACAAGGTCGGTGAAGTTTTCAGGCCCCGCCTCCATTACCATCTTTATCGCGTTATCCGTTCCAAACTCCGGAAGCCCCATGGAGCCGTTTAACGTCCCCCCTATGTCGGCGCTGGTTATTCCTAAAGCCGAAGTATCCTTAAAAAGGCTCATGACCTTTTTGTCATCAAGAGGTATTTCCCTTGGCTCCACTCCCGTTATATCCTGCAGAAACTTTATCATCTCCGGATCCTGATGTCCCAGATTATCAAGCTTCAAAAGGTTATGGTCTATCGAATGGAAGTCAAAATGGGTTGTGATCGTAGGATCATCCATCTTGTCCGCAGGATGCTGCACCGGGGTAAAGGTATCAATCTCTTCTCCGTGAGGCAGGACTATTACTCCTCCGGGGTGCTGACCCGTTGTACGGAGCACACCCGTACAGCCCCCAGCTATCCTGTCGACCTCGGCGGATCTTTGATTGACGTTATGGTCTTCATAATATTTCTTTGCAAATCCGTAGGCTGTCTTATCCTGCAAGGTACCCATGGTCCCTGCTCTGAAAGCATGTCCCGCGCCGAAGATAACCTCTGTATACTTATGGGATTTTGACTGATAATCCGAAGAAAAATTAAGGTCTATATCCGGCTCCTTATCTCCCTTGAATCCAAGGAAAGTCTCAAAGGGGATATCAAAGCCAAGCTTCATAAGCTTTTCCCCGCACTTAGGACACACTGCATCCGGAAGGTCTATCCCGCAGGTATTTTCCTCGTGATACTTCTTTACGATATCGGAATCAAAATCCGAATACCTGCATTTGGGACAAAGATAATGAGGCCTTAAGGAATTGACCTCGGTGATCCCCGCAAGGTATGCAGCAAATGAAGAGCCCACGGAACCACGGCTTCCCACAAGGTACCCGTCCTCATTGCTCTTCCACACAAGCTTCTGGGCGATGATATACATGACCGCATACCCGTTTCCTATTATGGAGTTCAGCTCCTTATCCATCCTTTCCTGCACTTCTTCAGGAAGCGTATCCCCATACAGCTCATGCGCCCTCTTTACGCAGATATCCCTTAAGGTATCCTCGGAGTGTTCTATGACCGGAGGACATTTATCGGGACGCACCGGGAAGATACGATCGATCATATCCGCGATAAGGTTTGTATTATCAATTACTATCTCCCTTGCCTTATCGGACCCAAGATACTGGAATTCTTCAAGCATCTCGTCCGTGGTCCGGAGGAATAAAGGCGGCTGGCTGTCCGCCCCCTTATCATCCGTCCCATACTTTATGACTCTCCTGTATACTTCATCCTCAGGATCAATAAAATGCACATCTCCCGTTGCAACAACAGGCTTGTCCCACTGATCCCCAAGCTCCGTGATCTTCCGGTTTATCTCCTTTATATCCTCCACCGAGTTTATATCGTTATCTCTTTCTATAAGAGAGAGGTAGTTTGAAGCAGGCTGTACCTCAAGGTAGTCATAGAAGCTTACGATATTTGCTGTCTCATGCTCCGGTCTGTCGTCAATAAGAGCTCTGTAGAGCTCTCCTCTTTCACAGGCACTGCCGATAAGAAGCCCCTCCCTGTGCTTAATGAGCTCGCTCTTCGGAATCCTCGGAACCTTCTCATAGTTTCCGCCGAAATACTTAACGTGTGACATGGATACAAGCCTGTACAGATTGACTCTTCCGGTTTCATTCTTTGCAAGCAGCGTCACATGGAAAGGCATAAGATGCTGCATCGCTTCATCCGGCATCGAAAGCTTTTCCCTTACATCATTAAGCTCTGAAATTCCACGGTCAGCCATAAGCTCGCAAAGCTTCACCCAGATCCCGCCTGTAGCCGTGGCATCATCCACAGCCCTGTGGTGCTGGGTAAGAACTACCCCCAGTTCCTTTGCCACCCTGTCAAGGGTATGCCTTCCAAGCCTTGGCAGCAGTATCCTTGATAAGATAAGCGTGTCCGCGTAGACCCGGTCAAAGGGGATGCCAAGCCTTTTTGCGTTCTCCGCTATAAAGGACACGTCAAAGGTGACGTTATGGCCAACAAGCGCCGCGCCCCTCGTAAACTCCAGAAATCTCGGCAGAACCTTGTCTATGGTATCCGCATCCCTTACCATGCTGTCGGTTATGGTCGTAAGCTTTGTGATCCTGTAGGGTATCGGACACTCCGGGTTTACAAATTCGTCATAGCTGTCGACGATCTTTCCGTCCTGGATAATAACGGCGCCTATCTCTATTATCCTGTTGTGAACAGGTGAAAAGCCGGTGGTCTCTATATCAAAAACGCAGTAGGTATCGGACAGCATATGGGGGATCGTGATATCCGGATCCCCGGATACATCCACGGCATCCTTCATATCATCCACCATATAGCCTTCCATGCCGTAGATTATCTTGAAGTCCTCATTCTTAAGCTTTGTATGATTGGCGGTAGGAAAGGCGAGCACCGAGCCGTGATCCGTGATCGCAAGGGCATTCCACCCCCAGCGGTCAGCCGTCTTTAAGATCTTGTCCACATCTCCTACGCCGTCCATATTGCTCATTTTCGTGTGGCAGTGAAGCTCCACCCTCTTCCTTACGGCATCATCTTCACGCTTGACCCTGAAGTCATCGATACGCTTTATCCCCTTCACCATGCTTATGGAGGGCTCATGCTCATATTTGCCAATGGACAGTGCCCCCTTAACCTTGAGGAATTTTCCGTTTGCTATATGCTCCCTGAGCTTTTTTCCCTCCTCTATGGGAGGGAAGATGCGAACTCCTATGGTGTCCGTATAATCGGTCAGATTAAATCTCATCATAAGGAGGGTTCCGTCCTTAACTTCCTTATCTTCATAGGACATGACCTCGCCTCTGACCACGACCTCTCCCATCTCGCCTTCAAGCTCCGAAATGGGAGTTGACTGTTCAGGCACATCATATTTGTAGATCACATCCGGATCGTCGGATTTTTGCAGCTTTCCGGATCCGCTCCGGTTGTAGGAGCCGCCCTTATTATTCCCCTGACCCCTGGCTTTACCATTATCCGTCTTTTTCGGAGAATAAGACCCCTTCTGCTTTACCTCAGGTTTTTTAGCATTCTGGGCGCGCTGGGATATCTCCGCGATCTCCCGCTGCACCCTGCGCTCTGCCTCAAGCCTTTCCGGGGAGGCTTCGGCCTTTTCGTACTGAAGCTTTATATTGCAGGAAAGCCCTGCCCTGTCGTTAAATATCTCAGAAAGGTACTCGATAAGTTTCTCTGCAACGGTGTGGGATACTATCGTATCCTGCAGGGTTACCGTCATGCTCTCGGGAGAGTCAAAATTCTTATGCGCCTCATGATAAACAGAATACATAAGGGGCTGCTCCGCTTTCATTCCATAGGCTATGCTCCCCTTGTATTCGTCATAAAAAATAGAAGCGTTATACTGATCGGACAGCAAAAACTTCTCATGCAATATAACCTTTACCCGACCCTTTTCATCAAGGCTTCCCGAAAGAGCCTTCTGAGTCAGGTAAAGGTCTTTTTTGTGTATCGGATGGGGACATTCAATATAGACATCGATCTTTGTTCTGGAAGAAGTCATGGTGACCTTTGACACCATGACTTCCGAAAACAGATCCTTTATTTCCCCCGATCCCGGATCAAAGCCGGGAAACACCTCAAAGAAAGCTTTTTTTGAGCTCATCTTCCAATGCCCCCACAATCTCTTCTTCTGATACCTTCCTTATCACTTCTCCGCGTCTTATGATAAGACCCTCGCCGTGCCCTCCGGCAACTCCTATATCGGCTTCTTTTGCTTCCCCCGGTCCGTTTACGACACATCCCATGACTGCTACTTTGATATTAAGGTCTTTATAAGCTTCCAGCATCCTCGAAACCTTTGCTTCAAGCGCAATAAGATCTATATCAGTCCTCCCGCAGGTCGGGCAGGATACTATCTCCACTCCGCCCTTTTTAAGCCCGAGGGATCTTAAGATAAGCCTTGCGCTCTTTACTTCCTCCACGGGATCTCCGGTAAGGGACACTCTTATCGTATCTCCTATCCCCTCATAAAGGATGATGCCTATCCCAACTCCCGACTTTATATTTCCGGATAATAAAGACCCTGCTTCCGTTATTCCCACATGAAGCGGATAAGGGCACAAAGGCGCCAGCTTTTCATGCGCCTTTATTGACATTAAGACATCCGAGGATTTGATGGATACAACGATATTTTCGTACCCCTCCTCTTCGATCATATGTACCTTGTCAAGGGCTGACTCCACTATGCCGTCTGAAGTCACTCCGCCGTTTTTATCCACTATCTCTTTTTCAAGGGAGCCTGAATTTACTCCTACCCTTATGGGTATATTTCTTTCTTTGGCAGCGCTTACCACTTTTTTAAGGTTTTCCCTGCCTCCGATATTGCCGGGATTGATCCTTATCTTGTCAGCGCCGTTTTCGATGGCGGCTATCGCCATCCGGTAATCAAAATGTATATCCGCAACAAGCGGGATATGTATCCTCTCCTTTATCGTAGAAAGCGCCTTTGCCGAATCGATATCAGGCACCGTACACCTTATGATATCGCACCCTGCTTCCTCAAGTCGTAAAATCTGCGATACACAGGCCTCAATATCCGATGTCTTCGTATTAGTCATGGACTGGATAAGGATGGGATTTCCCCCTCCTATCACCCTGTCCCCTATGTGTATGACTCTTGTATTATCTCTGTACATAACCTTCCCTGCCTTCCGATAATAAAAAGCATGTTTCTGAAAAAACCTGTTCTCAAAGTTAACGTTATAGTAAACGACAAAACTCTTTTCGTTTTGTCGTTTACTGCGCCGGATTTTGGCCGCTGAAAGCGGCATATTTCCTTGCAAAATCCGGGCGCATCCGCCGGAGGCTTTATAGTAAGCGAAATTATTTATTTCGCTTACT
>JAFPZU010000095.1 GCA_017417105.1 Lachnospiraceae bacterium | reverse complement strand
ATATAAACGCATCCCGCAAGAGCCAGAATCGCCGTCGCAAATGCTATGAATCCTCTTTTATTCATCCTTCCAGTCTGTATATAAACCTGTAGTCATCATCCCGCCCCTCAAGCATTTTTTTCATATCAATAAGAAAATCCGGGGTTCCCGTTGTCGTCTGAAAGAATTCCTGCTTAAGACAAAATACATTTCCCTCTTTTACAGCCTTAAGGTCGGCAAAAAGCGCATTTTTTTTAATCAGATCGTCTATCGAAAAAAGTTCACCGTCTATCGTACTGTTATATATAAGGATATCAGCATCAAGAGCATCTGTATAGAAATCCTCCAGCTGCATGTTGTATGTTCCTCCTCTTTCCGTCCCGCCATGTCCCTTATCCGGAATATAATCCCCTCCGGACATTTCTATCATCTTTGCTATATAATCACCGGGCTCCCTGACTATTATGAGGCCTGTAGCGGATACGGAAAAGAAAGCCACCTTTTTTCCTGTACTTACCGGAGCTTCAGCGGAACGGATCTTCTCTTCCTCGTCCTTAAAAAAACTTTCCGCCTCTGCCTCCTTATCAAAAAGCACCCCGTAAAGCTTTATCCACTCAAGCCTTGATAAAGGGTCTTCTTCATAGCTTGAGGTTTCCACAATGACAGGTATCCCAAGCTCCTCGAGTTTTTCTTTGACCTCCGGATCATGGTATATCATGGTGTTTTCAACCGCAAGGTCGCAGCCTTCAGAAAGGATCAGTTCATAGTCCGGGGCGCGGTACTTTCCCGCATAAAGTATCTTCCCGGAAGCCATAAGATCCGCTGCCTCTTTAATATGCCAGTCTTCCTCCTTAAGTCCCGAAAGTCTTATCGCATCAAGCGCATTTATCTGCCTTACAAGATCCATAACGGAGGTTGATACAAGATAAGTCTTATCAATCGGCCTTGTTATTATTCTAATATCATCCGGCAAGCCATCCGGAATCTCTCCCCCCTCAGGTATCAGAAGATAATCCCCTGCTCCGAATATCCTTATCAGCCTGTAATCCCCATACTCCGTTACTTCAAATCCTTTGGCATATGTAAGCTCCATACTGCCTGTCTTATCGAGTCCCTTAATGCCTACCTCTTTAAGATCCTGAGGTTTTCTTCCAAAACTCCTTTCAGAAGCAGCATCCGGAGCTTTGCTTGCTGAAGCCCCGTCATTTTCCTTTAGCCAGGTTATCTTATATTCGATCTCATGAGGCTTGCTCATTGCAAGGGTATCACCCTTGAAGATGAAGGGTTCGTCAAGGCTTTCCACCGGTACCGTAAAGGTGGAACTGCCCCCTGGATTTTCGTTATCGTATTTTTCCCCATTAACAAGGACATAATCGTAATTGCTGCTTGAAAAAACAAGAGTGGCATATAGCTTTCCGGCCCTCTTTTCGACTTTTACGGGAGATTCTACATAAGCCTTTCCGGATCCCCCTTCAAAGAGTATGTCAATGGAAGTATCCTCCTGTTTTGAACAGGAGGTTACAAACAATACGCATAATAATATTATTGCTGCAAAGAATGCAGATCTTTCGATTCTCTTATCCTTCGCAGCTGACCGATACTTTATGGTCATACCAGACACCCTTTTTTCCTATTAATGCAAGATCAAATTCTTTATCAAGGTAGGGTACAGGCACATCAAAGCCATATACCTCCTCAGTGGTTCCGTCACTGTATTCAACCTTATCCGTGGTAGGCTTAAGAAGCTCTGCCCCGTCCTTTGCTGCATCAGCAGCGCTTCCCGGGAAAAGCTTCTCGATATTTTTTGAAGTCAGCGTTATATGGATAGTCATCTCCCCGTTCTTTACCGTAAGCTCCCCCTTTCCGTCCTTTGCCTCATTGATATGGAACATGGAACTGTCGGTCTTGAACTGAGCCTCGTATTTACCGTCTGCAAGTGATGACTTTTCCGTGTTTTTTGCCGAGGCAGCCCCGGTGTCCACATTCTCTGCCGCAGCTTTTGTATGACTTACATACAGATCCTGTATTGTCTTTATCCTTCCAAGTCCTTCTATCTGGCAATCTACCTTGTCAAAAGCACCGGATGCCGTGAACATGCTCTTCCAGCTGTCTTCCTCGTCTCCGGCCATATCGTTGTTTGCATGATCTCCCGCAACCACCATGAGAGGGCGGAGAATAACCTTCTTGTATCCCGCAGCCTTAACTGCCTCTATCACACTCTCACATGCAGTTTCTTCCGGCTCTCCCTCAACTGTTCCTATGAACACGTTTTTGTATCCGAGATCCTTCATCTGAGTAGCCATCTGGCTATAGCTGACCTTGGCAACATGCGCCGTTCCATGCCCCATTAAAACAAATGCCGTACCGTCACTGTCTGCTTCCTCTATGCTCTTAAATCCTGCTTTTTCCGTTGCTTCCTTTACAACGGCTTCGGCAACTGCTTTCTTATCATCATTTACAACCGTCGCATCCTTACCGACTTCACCAAGCAGCGGTTCTGCTACCGAAACACTTTCAAAATTCGACCTGTATTTATCGAGCGCTTCATTAAGCTCGTCGTATTCAGCTCCATGCATGAGATGGGTAGGCTGTATGATAAGGTTTTTGACCTTATTATTAACCGCTCTTTCAAGCGCCTGATCCATGTTGTCTATTTTCTCGCCATCCCTTGCCTGTACATGGTTTATGATAATCTGCGCGGTAAAAGCTCTTCTTACACCCCAGTCAGGAAAAGCTGCCTGTATCGCTTTTTCTACCCCGCTGATATCCTCCGTTCTTGATTCGTTAAAGGAGGTACCGAAACTTGCGACAAGTATCTCATTATCTCCTATGTTGTCGGCATTAAGCGGATCATCCTTTGAGGCATCTCCGGTATCCTTGCCGAAGTAATCAGGGTCAGCGTTTTCTCCCTCAACCATCTCCTTCTGTGCATCGGTAAGCTCATCCCAGGCTTTTTTTGCCTCAGCGCACAGACTGTCGGTTTCGTCTGTTCTTTCCTGAACATAGATTGCATCAATAAGCCCCGCCACCTTGTCCGCCTTCGCCTGATCATCCTCTTCAGGCTCTTTAGCCTCCTCTGTCGCAGCAGCTTCCTCTGCAGCATCCGCTGCAGGACTTTCCGAAACCTCCTCCGATACAGCTGTTCCGGCATCTCCCACGCCCTGGCTGTTTCCGCATCCTGTAACGGACAGGATGCAAAGCGATGCAGAAAGCATCAGTACAACGACTTTCTTTTTCATAACTCTCCCTTTCTGTTGATATTATTTTATTATTGTTTTGGATTTATGAGCGAAACAACAAAAAACTCATTTCCTATTATAAGAATAAGAAATGAGCAATCGACTTTATTCCCTATGCATCTGAAGGACGTAACGACAACGTCCTGTTGAGATCTTTATGGATCATTGCGTACATATTCCGATTCCTTACGCAATAAGTCATATCTTCCTGCATATGGTACAGCCAATTACTCGTGACCCGGGATCCCGGATCATAATAAGATCCAAGTTCCCCGTACCGGCAGACGGCAGGTCTCCTGGCTCATACATCAACGCCTGAACATCAGCCTTCCCGGTTTCCCAGTGACCCAGGGAACTGTTAATTCCCCGTCGACGTTCCGACTCCGTACTCACAGTGACGAGTTCGCACAGGTCTTCCACCTGTTTCCCTATTAAACAAAACCTGAGGCCTCAATTTCTGCCTCATGAGTTGTACCGTCTGTCAAAAACTAAAAGGATACTACCATAACAGGGATAAATAATCAACAATACAAAACCGGCGGAACCCATCCGCCGGTCTTTGTATTATGTTTATAAGTTATCTGATCACTTCTTCTTGTTTACAAGATCCTTGAGAGCCTTTCCGGCCTTGAATTTGGGAGCCTTGGATGCTGCGATCTTGATCTCTTCTCCGGTCTGGGGATTTCTTCCCGTCCTTGCAGCCCTCTTTACAGTTTCAAAGGTTCCGAACCCTACAAGCTGAACCTTGTCTCCCTTTTTGAGTGCCTTGCCTATCGCCTCTGTCATGGCGTTAAGCGCTGCCTCTGCATCTTTCTTTGAGATCTCTGCTTTCTTTGCGATAGCTTCTACAAGTTCTGTCTTATTCATGTGTCCTCTCCTTTACAGAATACTGCGTTTCTTTGCCGGATGCGTCACTTAAACGCCCAGGCTATAGCCTATAGTATGCCACAGTTTCAGCCTGTTCGCAATTCCTTTATTACTTCTCCAGCTATCATGAGTCCAGCTATTGCAGGCGCGTAGGCTATGCTCGCAGGTGTGCGGGGATCCGTATCCCCTGCTTCTCCTCTGACCGGAACCACGGGTTCCTCCTCGGAATAAACCACCTTAAGGCTCTCGATCCCCCTTTTCTTCAGCTCTCTTCGCATAACTCTTGCCAGCGGGCAGATCTTTGTGTCATAGATGTCAGCCACACGAAAGAGCGATGCATCAAGCTTGTTCCCAGCCCCCATGGCGGAGATCACGTTAACTCCCGCCTCCTTTGACCTCATTATAAGCTCTATCTTTGCCGTTACAGTGTCTATGGCATCCACCACAATGTCATATTTACCGAAGTCAAACTCCGATGAGTTTTCCGGAAGAAAGAAACAGTTTCTTACTGATACATTAACCTCAGGATTAACAGAAAGCATCCGCTCTTTCATAACTTCTGTTTTGTATTTTCCCAGGGTTTCCTCTGTTGCGATTATCTGTCGGTTTAAATTCGAGACCGCAACTGTGTCATTATCCACAAGCTCAAAATTCCCCACTCCGCTTCTGACAAGAGCTTCGCAGACATAGCCTCCAACGCCGCCTATTCCAAATATCGCAACACGCGTTTCTTTTAATCTTTCCATCATTACGCTCCCCAGGAGCTGTCTTGTTCTTGTAAATCTGTCTTCCATAAGCCTTGCCACATCCGATGTAATGGATGTATATTGTTCATATGTTAGTAGGTTATCTGATCTTTTTCTTAATATGGCTTTTACTCACGGCTTTTGGCACCTTCATGGGCTACGGGCTTTTCCCGAATGCCCCCATTTTCACGACAGGAGCCATTGCCTGCCTTGTTGCCTGGGTGCTTGCCATCATCGTTGCGATATTGAGATCCGTAACAAAGGACGAGATCAACACCCAGAAGCTTTCCTCCGGAACCGCCGATTATTCGGCATATCCGGGAGATGTTGCAAACCATACGGTGGGCGAAACGGATATCGGCGGCCGCCTGATCTTCTTCCCCGAAAGCCTGGTATTTCACCCTCTGCCTTCCGATCCTCCCCAGCAGGACTGGATCATTCCCTATAAGGATATAGCAGATGTGAGACAGGGTCACGGGGTCAATAAGATCAATATAGAATCAAAGAACAACACGGTCGATTCCTTTGCCATACATAATAAAGACAAATGGATCCATCAGATAAAGAAAAAGGCCGGGATCAAGGAACAGCCCGCTCTTCCGCCTCCGAAAAAATCCCAAACCTGAACCCCGTTATTTTTAGGTCTTTAAGCCTATAACCCGCAGAATCGAGGGATCTCCCTCTATCCTGCCTTCCTCCATGAGCTTAAGCGTCTCTGAAAAAATAACATACGCTTCCTCAAATATATGTTTTCTTAATACAGGCCCCATCCTCTCCATGTTTCCGGCTATCAGAACCGCATTTTCCTCCGGCATATTGTCAAAGAATGCCTTTCTTGTTTTCCCGTTAAAGCCTTTAAAGGCTATGGCCGCGTTATCCGGATCCAGCCCCTCTGCAAGAGTTTTCATTCCGGCATCAGTTAACACTCCGCCAAAGATATGTTCAGCCACATTGACCAGCATATACCCTTCGGTTCCGGGTTCCGGAGTGAGCTCCTCTTCGCAAAGCTTCTTAACCGTTTCCATGTCCGCTTTTATATCGTTTATCTGACGCAGTATTCCCCTCTCGTCAAGCTTTTTCTCATATTCAGCCACCACATCCTCAGGCAGCATGGCCTTCAGTCTTTCGCTCACGATCACAGGATTTTCACCTTCCTGCATGGAAAGCAAAGCCTTCATCCACAGCATATAGATAAGGGCATCATAGCTCTTTAATTCGGAAGCAAAGTACTTGGACCAGCAGACATCTTCAAGTATCTCAGGAGTAGTCCCGTCTATAGCGTACATTATCATGGCCGCTATGCTCTTGTCCTCAATCCTGTGAGTGAAGTTTTCAAGCACCGGAAGCCCCTCCCGTCTCACTATAATGGCTATATCCATTATCTGAAACGTGGTCTCCAGGAGTCTTTTATTCCCCGCGCTTTTCTTTCTTCCCTTCTCCGCCGCTATGGTCCTGCTGGCTTCTTTCAGTTCAGTATAGATAATATCACCCATAACCTGCTCCGATCCAAAAAATATTCCATGTTGATTTTACACCAAAAGTTATCGGGAATGAAAGCATCCTGCCACAACTTTTTTTCAATTCAGCGCACAGCCAGTGCGTGACCCGGCACTGAACGGTAATTTTTTTTTTCAAAAAGCACGTCAGGTGTGGTAGAATTGAATTATCTGTATGACAGTACACATACAAAACGTCAATAATTTCAGAGGAGACGGCCATGGGAAAATTTATTGTAGCAGGCATAACCCAGATAGAGACTATCGTTAAGGTAGATCACATACCGGTGGAATTCAGTCCGCTGACGAGCACACCGGACTCAATATTCACGGCTCCCGGCGGAGATGCCTATAATGAGTCGCTGGCGCTTAAATGGCTTGGAAATCATGTCGACTTTCTTTCCGTTGTGGGCCGCAACCAGGATCTTAGCATCTTCAATCCACAGGACAGAGAAGTTACCATATCCACTGATTACATTCTGCCTCTTTTGAAGGCCACTCCTGCCCAGGTCATCCTCTATGACAGGGATCGAAAGGAACAGATCTTCGAAGATATAAAGGATTTAAGAGATGCAGATTACCGCATGTCCATGGTCAAACCCATGATAGCCGACTGCGATATGGTCGTGCTTTCAAATGCCAACTTCTGCCGGCCCTTCATTCCCATAGCAAAGGAATATAAAAAACCTATAGCCGTAAATATACACAGCTTCCTTCGTGAGAAAGAAAAGTATAATACGGATTTCCTTGGATCAGCGTCTATCCTTTATTTCAGTGATGACACCATCACGGAGGATCCCTACGAATTTATTGACAGTATCGCCAGTACCTACGGCACTGAGATCATAATCCTCGGACAGGGCTCCGAGGGTCTCATACTGTATGACAGAACCCGTGATATCAGGGTACATTACAATATAGTAAAAACCAACGAAGTGGTAAATACGGCAGGCGCTGGAAATGCGCTTATGGCCTGCTTCCTCCACTCCTACCTTGAGACCGGTGATTCGACAACGGCGATCAAGAATGCCATGCTCTTCGCTTCCTACAAGATCGGCTACATGGGAACTTCAAATGGTTTCATGACAGTGGAACAGCTCGAGCAGTGGCGTCGTCTCATATGGGGAGAACTTTCACAGATAAAAATAGACGGATAAGAAATTATATGGTATACTGTCTTTCCTGCCATGTATAGCAGGTAAGTAAGTTCTTCCGACAGGCATTCAGGAACTGCCCAAAAAACAGCTCCAAAGCCGCATATTTATACTGACATATATCTTTATTGAAAGGTTACGATATGGATAGTTTAAGCGCAGAACAGCAGGCTCTGCTCGCAAGTATAATGGGAAATTCGTCACAGGCTCAGGCTTTGAATCCTACTTTTACGCCTGCGGCCGCTCCGACTCCTGCCCCCGCGGCTCCGGCTCCCGCCGTCCCTCCAGCAGGAGGCAATGAAAACCGGGTACTGTCTCAGGCCGAGATAGATGCTCTGTTTGCATCCATGACGTGATATCATAATAATATTCGCACTCAAAGCCGGGCTACCCCGGCTTTTTTGTATATTCTTATTTTTTTCACCAAATCATAATTAAATTATAGTAAACGACAAAACTCTTTTCGTTTTGTCGTTTACCGCGCCGGATTTTGGCCGCTGAAAGCGGCATATTTCCTTACAAAATCCGGACGCATCCGCCGGAGGCATTATAGTAAGCGAAATTACTTATTTCGCTTACT
>JAFPZU010000094.1 GCA_017417105.1 Lachnospiraceae bacterium | reverse complement strand
GCTCGGAATAAGTTTCCTCGCATAGTTCATCTGACTTTCAACATGACCTTAAATAACTCTTTCTTAAAACTCAAAATTATCAAGTTTAAGAACGGTTCATTCACAGAATTGTCTTGTAATCACAGCCCGGACATGATAAAGCCGTCTTAATCTACGAAAATAACGAAGATTAAGAAAGGTTGAGCGACATGATACTTGGACGAAAAAAAGAAGCGGGCCAGCATGATACCCATTCCTCCTGTATCCAGTTCCTCGAATTCCTTCTTTTTAAGCTTTGCCTGCACCGGGTCAAAAGGGATTCCGTTATCGGAAAATGTCACAAGATACTGATTCGTGCTTCTCCTGCAGGAGAAGCTTACGCTGTCGGCTCCGGAATAATTCACGATATTGGCGAAAATCTCCTCACAGGCGAGAATGATATTCCTTCTTCATCTTCATACAGTCTGTAGAACCCCTCCCTTGATCCAAGCGAAACCGCGGCGGCAGTTGCCGCTGCCTTCGCAACATCATCGGTCTGATCCGCCACAGACCTGAGAAGATATCCTCTGGTCGCGACGGCTGTCACTGCGATGGCCACAAAGACAGCCATTATATTCTCCAATCCCGTCATATTCTGTTAAAACATAGGGTTATTATAAAACATATGCCAGAAACAGCACAACATATCTGCTCATTATACTCGCGAACGAAATTAACTGCCGTTTTGAAAAACTGTTCCGCGGTATATGCGGTTAACCTAAATTCGTGCCTGCGGCACTCATTAACGTTAACCAGTATAATTGGTACGAAAAACAGCATGGTTTCGCGTGTTCCGTTAATTTATGTTATACTGTCCTGCATGAAGATCGATGTAAACGGGATTGAAACCTATTACGAAGAATATGGTCCGGCTGTGGCGCCGGCGGTGCTTGTGCTGCCGGGATGGATGGCAAAGGCCTCGCTGTACAGGATAGCAGCAGATGCAATTTCCGAAAAATACCGGGTCATACTTATAGATATGCCGGGCTTTACCGGAGATACTCCGGAGCCGCCTGAAGCCTGGGAGCTTGACGGGTTCGTGAACTACACCATAGCCTTTATCAAGGCTCTCGGTATCGACACCCTCTCTCTGATGGGCCACAGCTTTGGCGGGCGTATCATCATTAAGATGATGAATAAGACCGATCTTCCCTTTACGGTTGAAAGGATCGTTCTCATAGACGCTGCCGGCATACGTCACGAGCTTTCCAATAAAGCTAAAAGAAAGCAGAAGCTTTTCAAGTTCGCCAGGCACTTTATGTCCGAAAAGCAGATCGAACACTATAAGGAAACCCATGGTTCCGCTGATTACAGAGCTGCCTCTCCCCTTATGCGGGACTGCATGGTCAAGGCAATAAATGAAGATCTGACTCCTCTTCTTCCCGGAGTCATACCGGAAACCCTCCTCATCTGGGGGACGGCAGATACTGCCACCCCGATATCGGATGGAGAGCTTATGGAGCGCACCATGCCTGACGCAGGACTTGCACGCATAGAAGGCGCCGGGCACTTTTCTTTTGCGGATGCCCCAGTTGTATTTTCAAACATTCTCAGGAGTTATTTTAAGATATGAATACATTTTTGCTGTTCCAGCAGATGCTTATGCTTTTTGCCATGATGGTTGCAGGTTATACTGCTTTCCGAATGAAGGTATTTAATGCCGAAGGGCAGCACCAGATAAGCAGGGTAGTAGTCAATGTATTAAATCCATGCCTCATACTTTCCGCGATATCCGGAGACAGAGTTTCCGGGGCCGCTACTTTAAGCCTGCAAAACTTCATAGCTGCGACAGCTTTCTATCTGTATTTCATAGCCGCAAGCTATGTTTATCTTTTCATCAGAAGTAAAACAGGAAGCAAAGACAGACATGAACTCAGGCTGGAGCAGCTCATGCTGATACTTTCAAATATCGGCTTCTTCGGCATCCCGGTGATCAAGGCTCTCTTCGGGGATGAATACGTGATCTACCTTGTATTTTATATGCTGCTTTTTAATATTGTAGCCTACACTCTCGGGATATTTATTGCTCTGCCCGACGAAGAGCGGAAGAAAGGATTTTCTCCGAAATCTGTCATTAATTCGGGAACACTTATAAGTATCATTGCCATAGTTTTGTACCTGGCGGGCATTCCCGTACAGGAAACGGTAGGTAATTTTTTCACCTATATGGGAAACGCCTGTATTCCGCTTTCCATGATCCTTATAGGAGGCTCTCTGGCGCAGCTTGATCTTAAGAGTATTTTTGCGGATAAGGATATCTATATCTTTGTTCTTATACGCAACATCCTGGTGCCGGGAGCAGGCGTCCTTCTGCTGAGGCTTATGCCCTTCGATCCTGCGATCGTAAAGATCTGCTGTCTTTCCGCAAGCATGCCCATAGCAGCGCTTTCCGGAATGCTTGCCGAGCAGCATGCCCGCAAAGGGAATTACTGCAACAAGATGATAGCCATGTCAACAGTACTGTCGGTAGTGACCGTCCCTCTGCTCTCGCTGCTTTACCTTTAATCAGTGCACTGACTGTGGGCTGAATTGTAAATGTTATCTGCCGATCCATCCGGTGGAATCAGAATACAGCATTCCTGACTGGGAGATACCTGCCTTGCTGTCTGTCGTGCAGACCTTCCAGATTGTGCCAAGTCGTCCCGCCGGCTCAAGAAATGCCGCCTTAATTCCATCCTTATCAAAGATCGTAACGTTCACATATGTACGACCGATGGTTCCGGCCATATCATCTCTGCCCAGGTAGGTTCCGTCCTCCACAAATACCGCATAGCCTGCTTTGCTCTTCGATGGGTCAAACTTCAGCTGATTTCCGGTTTCGGCACTCTGATCATCAGTGTTTACAAGGCGCAGTCTCATGCCCGGATCCTCCGAGCTTATAACAGCCAGATATTCGCCATCCTTCAGCTTTTCCGGTGCCTTTGTGTTTGGATTAAGGAGGTATACATCCGTATCGTGAATCCCCTGTCCTTCAGGTGCCACATAAACCTTCCCAAGGGAATACTCCGGGGTGCCCGGGATAATGTGTACGTCATTCAGGCTGCTGACCGCATATGAATCATAGGTATATGTAAGATTATAAGTGTCCTCTTTCTGGGGCACCTCAAAGGAATAATAACCGTCACCATCCGTCACCGCCTCAGCCTTATAATCTCCCGCAACATTGCGCAGGGCAACAGTAACGTTCTGAAGCACTCCTCCCTGCTCATCTCCTGCATATCCGTAAAGCACGGCGTTTCCTTTATTCTTCTTTGCTTCCGCCAGGGCCTTTTCGGCTTTTTCCAATATGCCTGCCGTATAGTCTGCCTCTATGTCCGAAAGATCTGCCTCATTATAGGTGCTTCCTATGCCGTAGATATCCGTCTTATGCTGTTTCATGTAGACTACGGTATCGCCGTTATAGTAGTATTCATCCGCAATAAGTCCGTCCGACCCGTAGTCCTCGGTCTTTATCTTAACTATTTTGCCTTTTTCCCTGTAGATAGAGGTGTCTACGTTATCTCCGCTTTTTGCATCCTCTCCTCTTGTCCTCGTATAATCCATGGAAGAAAGAGCTGTGTCTATCTTATCCGCATACTCTCTGTCCGGGTATTTTGCCATAGTCTTTTCACTGTCCTTCTCCGTTTTTACTGAAGTATCGGAAGCTTCTTCCGAACCAGGTTCGGTCTTCTCCTTATTATCTTCCGATGCTGTTTCTGTCGCCTCCTCTGATACCGCCTCCTCCGATTGAGCCGCCGGAAGCCCCGGTTCATTAACCGTGTTTGTACAGGCTGTGATGGCAAACGCCGCAGACAGTATGATAGCAAGTAATCTGTATTTTCTCATTCTCGTTACCTCCTTATCAAAACTTCTATAAAAAAATCTCCCCGCACTATTTCGGGGAGATATATACTGGGCTGGAAGGATTCGAACCTTCGAAGTGACGGAGTCAGAGTCCGTTGCCTTACCGCTTGGCGACAGCCCATTGTTCTTAACAACGTAAGATATTATACATGTACAAAGTAGTAATTGCAAGCAATAAAAAAATGATATATAATATCTTCTTGTTTACGGGGTCGTAGCTCAGCTGGGAGAGCGTCTGCTTGACGTGCAGGAGGTCTGCGGTTCGAGCCCGCACGGTCCCATGGACAGGTTAGAGGAAACTCCATCAGGAGTTTCCTTTTTTCTTCCTTCCGACAGGCTTTTTAACCGGGGTCTTTTTTACCGCTGTCCTTTTTGTCGCAGCTTTTGCCGTCGATGCGACCTTCTTAACCGTTCGTCTTCCCGGAGCGCCTATTCCCGTAAGCTTAAGAACCTCCTTAACATCTCCTACCGGTATGATCTCCAGAGCATCCTTTACTTCTGAAGCAACGTCCCTCAGGTCTCCTTCATTATCAACAGGGATAAAGGCTTTTGTACACCCTGCCCTCTGAGCCGCCATGAGTTTTTCGGGAAGTCCGCCTATGGGCTTCACCTTTCCCTCCAGGGACACCTCGCCCGTCATACATACCCGGGGATCCACCGCTTTACCGGTGATAAGAGACGCAAGCGCTGTCGTGAGCGTTATTCCGGCAGAGGGACCGTCCTTCGGTGTAGCTCCGTCCGGTACGTGAATATGAAGATCGTTTTTTTCAAACATGGCTGCCTTTGTCGGATACATGGATTTAACAAGGGAGATCGCTATCTGCGCCGACTCCTTCATTACATCTCCAAGCTGTCCGGTTATCACTACCTCTCCTTTTCCCTTGGTCAGGATAGTCTCTATGAACAGGATCTCTCCACCCACCTGTGTCCAGGCAAGACCCGTAACGATCCCCGGAGCTATCTTCCTGTCCACTATATCATGGGGTATGGGAGTCATATCCAGCAACTCTCTCAGGGAGTCGGTTCCGACCTTAAGGCTCTTTCCGTTTCCCTCCACAATCTTGACCGCCACGGATCTGCACAGAGTATCTATCTTCTTCTTTAATCCTCTGACACCGGCCTCCCTCGTGTAATCCGATATTATCGCATTTAATGCATCATCAGAAATATCAAGATTTCTGGATTTTATCCCTACATCCTTCAGCGCTTTGGGGATCAGATGCTTCCTTGCGATCTGATATTTCTCTATCGGAGTATATCCGTTAAACTGAATAACTTCCATTCTGTTTAGAAGCGGCTCAGGGATGCTGTCGAGGCTGTTCGCGGTACATATGAACAGAACATCTGACAGATCGTAGGGCACATTAAGATAATGATCCGTAAAGTTGTTATTCTGCTCCGGATCTAAAACCTCAAGAAGCGCCGCTGCCGGATCTCCGTTATAGCTTACGGAGAGCTTGTCTATCTCGTCCAGCACCATGACCGGATTTGAAGCTCCCGACTTGCTTATGCCGTCCATCACCCGTCCGGGCATGGAGCCTATATAAGTTCTGCGATGTCCTCTGATATCCGCTTCATCACGTACGCCTCCCAATGAGACCCGTATGTATTTTCTCTTCAAGGCTTTCGCTATGGATGCTGCTATGGAGGTCTTGCCGGTTCCGGGAGCTCCCACGAAGCATATTATTGAGCCGGACTGCTCCTTTTTAAGATTCATGACCGCTATCTGTTCTATGATACGCCTTTTGGCTTTTGCAAGACCGTAGTGATCCTTATCCAGGATCTTTCTTGCATCATCCAGGGATATCTTTCTGAATTTCTGTTTTTTCCACGGCAGGCCAACAAGAAAGTCCAGATAATCCAAAAGCATTCCCGATTCCTGAGAAGCCTGCCCCTCCTGCTTCAGGCGGTTCAGAAGCTTTGTGGCTTCCTTTCTTGCAGTCTCGTTCATCTCGGATTCCTTAAGCTGTATCTCAAGACGTCTTATATCGGATATCTCTTCCGGATGCATTTCATCCAGCTCCTTCTGGAGATAATCCATCTGTTTCTTTATTGCATTTTCCCTGTAAATCTTCTGATAATCAGCTTCCTGTGCACTCTTGGCCTCGTTGTCAATACGGGTCATCTCAAGATTTTCGTATATCAGCTTTTCGAGCATTTCATTTCGTTTCGCCGTGGAATCTTCAGCCAGCAGGGCGTATCTTTCTTCATTGGAATTCATTATCCAGGGACTCATCGCCGATGCTATTTCCGCAAGGCTGGTCCACTGCGCGATATAGGCACGGGTCGCGGCAACCCATTGGAAGTTCTCGGCATACTTTGACATAGCGGCCTTGATCTCCTTGAGCTTTCGTGAGTTTAACTCTTTATCCGCATCATCTATATCCTCTCTCTTAGATATGTTTATATCTATGGATTTGTCATGGTAAACCGTGATCTCGTCTATATTGACCCTGGCTCTTGTATGCACTATGAAATATCCGTTATTGCTGACCTCAGTAACTATGCCTGAAAGGCCGACAGGATAGAAAGAATCGCTGTCAAAGTCATCCCTGGTGATGTTTTCTTTCTGTACAATAAGTGTCACTCTGTCATCAGGCTGGGGATCCCTTCCAACAAGTTTGCTGAAAAAGTCGTTCTTAAAGTATATATTACAGTCCGGCAACGCAAGGACATTATATATCGGAAGTATTGCCATGATCGGTCTCCTTATCTGTTTATCTGTTTATCTGTTTATCTGTTTATCTGTTTATTAGCACTCGCGTCTAAAGAGTGCTAATAACAACAATACCATCCTCCCGGCATTAAGTCAAGCAAAAAAAACCGTGCACCCTTTCCGGATGCACGGTTTTGAAATCAACATTTGTCTTTCTTTAGTTTGTGATCGTGTTAGTTGTTTCCTTATCAAATACGTGGATCTTCTCTACATCGATCGCAAACTTTGCTGTATCACCGGGACGGGCTGTCGTTCTGGGATCAACTCTTGCAGTCATCGGGAAATCAGCAAGATCGAAATACAGGAACACTTCTGCTCCAAGCAGCTCGTATACATTGATCTTTGCCTCAAATACTGCGCCTGCAGGAAGAGTATTGATCGTAACTTCCGAATCATAAACATCCTCGGGTCTGATACCGAAGGTAACAGTCTTGCCGTCATATCCGCCCTCGATAAGCTTCTTGGCCTTTGCAGGAGGAAGCGGGATTGAATGACCTGCGCACTCAAGAGTTACGTTATCGCCATCTTTCTTTACTGTAGCATCCAGGAAGTTCATCTGAGGTGATCCCATGAATCCAGCAACAAAGAGGTTATTAGGCTTATCATAAAGATTCTGGGGAGTATCTACCTGCTGAACGACACCGTCCTTCATGACAACGATACGATCACCGAGAGTCATAGCCTCTGTCTGGTCATGAGTAACGTAGATTATCGTGGTGCCTAGTTTCTGATGAAGCTTTGCGATCTCGGTTCTCATCTGTACACGAAGCTTTGCATCAAGGTTT
>JAFPZU010000093.1 GCA_017417105.1 Lachnospiraceae bacterium | reverse complement strand
GTTCCCACGAGAAGTCCCTGTACCCTTGCCAGCTCCCTTGCGGTATTAATGGCATCCTCATCCGTAACCTCTACTATATCGGTTATGATCTTCGTATCCAGGATATCAGGAATAAACCCGTCTCCTATTCCCTGGATCTGACTTAAGACCAGTAGTCTGTTCCAGACTGATTAGCGGCGTATTGCCTATAAGATCCAGAATATTTTCATAATACATGCTTACTCTCCTCCGGAAGACCGCCCGTTATCTGAAGCTTTTCACCCAGTTGATCAGCGAATCCTTCCAGATGTTATCTTCCACCGATCGTTTCATATCATCCGTTACCGGTCCGTTATTTGCCATTTTCTGAAGAACGGCTGCCTGCAATTCCGGTACTGTCATCTCTTCATAGGGCTTATCGGGAACGATGGTCGGGATAGCTTCATTGCCGCTTTTAGATTTTATGTCAACTGTTCCTTTGGCCGGTTTTTCGCCTGTATTTTCGCCTGTCGATTTTATGTCAACCCTTTTATTGTCTGTCGAATTCCCGTTATTTCCTGTATTTTCGGTCTTTTTGCCACTCGCTGACCCGGCTTCAGCTCCGGCCTCTTTTAATGCCGTCTCCTTCTTCGGTGTCTCTGTCTTTTTTATTTCCTTAAGCGGCTTCGTCTCGGGAAGCTTCCCGCCCTCCGCTGAAAGCTTCACAAAAATCTCTCCGCTGCAGGCCGGAATATCGTAATGGACGTTACCATTTGATGCATCTATCTCTTTTCCGGAAAGCATGGCCTTGTATTTTCCACCCGGTACATTCAGATCGACACCAAAGGCATTGTCGTCATTATTTACAGCCGCAACCGCTATATCCTCTCCCGATCTTCTGGCAAAAGCATACTGTCTGTTAGTCAGAAGCAGCTGCTCATAAACTCCGTAGGAAAGACAGGGTACCGCCTGTCTGATATACCCAAGCGCCTTTATTATCTCATAACAGGATCTCCCGCCCTCATCCTTCATCATGGCGTCAAGGTCGATGGCGGGTCTTATTCCCCAGTCATCGCCTCCACCCTTCTTTCCTTCTATTCCAAACTCCGATCCGTAATAGACCGAGGGTATGCCCGGCAGTGTATAAAGTAATATATGCAGCGGAAGGAAGTGTGACTTATTGTTAAGTCTCGAATAAATCCTTTCAACATCATGATTATCCGCAAAATTATACAATCTAAGACCCAGGGGATCGCAGCCTCCCATGTCATAAAGGCGCTTCACCGTATGGGCGATCTCAAAATAGTTATGATCATTATGTCCGGAAAAGAGGGCTTTATGCAGATGATAATTCGTCACGGCATGGATCCTTGCATCCCTCTCCCAGCGTATATATTCTCCGTGAATGACTTCCCCCATCAGGTAGAAATCAGGCTTGACCTCATCTGCCACCCTTCTTAGCATCTGCATGAATTCAAACTCCAGAACATCAGCGGCATCAAGTCTTATACCGTCCACATCAAACTCATCCACCCAGAAACGTATTACATCGGCAATATAACCCTGAACTTCCGGATTTTTCTGATCAAGCCTTGCCAGCAGATCGTATCCTCCCCAGTTCTGATAGCCGAAACCGTCGTTAAAGCTGTTATTACCTCCAAGGTTTATCCCGGCATACCAGTGAAGGTATGGGGAATTCTCTCTCTTTTCCTTTATGTCCTTAAAAGCAAAGAAGTCTCTGCCGGTGTGATTAAAGACTCCGTCAAATATGACCCTTAGTCCTGCTTTGTGACAGTTTGCAACAAAATCCTTCAGGTCTGCATTATCCCCCAGCCTGCTGTCAAGCTTCTTATAATCCGTGGTCTCATAGCCGTGTCCCACCGATTCAAAAAGCGGTCCTATGTAGATGGCATTAAAGCCCGCTCCTTTAATATGCTCTATCCAGGGATCAAGCTCCTTAAGCCGGTGCACCGGCTCCCCGTAGCTGTTCTCATGGGGACACCCCAAAAGTCCCAATGGGTAGATGTGATAGAATACCGCTTCGTCATACCAGGCCATAAAGAATCCTCCCGTACTTGTTCTGTTTTTTTACACAATTGAGTATTGTAACAGATTTCAACCTGAATTTGAAGTGCATATAGTAGTATTGCGTAAACACAATACCACATATAGTGTCCAGCGACGATCGTTTTTTGGGTTTTATCGAACCGGGTTTTATGGTATCATAAGGAAGATATCAAGAAGGCGGATCGTTTTACAGGGAGCATACTAATGGCAGATTCACTGACACCCATCCAGATGGATATACTGGGCGAAATAGCAAATATTACCATGGGAAACTCAGCTACAACGCTTTCCCTCATGGTTCAGCATAAGGTCGATATCACGACCCCGAAAGTCGAAGTAATAAAAAGAAGCGCAGCTCTTGACGATTATGATCAGACCTGCGTCTTTGTAAATATCCACTATGTTAAGGGAATATCCGGAAATAACATCTTCATCCTCAAAGAACATGATGTCCTTGTGATGACTGATCTTATGATGGGCGGTCCCGGCACCAATGTGTCCGGTGAGATCGGAGAGCTGCAAAAGAGCGCAGTGTCTGAGGCGATGAACCAGATGATGGGAAGCGCCGCTACCTCAATGTCAACGATGTTAAGACGCCCTATAGATATAAGCACTCCCTCAGTGGAGACCATAGATGTCAATTCCGTAAAGGTCTTCGAAAAGATGTTTGACAACCCTTCGGATCTTTTCGTTAAGATAGGCTTCAAATTAGAGATAGAACCAAAGATCATGGACAGCGTCATGGTTCAGCTCTATCCGCTTGATTTCGCTCTCGGAATGTGCGGAATGTTCATGGGCGGTCAGTAAGTTTTCGATAACCCGTGAAGATATCCCCGGAGATTTACTAAAATGAGCCGTTTCAAAGCAGGACTTTTTGATCTCGACGGTACGACTGCAAATACCTTGGAGAATCTCGCCTTCTGCGCAAATTCCGTGATAGCGGAATTTGGTCTTGCTCCTGTTGAAGCAGACCGTTACAGATACTTTGTGGGAGACGGCTCCAGAGTCCAGATGCAAAGACTGCTCTCCTACAGGGGAGTTTATTCCGGAAAAGATGATGAACCCTTTCTGGAAGAGGTCTTCTCAAAGTATCTTGCCTTTTTATCAGACCACTGTTCTGACGGCGTAGTTCCTTACGAGGGGATGCCGGAGCTCATATCTGATCTAAACAGCAGAGATATCAAATGTTGTGTTTTTTCCAATAAACCTCATAACCAGGCCTGCAAGGTAGTGGCCTCCGTCTATCCTGAGGGATCATTTATCTTAGTTCTCGGGCAGAAGGACAGCTATCCCAGAAAACCGGATCCCGCCGGTGCCCTGATGCTTGCAAAAGAACTTGGCGTACTTCCTTCAGAATGTTTCTATGTGGGAGATACCAATACCGACATGAAGACCGGCAAAGCTGCCGGAATGTACACGATCGGTGTACTCTGGGGCTTCCGCGACAGGGACGAATTGGAAAAAGCAGGAGCCGACGTTATCGTGTCAACTCCTGCCGAGATATTTAATCTTGTAATAAATCAGTGATTCGTATCTGCTGTTTTTATATGTGCTCATCCCTCATCCGGTTAAGCCATCCGACAGCCTCCTTATAACCTTCGGCATCAAAATCAAAGTCTTTATCGGTTATCTCATCTTCCGGGGTTTTCTCATATGAAAGCTTTCCAAACCAGACACTGGCCTTAAGCCTTGGCGAATCCGACTGTCTTGATTCCTCGCTCTCATACACCACGTTCCTTAAAGGCTCACGGGCCAGACGAAAGCGCATGCCCTCATCTGACCCGTAATAAGCTTCACCGTAGATATAATGCTTTATACCGTACAGATCCTTTTCTTCTATCATCACTCAATCTTTGTCTGCTCAAAGTCATCATAGGGGATTATAGCCACATAGGTTTTTCCCACATTGAGCTTTATCTCTTCGCCATTCTCATCGTAATATCTGGTGGGATAGGTATCATCCTGCTTTGACCAGGTCACCTTGATGGCCTTTCCGTTGGTGATGTACCAGCCGCCCTTTTTCCAGCTTGGGTTTGACTTGTAATCTCCGTCATTGGTATGAAGGATCATGTATCCGTGATCATCAAGCTTTTCAAGCTTCGCTCCCTGTAGCAACAGATTCTTGAAGCAGACCTGCTTGTTTCCGTTTCCGGCATCAACTTCCTTGCTGCCATACTGGAAGTAATAATAAACTCCCTCATCGGCATTGTACTCAAGCCAGGGATTATTATGATGGAATGCAAGCGTTATTTTATTTGCAGTCTGTGCATTTGAATACTGATCCAAAGTATTAGGGTTGGATCTTGTGGCAAACTTGTAGTGCTCTCCCCTGTAATACTCATTATAGGTTTTTGAATAACCTGTGTTCTTGAAATTCTTATCCACATCTCCGGAAAGGGCATATTCCGTAAACTCCCTCGGCTTGCCGTTGTTAACCCTGGAGAAGGTTCCCGAAAATCTTTCTACGAAGGGATTCTTATAAAAAGCATCATTCCAGAAAGGACCTCCGTCATGGCAGAGCACTGCATTCCACTCAGGGAAAGTCTGAAGGTTTGTAGGTCTGGTACTTCTTATGGAGCCGATCTGCTTTACCGAATTATAATCCTTGAACATGCACATGAACCTGGTGACACCGTCATTCTGAGTGCTGTTCATCATTTCATATATTATATCTGCCTCGGAAACTCCGAAGTGAGGAAGTGCAGTCTTCTCATCGTCGACCATTACCGCTATAGGCCTCTGATCCTCCAGTGACTGATCGATCCACTCTCCCGTAAGAGGGTTTGCCACCATTCCGTCCGGAGGAACATCGGATTCCTCTTCCTCTGCGGGAGCCTCCTCTGAAGCTTCGGCCACAGGCTCTTCCGTTATGACCATCGCCGGAGCCTCTATGGAAACAGCTTCAACCGTCTGCTCTTCCGTAGGCTCTTCCTCATCCTTGGAACCGCAGGCCGTAAAAAGCAGTACAGCCGAAAGTCCCAATATCATAAGTAATTTCTTTTTTTTCATACTTTTCTCCTCATTTGATCCGTAAAATTGTTTTTTGCAAAAAAAAGAAAGCGGATGGCGGGAATCGAACCCGTGTGTCCGGCTTGGGAAGCCGGCGCACTAACCATTGTGCTACATCCGCATACGTGTTGTATGATATACCCCTATCAGTCTGCCTGTCAAGAAAAGAAATAATTTGTTTTTTAGAAGGTTCTTTTATGATATACTATGTTTCCATGTAATAAATACAGGTTAACGTTAATGAGTGCCGCAGGCACGCATTTGGGGTAACCGCATATACCGCGGAACAGTTTTATAGTAAACGACAAAACTCTTTTCGTTTTGGCGTTTACTGCGTCGGATTTTGGCCGCTGAAAGCGGCATATTTCCTTACAAAATCCGAGCGCATCCGCCGGAGGCATTATAGTAAGCGAAATTTCATATTTCGCTTACT
>JAFPZU010000092.1 GCA_017417105.1 Lachnospiraceae bacterium | reverse complement strand
GACAACGATACGATCACCGAGAGTCATAGCCTCTGTCTGGTCATGAGTAACGTAGATTATAGTGGTGCCGAGTTTCTGATGAAGCTTTGCGATCTCGGTTCTCATCTGTACACGAAGCTTTGCATCAAGGTTTGAAAGAGGCTCGTCCATAAGGAATACCTTAGGATTACGGACTATTGCACGTCCCATGGCAACCCTCTGCCTCTGTCCGCCGGAAAGAGCCTTGGGCTTTCTGTCGAGAAGCTGGGTCAGATCGAGGATCTTTGCTGCTTCCTTAACCATCTTGTCTATCTCATCCTTGGGAACCTTTCTGAGCTTAAGTCCGAATGCCATATTATCATATACTGTCATATGAGGATACAGAGCATAGTTCTGGAATACCATCGCGATATCCCTGTCTTTAGGTTCGACATCATTTACAAGCCTGTCACCTATCCTTAACTCGCCTGAAGATATCTCCTCGAGTCCTGCTACCATACGTAGCGTTGTTGACTTTCCGCATCCTGAAGGTCCTACGAAGATGATGAACTCCTTATCCTGGATCTCTAGATTGAAGTGCTTAACCGCTTCAAAACCATTGGGATAAACCTTGCAGATGTCCTTTAATGAAAGACTAGCCATAAATCTGATAACCTCCTGTTTTATACTTAGAAAATAATAAACCGTTGGATCTTCTCCGACCCAACGATTAGAGTATAACAATTTGCGTTTCCTAAACCAATGCCATAACTAACCAAAAATGCAAATCGTTTTTTAGTTATGTTGTTGCACGGTGACACATAGCCACACGAACTGCCGTTTATGATCAGTGTCTGCCCAGCTCTATCACGGGACCTTCGAGCTCCTCGCCGTAATAGGCGACACGATTCTTACCATGTCTCTTTGACTCATACATGGCATTATCCGCAGCCTTGTATAGCTCCTCGAAATCTCCGCCATCCTGACTGAAGACTGCCCCTCCAATGGATGCGGTACATCTGTACTGAACATATTCCCCGACCTTGAAATCCCTGAAGAAAGTAAGAAGCTTGTCCGCCTCCCTCTTCTTGGTTTCAGCATCAGGTGTGATATTTCTCATGAGTACCAGGAACTCGTCTCCACCGATACGCCCCACGATATCCGTGGCACGGAATAAAGTCGAAAGTCCCAGGCCCAGTCCTGCAAGCAGTTCATCTCCGAAGGCATGACCCATAGTGTCGTTTACCTTCTTGAAGTTGTCTATATCGATAAGGAATAAGATCGCACTCTGATCCTTTGCCTTTGCCTCGGTCAGATATTCCATAACCTTCTGTTCCGTGGACATTTTGTTCAGCAGTCCGGTAAGGAGGTCAGTTTCCGCTTTTTCCTTAAGGGTTTGGTTATGGGATGTATTGACCGCCTTATTGGCAAGATGTATCGCAAGAACTGCCACAAGGAAAGCCAGCATAGCCACCAGGATTCGGATCATGATGCTTTCCATATTTCCATAAGTGGAATGAACCTCGTTATCGATATAGCTCTGAGTTACGATAGAAGCGATCGACATTCCTGCGGAGGCTGTGGGATCATATACCATTACCCTGGCTTCTCCGTCTATGGTGCAGTCCGTATATCCCGCATTTCTGCTGCTTAAATTGCTTTTGGTCCTGTTTTCCGTTGCCTGGGAGATCTTTATACTGTTTGATTCAAAAATATTATCTCCCCTGACCAGTATCCTTCTTCCTGCGGGGCAAAGTACGGTTCCGTCACTTGACACAAGAACATAGCAGGTTCTCCCGTCAAACTTGCTGGTCGTGGGAATCTCACCGAATATATCGGTATTAAACGAAAAGGTCAGGGCATGCTCCGTGTTGCCGTTTACATCGGTCACGGGAGCTAACACATCGACAAACCAGGATCCTCCCTTTTCATAAGGCGGAGAGACAACTATGATCTTTTCGTCGAGACACTTTTTTAGAGACTCCTGATTTACAGGGTCTGCCTGCGCTCCCGTTTCCGTAAGACCCGATCCGTCCTTTGACATAAGCTTCGCTGCGGATGCATAGGCATTGTCCACTGTCGGCGCAACGACATCCGTTATCACGCTTTCCAGCGTATCTCCGGCAGAAAGCTGTCTTGCCGCCACATTGGCAGTTGTTGCCGCCACTGCTTTAGTGACATCCATCTTAGAATTGAAATCTATAATAAGAGAGTCGTTGTAATCTGATATCTTCTGTCTTACGGTATACTTGGCGTCCGTCTTCATGTCATAAGAAAAACTGTACAATGTGACCAGCACATACGTAAAAAGAATGGCAGTGGGAATAGCCCACTGTGTGATATTCAGTATGCTGTTTTCAGTATTACTGCTCTTTTTCTTTGACATCGTTCTCCGTAGCCTTAACGTCCGGGATTTCATCCGGCTCATTCTGCAATCTTAAAATAAACTCTTCATCCGAGCCAGTCTCCGCCGTTTCGTCAACGGGGATATACTGGTCAAATATCTTCACAAAAAGGTATGAATTTGCGTACGCGGGAACTGCAAATCCCAGACAGACATACAGCGGAGCCAGAAAACTCCGTCCGTTCCTGTACAGCGCAGCCAGGGTGATCGCCAGAAAGATCACATCTATAAAAATAATGGCTACCGTTTTGGGAAAATGCCTTATCCCCATCAGCATCGCATTCTTCATGGTCTGACGTATTGAATTGTAAAACTTTGCCAGAACCGGAAAAACATACGCGGTCTCCACTATCAAAAACACCGCGCATATCATACTGAATATCATGAAAGCGCCGGCAGCCGGTATAGTATCCCGGTTCGCCGCCATTATTCTGTAATCAACAAACAGAACCCCTCCTATTCCCATGAGGATAAGCCAGATGACTATACCCTGCCCCAGGTTCTGTTTGAATGATCTGAAAAAATCCCTGGTTACGTATGTCTCTTCGTCTCTGACCATCTTCATGGTCACATAATAAAGAGCCGTGAAAGACACCCCTGCCGTGATAAGAGGTATCGAACATACCAAGGTCAGCAGATTCAGAATAAAAAGGCTTCCCAGTTTGTCCAGCGCCCTGAAAAGCCCGCTGTCGTAATTAAAAAGTCCTTTCATCCCATTACCTGCGTGCCCATAAGCCACACGTGACAACAATTATACCCTTGTATACACATTTTTTCAACTGTTATGTCAATCAATACGTTACAATTCAGTGCACCGCAAATGCGCCGAACAGTAACATCAATACCACTCCTTGAGAAGAGGATAGAGCTTTCTGTATCTTTGGTATTTTTCCTCATATCTCTTTGCGATCTCAGGATCCGGATGGATGGTTCCCTCCATCTTCACGATCCTGCCTGCGGCCTCCTCTACAGAGGGATACTCCCCGGCTGCCACCGCGGCAAGGATAGCTCCTCCCATCGAAGGACCCTGATCGTTTGCCGGTACATCCACATCGATGTTTAAGATATCCGCCATCATCTTCTTTGCCAGATCACCTCTTGATCCGCCTCCGCAGATACGGGTACGCTTTACGTCTATTCCCAAAGCCCTGGCCACTTCATAGGAATCCCTGATACCGAAGGTTATTCCTTCCATTACAGCCTGAAGCATATCCGCCCTTGTACTGTCCATCGACATTCCAATGAACGCCGCTCTTGCATTCGGGTTGTTATAAGGAGATCTCTCACCCATAAGGTAAGGCATGAAGAATATGTTGTTATTCCCGAGTTTGTCCTCGGTGATCTTTGCCTGCTCGCCGGCGTAATCATCCGTCTTAAGGATATCTTCTATAAACCAGGCCTTGCAGGAAGCCGCTGAGAGCATACAGCCCATAAGATGATAGTATCCGTCGGCATGCGCAAAGGAATGGATCGCATTAAAGGAATCCACCTTGAATTCGTGGCTTGAGATGAATATGGTTCCGGAGGTTCCAAGACTTATGTTGCAAAGTCCTTCTCCAACTGTTCCTGTTCCCACTGCGGCAGCTGCATTATCTCCTGCCCCTGCAGCAACTATACAGGTATCCGGGATCCCAAGCTCCGAGGCAACCTCGCTCTTCACGGTGCCGACCTTTTCATATGACTCGAATACCTTAGCCAGCATCGATTCATCTATACCGCAAATGTCGCACATCTCCTTTGACCACTTGCGGTTCTTAACATCATAAAGCAACATTCCAGAGGCATCCGAAGGATCCGTGCAGTGAACACCGGTCAGCATGTACGCTATATAGTCCTTGGGAAGCATTATCTTCTTTATTCGGGCAAACTTATCCGGCTCATTTTCTTTCATCCAAAGGATCTTGGGCGCGGTAAAGCCTGCAAACGCAATATTTGCGGTATATTCCGACAGCTTATCCTTGCCGATGACATCATTAAGATAATCTGTCTCTTTCTGGGTTCGTCCGTCATTCCATAAGATCGCCGGCCTTATCACCTCGTCGTTCTCATCAAGAACTACCAAACCATGCATCTGTCCCCCAAAGGATATGCCCGCAACCTTTGAGGCGTCTATGCCGGATATCAGTTCCGGTATGCCCTTTTTTACTGCGGCCCACCAGTCTCCAGGCTCCTGTTCAGACCAGCCCGGCTTTGGAAAAGATATAGGATACTTCTCTGAAACTATGTTTGCGATCGTTCCGTCAGACTCCATAAGAAGCAGCTTGACTGCTGAAGTGCCAAGATCAACACCTATATAATACATGAGAACCCTCCTTAAAAAGATATGCTGTTATTATAATTTATCCTATCGGATCTCTACTGTCAACAATAAGAGACCTTGCCGTGCTGTCACGGAAGGCCTCCTGTTTTGCATTAGATAAAAGGATTAACGGCTTACTGATTGATCATGTAGTTCACAAGCTTATCGATGTCCTCAGGCTCGTAAGCTACAAGCTCAAGCTCCTTGATGACACCATCAGAAAAGATGTTTGCCATGGACACGTACTGTGAGAGCTTGCTCTTGAGGTTCAGTCTGTCGCCCTCGCCTGTAACGAGCTCAACCTTTCCCTTACACTCATCAACAACCTTGAAAAACTTGTCAATGTCCTTAATGTTCTCTATTTTCATGTCTTACTCCTTTCACGGGATCTCGTCCCTGTGCGTAATATCGTGTTCTTTCAAGTGTCCGTGGGATTATAACCACATTTTCCCGGCCTTGTCAAATAAAGCTGTAATTATTACTGTTCAACGCGCAGCCTTTTCACAGAATTATAACCTATAATTCAGCTATAGCCTCTACCTCTATCAGAACGTCCTTGGGAAGTCTTGCAACTTCAACACAGCTCCTTGCAGGATACGGCTTGCTGAAAAATCCGGCATACACTTCGTTGATCCTGCCGAAATCATTCATATCCTTTATAAATACCGTTGTCTTAATAACCTTGTCGATAGAAGTTCCTGCGTCCTCCAAAAGCGCGGTCAGATTCTTAAGAGCCTGCTCCGCCTGAGATGCCGCATCCTCCCCGTTTATCTCTCCGGTAGTCGGATCGACAGGGATCACTCCCGAAGTAAAGATCATATCATTGATCTTTATTGCCTGTGAATAAGGTCCTATAGCCGCCGGCGCCCTTTCAGTGCTTATCTCTTTCATAGATCCCGTCCTCCTCTATCGTTATAAGCTTTTCCTTCAGCAGATGCCCTACCGCTCTCTTGAATGCGGCCTTGGACATACCGGTTTTTTCTTTTATAAGATCAGGCTCTGCCTTGTCAGTAAACGAAAGTCCGTTTTCGACCCGTATCATATTAAGTATCTTTTCTGCATCATCATTCATTTGAAGATACGCTTTTTTCCTGAGGGAAAGGTTAAGCCTTCCATCTTCCCTGACTCCCGTGACCCTGCAGGTCACCTGATCTCCCTCTTTTGCTTCTCCTCCGAACTCCCTCGCCGGGATCAGGGCGGAATATCTGTCATCAACTGCAACAAAGGCTCCAAAGTTCCTGCTTATCTCATATAATACGCCGGATACCTCATCGTCCTTTTTATAGGGAGCCTCATTCTCAAGATATTTATAGATCTTCTCTGTGGCGCAAAGCCTTCCGGATTTATCCAGATACATGGCAGCCAGAACTTTGTCTCCCACAGACGGTTCCTTTGTCATCTCATGAAACGGCAGCAGCAGATCCCGCTCAAGACCCATATCAAGAAATGCCCCGATCTTCGTCATTTCCTTTACTTCAAGCCTTGCTACCTCGTGAAGCCGTATAAGGGGAGTTCTTACAGTAGATATGATCCGGTCCTTTGAGTCCCTGTATATAAAAACTTCCAGGGCATCCCCGACCTCTGTATCCTCCGGCACCTGCTTCAGAGGCAGGAGCACATCGCTTTCGCCATCCGACAGGTATGCTCCCTGGGGTGTCATTCTTTTTACGTTTAAGGTTATGGTTTTTCCAACCTCTATCATTTCTATACCTGTCCCTTTCGGGAATCCTGCGAAAACTCTACTACGGAATAGGGATTTCCATCTCCGCCCAAAAGTCTGACCACCGTCATATTCCCCATCTCATATTTCTCGGGATAGATCACTTCTCCAAGAAATGCCTGTTTTCTGTATTCAACCCGGATCCTCTCAGGATTCAGTCCATCCTGTAAAAAACCGGCGGCAAGCTCCACATACCGGCCATTGTTCACATGATGATTAGCATCAAGAAGAAAGGGTGTAACCGGGACTGCCTCTCCCTTTATGGCACCTTCTCCGTTTTTCGGATAATGGATCTTTCTTCCCTGATATTCCATATCAAGCCTTTCTTCCGGCTCGTATTTTTCAAGTATATCATCGGGAATCCTTTCCGGAGAATTCGTATCCGTGGAAATATATGTCCACAGGGAATCAGCAACTGCCAGAAATTCCCCGTCTGCATCCTTCATAAAGAAGTTTCTCTTTCCGAAAAAACCCCTTATGTCATAGGGCAGAGTCCCTGTTTCTACCTCGTCGCCAAGTTTAGGACGCCGCAGGATATCTATCTGCCAGGAGTTTACAACCCACATCGTCCCTCTTTCATGCAGCGCCTTTACTCCTATTCCCAGATCTTCCGACTGCTGTGTGGAGCAATCCTGAAAATAATTAAGGAGAGCGGTAAAAGCGAGTTTTCCGTCAGTATCACACTCGCTGAATCTTACACGCGATCTGAAGCTGTACATCAGACGATCCTTCTTATGGAAGAGATGGATCTGTAGGTTGCCGGAGTGATCTTTATCCCGGTAGCCGGAGTCGATGCATGTACTATATAGCCGTTTCCGATATATATGCCAACGTGTCCTACGTAATAGAAGATATCTCCCGGCTGGGCATTTTCCATTCCGTCCACCGACTTGCCATACTGTCCCTGCTCATCAGATCTTCTTGGCAGGCTGTATCCGAAGTGGCTGTACACTGACTGGGTAAATCCGGAGCAGTCGCAGCCGTCCGTAAGGGACGTACCACCGGGAACATACGGATTGCCTATAAACTGCTGGGCATAGGATGCTATCTCCGATCCCTTGCCGCTTCCTGAAGACGAGCTGCTGCCCGATCCGGAGCTTTCCTTGGGTTTTTCCTCCTCCTCATCGTCCTCGTCATCTTCGTCCTCTGCCTTTTCCTGCTCTTTTACGGATTCCTCTTCCTGAGCCTTTTTCTTAGCCTCTTCTGCTGCCTTTTTCTTCTTTGCAGCTTCCTCCGCTTCTTTCTTGCGGCGGGCTTCCTCCTCCGCCTTCTTCCTTGCAGCCTCTTTTTCCTCAGCTACGATCTTCGCTATCTTGGCGTTATCTTCTTCGATCTTTTTCTGGTATGCCTTTGCCTCGCTCTTTGCAGCCGCAAGCTTTGAGCTGAAATTTTCAATCGTAGCCCTCTGCTCTTCTATGGTATTATTTAGCTCCTGCTCGCGTTCGGTAAGATCCGTCTCTTCCTCTTCAAGTTCAGACAGATCCTCTTCAAGAGCCCGCTGTCTCTCCTCTACCTCTTCTTTGGCTTCAACGTATTTATTAAGCATGTTCCTGTCATACTCTGCCAGCTTTTCCGCATAGGCCGCCTTGTTCAGCGCATCGGTAAGGCTCTGGGCATGAAACAGGATATCCAGATACTCAGTAGAACTTGTCGTGCCGTTTTCATACATATACTTTATCCGGGCACGCATGGTATTGTACTGACGGTCTACCTCGTCTTTTGCCACATCATAGTCCGCCTGAGCCTGTGCTATCTCATTATGCTTATTCTCAATATCCGACTTGAGGATATCGACCTCGGCAAGCAGCTGGATAAGCTGATTCTGTGCCTCCTCAAGCTCCTCCTCTGCCATCTCTTTTTCGGCCTCGATATCCCCTGCTTCGGCCTCTGCTGCGTCCAGTTTTTTCTTATTGCTTTCCGCATCCTGCTGAAGCTGCTTTTTGGTCTCGGCAACAACCGGCTGACCCAAAAGGCAGAGTGCAAGGGCAAGTGTTGTAATAAATGAAATTATCCTTGAATAAAAGCTTTTCAATTTTGCTCCTCAGATATCACAGTTGTTAACAGTTCTCGGGAAGGGCAGGACGTCTCTTATATTCTCCATTCCCGTCAGATACATTACTGCTCTTTCAAAACCCAGACCGAAGCCTGCATGTCTTACCGTTCCGTATTTCCTGAGATCCAGATAAAACTCATACTGTGATTCATCCATATCAAGCTCTTTCATTCTGTTAAGCAGCTTATCATAGTCCTCCTCACGCTGTGAGCCTCCGATTATCTCTCCTATCCCGGGCACCAGACAGTCCATGGCAGCCACGGTCTTTCCATCGGGATTCTGCTTCATATAGAAAGCCTTTATATCCTTGGGGTAATCGGTAACAAAGACCGGCTTTTTATACACCTTCTCGGTCAGGTATCTCTCATGCTCTGTCTGAAGATCACAGCCCCATTCCACCTTATACTGAAAATCGGAATTGTGCTCTTTCAGGATGTCAATAGCTTCAGTGTAAGTAACCCTGCCAAAATCCGAATTCATCACGTGGTTCAGCCTGTCGATAAGCCCCTTGTCAACAAAGGAATTGAAAAAGGCCATCTCCTCCGGCGCATGCTCCAGTACGTACCCGATCATATATTTGATCATATCCTCAGCAAGCTGCATATTATCATTAAGATCCGCAAAAGCGATTTCCGGCTCTATCATCCAGAATTCCGCAGCGTGTCTTGTGGTATTTGAATTCTCTGCCCTAAACGTTGGTCCGAAGGTGTATATATTCCTGAAAGCGCAGGCAAAGGTCTCTCCGTTAAGCTGTCCTGAAACCGTGAGATTTGTAGGCTTGTTAAAGAAATCCCCGGAAAAATCCACCTCTCCGTCCTCCGTCCTCGGGATATCGCCCAAAGGAAGCGTGGTCACCTGAAACATCTCTCCCGCGCCCTCCGCATCGGAGCTTGTTATTATAGGCGTATGCACATATACAAAATCTCTCTCCTGGAAGAATTTGTGTATAGCATAAGCTATCAGCGACCTTACGCGAAAGACCGCCTGGAAAGTATTCGTCCTGGTACGAAGATGTGTCATGGTTCTTAGATATTCAAGAGTATGCCTCTTCTTTTGAAGGGGATAATCAGGGCCTGCTGCCCCCTCAATAACTATCTCCTCAGCCTGTATCTCAAAGGGCTGCTTTGCATCGGGGGTCGCCACCAGCTTCCCCTTTGCTACTACTGCCGTTCCCACGTTTATCTTCGCAAGATCCGTAAAGTTTGACAATTTGTCACCGTATACTACCTGAAGAGTGTTGAAGAACGTGCCGTCCGAGATCGTAAGAAATCCGAAAGACTTCTGATCCCTGTTCGACCTTACCCATCCGCCTACGGTTATATCCTTATCCAGATATTTATCTGTTTCCTTATAAAGAGTCCTCACTTCAATAAGATCCATTTTTTAGCTCCTCTGCTTTGAAACCACGTTCTGTATCCGCTGCGTTCACTTCGTTACCGCGTTATCGTAAATAAAATCCATCACCTTTTCTCTGAGAAGATATGACTTAAGCTCATCCCGGGGAATTGACTTTTTCAACTGATCTGCAGTGGTATTATAGGTTTTTGCATACTCCTGATAATAATCTTCCATATCCTTATCAGTAACCTCAAGATTTTCCGCATTCGATATGGCAAGAACCACGAGTTCCGTCTTGGCCTGTTCCTTCCCGTAATCCAGAGCCTCTTTATCAAAGGCAGCCTGATCAGATCCCATCTGCTTCAGATAGTCATCCATCGTCATCCCGTACTGGGTAACAAAAGCCTCGGTACTGGATTTGAACTCGCCGGCTTTTTCGGAAACCAGCCACTCCGGCAGACTGTCTATGTCACATTTGGTATTATCCATTACTGTTTTCAGAAGATCTGACTTCTGATTTGCTTCCGCGCTGGACTCCCTTTCTTCGGTAAGTTCTTTCTTTATATTTTCCTTATATTCTTCTACTGTCTTTGCATCAACACCAAGACTCTGTACCAGTTCATCCGTAAGCTCCGGAACCGCTTTTTCCGATATGGAATTTACTTTTACGTTAAAAACGACATCTGCTCCCGCCAGCTCCTCGCTGTGATAGTTCTCGGGAAAGGTAAGATCAAGATCCTTTTCATCTCCTACGTTCATGCCGACTACCCCGTCTTCAAAGCCGGGAATAAAGGAACCGGAACCAAGCTCCAGATCATAGTTTCCGGTACCGCCGTCAAATGCAACACCGTCTTTTGTTCCTACATAATCTATATTTACGACATCTCCCATCTTTGCAGCCCGTCCCGTAACTTCTTTCATCTCGCTGTGGCTGCCAAGATCGCTGTTTATCCTGTTCTCTATATCCGCATCGCTTACCGTGGTGTCCGCCGCCTCTATTGCGATGCCCTTGTATTCACCAAGGGTCACATACTTAAGCGGATCGATGTTATTCTGAGTTTCCTCCCCGGCTGTAGCCGATGAACCGCACCCCGTAACCATGGCAGCGAGCATCACAATTGACATCAGGCATGCAAAACCGCCCTTCCTGTATTTTTTCATAATATAAGTTTCTCCTCATCCCAAATTTGAAATCCGTAAACGCCACACTACATATAGCGCCTGCATCACGCTATTATACAACACCAGATATAAAATGGAAAGATTATGTTTACCAGTTCACAATTCTTTCAGAAATTGATATTATTTAAGCGCCAAAGATAATTGGGGAAAGGTTGGGGATTATGAAATATAAGAACATTGTATTCGATATCGGCGGCGTGCTTCTAAGCTACAGATGGCTTGAGCTTGTGATGGAAACAGTTCCTGACAGGGAGACTGGCCTTTTATTTGCGAAGCATCTTTACGAGGATAAGCTTTGGGTGCAGTTTGATCTGGGGATCCGCCCCTTTGATGACATCCTTGACGATTATACAAAAAAATACCCTGAGGAAGCGGAATACATCATGTATGTGATGACCCATCTTGAGCGTATGCCCCTGCCCCGGCCAAAGGTCTGGGAAAAGGTTCACGCGCTTAAGGAGATGGGATATCACTTATATCTCCTGTCAAATTATTCAAGCCGTATGCTTAATGCCCATACTAAAAACATGACCCTGCCCTTTTTCAAGGAAGTGGACGGCTACGTGATCTCCTATGAGGTTCACAGCATAAAACCCGACAAGGAGATCTACGAAGCATTATTTGACAAGTACTCCCTGGATCCGAAGGAATGTATATTCTTTGACGACAGACAGGAAAACGTGGATGGCGCAAGACTCTGCGGTATGGAGGGCCGGGTTATTTATTCCGAAGAGGTTCTTCTTGGATACCTGGATCGTCTCCTGGCAAAAGACGGCGTGAGCAATCCTTTCCACGATCACTCCATTCCCCGAAATGAGCGCATAGACTGGCTTCTTTCCAACATGAATAAGGAAGAAAAGATCATTCTTTATTCCCATCCGGAATACGGCGTGGGGCGTTTCGGAGTGGAGGGTTTTGTTCTCGGCGGAGAAGCAGCTCACGGAGTGGAAGCCAGAAACGAACAGAACTTCCTGGGGGATCCGGATATTACCACCTCTTTCCCTAATCCTATTGGCATGAGCTCCTCCTGGGATCCCGGACTTATAAAAGAAGCCGGTCATATCACCGGCACCGAGGCCAGAGCCTGTTGGAATAAGCACAGGAAAACAGGTCTTTCAAGGTGGGCTCCCACCATTGATCCGGAAAGAGATCCACGCTGGGGCAGAAATGAAGAGGGCTATGGAGAAGATCCCCTTCTTTCTTCTGAAAATGCAACAGCTTATATTAAAGGAATGCAGGGCGATAACGGAGAGTATGTACTATGCGGCGCAACCCTGAAGCATTTCTATGCCAACAATAAAGAAGACGGCAGATTCTTTATCAACTCTTCCGTTGGTCTCAGAGACAAAATGGAATATTATCTGCCTCCTTTCAGAACCGCCATAGAAGAGGGTCATGCACTGGGCGTCATGACAGCTTACAATAAAATTAACGGTATTCCCGGAATGACGGATCCGGAGGTAAGAACCCTCCTTAAAGAAGCCTGGGGTGTACCCCATGCGGTGTGTGACGGATTCGCCATGATCCGCCTTAAAGACTATCATCACGAATTCGGCACCCTTGCCGAATGCCTCGCTGCATCCGTAAAGGCCGGCGTAGACAGCATGTCCGATAAGCCGGAGGATGTGGAAAAGGCTCTTCGTGATGCTCTTGAGCTTGGTATCCTTTCGGAAGACGAGCTTGACGGAGCCTTAAAAAACATCCTTATGGTCGCGATGAAGCTTGGGATCTATGATCCGGAGGATGCCTGCCCTTATAACAAGGTTTCGTTTGACGATACGGATTCGGAAGATGCAAGAAATGTATGCCGCAGGCTTTCATCAGAGTCCCTGGTTCTTCTGGAGAATAAAAACTCTGCCATGCCTCTTGATAAGAGTGCAGCAGATGACTTTATTCTTGCAGGCCCTCTTGCGGATGAGTGGTTCCCCGACTGGTATGCCGGACATCCGCCATTCAGACACTCGGTAAAGGACGGACTCTGCGCTGTCCTTGGTCACGATGTTCCTTTTACAAAGGGACTTAATACATACCGGATCATTTCAGGTAATAAAGCCTGGAGTATTCTCCCGGGCGGAAGCATAGGTCTGTCCGCCAAAGAGGATGGAGATACATTCTATATCGAAGACTGGGGGGACGGGATCTTTACCATAAGATCCGCTGAAACCGGCAAATACGTACAAAGCCTTTTTTACGGTGAAAAAGAACCCGGCGGTCTTAAAGCAGACAAAGACGATATCTTTGACTGGTTCGTAACCTGCAGGTTTGCTATAGAGGATACGGAAAGCGGTCTCCTTATAAAAAACCGTTTCGGATTTCCCGTATATCTTTCTGAAGACGGAACCCTCAGAGCAGACGATAACGGCAGTCCTCTTTATTTCCAAAAAGTAATGGCAGCAAACGGAGCTCTTGAACTTGAAAAACTCTCTTCTGAAAGGTCAAATATCATTCTTGTGCTTGGCTGCAATTCGATGATCCCTGCCAGAGAAGACTATGACAGAAGCTCCCTTGCTCTTCCTTCAGACCAGCAGAAGCTTCTAAATGCCGCTATTAAGACCGGAAAGAAAGTGATCGCCGTTCTTATTTCAAATTATCCTTATACTATGCAGGGTGCTGAAAAGAACGTGGCTGCACTGCTCCTTACCCCCTCGGGTTCGGAATATATGGGGGATGCCGTAGCCTCTGCCATTTTCGGCGATACCGTTCCGGCAGGAAGACTGCCGCAAAGCTGGCCCGCCTCAGAAGACATGCTTCCGGATATGAATGATTACCGTATCATAGGAAACAGAACCTACAGATATGTTTCTGACGGATGGCTGTACCCCTTTGGCTACGGACTGTCCTACGGCAGTATTCAGTATACGGGCATGGAGATTCCGGAAATCAGTGACAAAAAAATTAAGATCCGTCTGACTCTTATGAATATAGGAGCTGTGACATGCGATGAAGTCGTGCAGATATATGCTTCTATGGATGATCCGGATGAAAGGCTTTCACCGGCAGGCTTCGGAAGACGTCTCATCGCTTTCACAAGAGTCCGGTCACTTAAGCCCGGTGAAACACGAAACGTCAATCTTTCAGCGGATATTTCCGGTCTTCAGATATTCGACGCTGTAAACGGAGAATATGTCGTATGTGGCGGACACTATCATATCTATGCCGCATCGGATGCCCTGAGTGAAATACTATCCTGTGATACCGAAATTTCCGGCGCCGCTTTACCGATACGGGATCTTTCAAAGCTTGTCCCCGTTTACACCTGTGATGACAGCCATGATATCGAATTCCAAAGGGGAGCCTTTGGGATGACCGCTGCCGCTCCGGGATCAGAAGATGGCGGATCCTGTCTTATATTTAAGAAGTGCCATCTTCCCGAAAAGGCTGAAAAGATCCGCCTGCTGCTGCGCTCTGAAACATCTGGATCAGCTGAAATCATATGGAATGATGAGATTAAAGCCGTCTGGGAAGGAAACACTTCAAAGCCTGAAAAGCATCTTAGTACATACGAGCTTCCGACAGAAATTACCAAAGCCCCCCTCTCCTGGCCTGCTGTCTGGACTGAAGTCGAATGCGACCTTAATGGATCCGTTTCCGAATTCTCCGGAACCCTCATGATCCGCATATCCGGTGATATCAGCCTGCTGAGCATAAAGTTCGCATAAAATTGAAACTGCCCGTTCCGATACAAGGAACGGGCAGTTTTTTTATTATCTGTAATTCTTTTCCCTGATCAGAGAGTGTCCCCTCTCTTGATATAGCCGGGGTTGTCAGCGGTCGCTATGAGCTTTTTGACATTGATTATCTTCGCCCACTTATCAACCACCTGATGCTCAAGCTTTGCACCCTCTCCTATCTTGGCATGACCCAGGATCACGCAGTTCTTTACTGAAGCGCCTTTTCTTATCTCAACGCCCCGTCCTATGATACTGTTCTCCACCGTACCTTCTACGATACATCCGTTTGCCACAACAGAGTTCTTCACCTTCGAGCCCTTCGCATATCTTACAGGGCAGGAGTCCGTAGTTACGGTATATATAGGCCACTCATCCGTGAAGAGATCCTTTGCCTTATCAAAATCAAGCATCTCGATATTTGCATCATAGTAGCTCTTGAAATCCGTTATTGCATTGAAATAGCCCTTGTGCGAAAGACCTCTGATGTCCAGCTCGTCATTCTCTTCATTTATGATATCAACCAGCCTGTACACTGAGGATATCTTCTGCGCCTTGCGAATAAGCTTCAAAAAGAGCTCCTTCGTCATAACATAGGTGTCCATGAAGATATTTGCCTCCGGAATGGCTCCGTCATTCCATCCAATAGACTTTATACCCTTCTGTCTGTTCAGTCCTATCGTCCGGCAGTTTCTGAAAGACTTGTCCGCATTATCCACCTTATGGTACAGCAGAGTAACGTCTGCTCCGGATGCCACATGCTCTCTTAAAAGGTCGTTGTAATCCTCCTTGAAGATCATATATCCGGGAGAGATGATAACATAGGGCTCCGATGCCAGCTCGATCTGATCTATATTATCGGCAAAGGCACGGATATCCGTGTTATATATCTCGTTTACCTTGGAATCCTGGTTGAATAAAAGCTGCAGCCTTCCTCGTTTGGAGTTGATATTATAGGTGCGGCCCGTTCCCAGATGCTCAGCTAAAGATCTGGGATTTTGGCTCACATATACCTGAATATGCTCTATATCGCTGTTTGACATATTTGATACGGGAAAATCCACTATCCTGTACCTTCCGAGGAATGAAAAAGCCGATATGGGCCGGTAGAAATCCATTCCGTGAACCTTCATATTATTTCCTGAAGGAGTGACTATCCCTAAAGCTCTCGGCATTTACTCCACCCCCTTTACATCCTGATCTACCAGCAGTATCTCAGGACTGTTGGCCGATCCAATCTTTGCGCCTTTTCCTATTACCACGTCATTTGCAACGAGAGCTCTTGTAACTTTCGCCCCCTCGCCCACTTTCGCGCCGGGCATCAGTACCGTGTCCTTGACTACAGCCCCCTCTGCCACATGAGCATTGGTAAACAGGACTGAATTGACCACCTTTCCGTCTACCCTGCAGCCCTGAGTAATATAAGCCGTATCGATCTCCGCATCGGGTCCTATGTACTGCGGCAGATCCGTCGGATCCTCGGAATAAATACGCCATGAATAATCCGAAAGGTTCAGCTCGCTGGAATGATCCAGAAGATCCATGTTTGCTTCCCAGAGGCTGTCGATTGTTCCGACATCCTTCCAATAGCCCTTGAATCTGTATGCATATACATTTCTTCCTGCATTCATGAGCGCAGGTATTATGTCCTTACCGAAATCATGGCTTGATTCTTCATTCTTTGCATCTGCCAGAAGGAGCTTTCTTAAGATCTTCCAGGTGAAGATATAGATTCCCATTGATGCGAGATTGCTCTTCGGATGTTCGGGTTTTTCCTGGAACTCGTAGATCTTGTCATTTTCGTCGGCATTCATGATACCGAACCGGCTCGCTTCCTTCATTGGAACGCCGATGACCGCTATGGTCGCATCCGACTTATGCTCTTTATGATAAGCAAGCATTTTGGCATAGTTCATCTTGTAGATATGATCTCCGGAAAGTACCAGCAGATATTCCGGATTGTAGGCATCGATAAAGTCAATATTCTGCGTGATCGCATCCGCTGTTCCCTTATAGACATCAAGTTCCGCATCCGCCTTCTCCCTGGGTGCTATGGCATAAACACCCGAATCTCTCGAATCCAGTCCCCAATATCTGCCCTGTGATACATATGAACTCAGAAAAACTGGCTCGTACTGAGTAAGCACGCCAACCACATCCAGACCGGAGTTTGCGCAGTTCGACAGAGGGAAATCTATGATCCGGTATCTCCCCCCAAAAGAAACAGCTGGCTTGGCTATCTTGCTCGTCAGAGACTTAAGCCGGCTCCCTCTTCCGCCTGCCAGGATCATGGCAAGCATTTCCATTTGCTTCATTTAAACACCCCCTTAGAATAGGAAATAAGATGTGATATCTGCATTCCGCAGATATAGAAAGATTATATCACCTAATAAGAACATCTAACAATAAAAAAACAGTGAACGACATGTATTTTTTGTCGTTCACTGCGTTCTCTTATATCACCCTTATTTTTTCAGTGAATCCCTGATCTCCCTGAGAAGAAGTATCTCCTCTGCCGGCTCTTCGGCGGCCTCTTCTTCCTTTTTCTCCTTAATCGCCTTCTCTTTCACCTTATTAAGTCCTTTTACCAGGATAAAAAGCACGAACGCCGTGATAAGGAAATTGATCACTGCCTGGATGAAGTTTCCGAACATGATCTGGGCATCCCCTATACCTACGGAAAGCGAGGTGAAATCCAGTCCCCCGCAGATAAGGCCTATGATCGGTCCTATCAGGTCATCAACGACTGATGTCACTATGGCAGTGAACGCTCCGCCGATTATGATACCGACCGCCATGCTCATGGCATCGCCCTTTGAAATAAACTCCTTAAACTCCTTGATGAATGATTTCATTGCTGTTACCTCCGTTTCTTCATTCAACAGTTTTTATTGCTTTATGCCATTCCTGAAGACTCTTTACTTCGCCGAGTCCGTTGTCCTCCACGTATTTGATCCCCTCTGCTGCCGCGCGGCCTGCTGCTGCAGTTGTGATATATGTCACACGGTTCTTGACCGCTGCCTTTCTCAGATAGCTGTCATCATACGAGGAATCCTTTCCTATGGGAGAGTTTACGACAAGCTGTATATCGCCGTTTGTCATGTGATCCACGATATTTGGTCTGCCTTCATGCAGCTTCTTCACAAGCTCTGCAGGTATCCCGGCTTCCGTGATCCTGTCGTAGTTTCCTTTTGTTGCCATTATCTTAAACCCTGCATCATGGAAAGCCTGCGCTATTCCCACAACCTCGGGCTTATCTGTTTTGTTCAGGGAGATCAGAACGGTTCCCTCTCTCGGAAGAACGCTCTTTGCCGCCTCCTGGGCTTTGTAGAATGCAAGTCCGGTACTGTCGCTGATCCCAAGGACTTCGCCGGTAGAGCGCATTTCCGGTCCGAGTATGGGATCCACCTCGGGGAACATATTGAAGGGGAAAACTGCCTCTTTTATTCCGTAGTAGGGAATACTTCTTTCCTTCAGACCCGGTACGGGAGACCCTTTTCCTGTCAGCTCTCCCGTCACTATCTCAACCGCAATGGGAACCATGGTTATCCCACAGACCTTGGATACCAGCGGAACGGTACGGCTGGCTCTGGGATTAGCCTCAATGACAAAAACCTTTCCGTCCTCTATGGCGAACTGGATATTGAGCAGACCTTTTACGCCAAGCTCCACCGCCATCCTCTTTGTGTAGTCCTTTATAGTGGCAAGATTATCCTCCGGGATATGTTTGGACGGAATGATACAGGCCGAATCACCGGAATGTATTCCCGCAAGCTCGATATGTTCCATAACCGCAGGTACATATGCATGCTCACCGTCGGATATCGCATCCGCCTCACATTCCATTGCGTGGTGAAGGAATCTGTCAATAAGAATGGGTCTGTCCGGAGTAACTCCTACAGCTGCCTTCATATATTCCTCCATCTGCTCGTCATCATAGACGACTTCCATCCCGCGTCCCCCCAGAACATATGAGGGTCTCACCATTACAGGATAGGAGATCTTTGCCGCAACCTGCTTTGCTTCCTCAACGGTTGTTGCCATACCGGACTCGGGCATCGGAATTCCAAGCTTATCCATCATATTCCTGAACTGATCCCTGTCCTCCGCCAGATCTATTACCTCAGGGGAGGTTCCCAGAATCTTTACTCCGTTCTTTTTAAGAGAAGCAGCCAGATTGAGCGGTGTCTGTCCCCCGAACTGGGCTATGACCCCGTCGGGTTTTTCAACCGCATATATGGAAAGTACGTCCTCGAGAGTGAGGGGCTCAAAATACAGCCTGTCTGACGTATCATAATCCGTAGATACCGTTTCGGGATTACAGTTTACTATTATCGTCTCAAAGCCCAGCTTCTTAAGGCTTTTTGCCGCATGGACACAGCAATAGTCAAACTCTATGCCCTGTCCTATACGGTTAGGTCCTCCACCGAGTATCATTATCCTCTTTTTCCCTGAAGAGCTGATCTCATCACCCTTTTCGGCGTTGTAGGTGGAATAGTAATAAGCACTGTCCTCTGTGCCGCTTACATGAACCGCGTCATAAACCTCCGTTACGCCAAGCTCTTCCCTTTTCTTTCTTATATCATCCTCGCTGATCTCCAGGATATCCGCCAGATATCTGTCAGAAAATCCGTCTTTCTTTGCCTGTATCAGCTTCTCGTCGGAAGGAAGCGACCCCTTGTTTTTCAGCAGTTCCTCTTCCTCATCCACAAGCTCTTTCATCTGCTCGATGAAATATTTCTTTACGTGGGTTGCGTCAAATATTTCATCCACCGAAGCCCCTTTTCTGAGCGCTTCATACATTTCAAAATGCCTCTCGGAATTGGGAGTTGCCAGTCTGTGCAAAAGCTCCTGCTTTGTAAGTTTGTCATAGCCCCCCACATGTCCCAGTCCGTATCTGCTTTTTTCCAGAGAACGGATTGCTTTCTGAAAGGCTTCCTTATAGTTCTTTCCGATGGACATGACCTCTCCTACGGCTCTCATCTGAGTCCCCAGCTTGTCATCCACACCCTTGAACTTTTCAAATGCCCATCTGGCAAACTTGACCACTACGAAGTCGCCGCCGGGCTTATACTTCGAAAGATCTCCCCATACACTGTCCTTTATCTCGCTGAGAGTCAGCCCGGTAGCCAGCTTTGCGGATACGAGGGCGATCGGGAAGCCCGTGGCCTTTGACGCAAGCGCCGAGGATCTGGAAGTCCTGGGATTTATCTCTATGACTATGATCCTTCCTGTTTTCGGATCATGAGCAAACTGTACGTTCGTACCGCCGATAACCCCGATATGTTCAACTATCTTGTAAGCCTGCTCCTGAAGTCTTTTCTGCACCTCCTCGGAAACGGTAAGCATGGGTGCAGTGCAGAAGGAATCTCCCGTATGGACTCCCATGGGATCCACATTCTCTATAAAGCAGACCGTGATCATATTGTTATCCTTGTCACGAACCACCTCAAGCTCCAGCTCTTCCCAGCCGGATACGCATTCTTCCACAAGAACCTGATGCACCAGAGATGCCTGCAGTCCTCTGGCGCAGACAGTCTTTAATTCTTCCTTATTGTAGACCAATCCGCCTCCTGCGCCTCCCATGGTGTAGGCAGGCCTTAAGACTACGGGATATCCCAGCTCCTCTGCGATATTCAATGCCTCATCCACGGAGTAGGAAACTTTGGATCTTGCCATTTCTATGCCAAGACTGTCCATGGTCTTTTTGAATTCAACCCTGTCCTCTCCTCTTTCTATGGCATCCACCTGTACACCAATGACCTTGACTCCGTATTTATCCAGAACTCCTGCCTTATACAGCTCCGAACAGAGATTCAGGCCACTCTGTCCGCCAAGGTTGGGGAGCAGGGCATCCGGTCTTTCCTTATCGATGATCTGAGTGAGTCTGTCCACATTCAGCGGTTCGATATAAGTCACGTCTGCTGTCTCCGGATCTGTCATTATGGTAGCCGGGTTGGAATTTACCAGTACTATCTCATATCCCAGACTCTTCAGCGCCTTACAGGCCTGAGTCCCGGAATAGTCAAATTCACAGGCCTGTCCTATGATTATGGGACCCGATCCTATGATAAGTACCTTATGGATGTCTGTTCTCTGTGCCATTTAGCTGCTCTCCTCCATTCTTTTCTTTTCAATAAATGACAGGTCACTGTCCGCAACCTGTCATTTCATGTAAAGGGTCATTTTATCTCATCCGTAGATGTGATGAGGTCTATCAGGTGTTCATCATTCATCCTGCGACACATTGTGATCAGCTGATCGATGGTGACGCCGTGAAGCTGCTGTTTCACACCTCTTATATTGATGGATACCGTCCTCTCTTCAACCTCCTTGTCTCCAACGACAATAATATACGGGTCTTTCAGATTCTTGTATTCCTTTATCTTTTCATTCATGTTCTTATCGGCAATATCGCACTCTGCGCGAACTCCGATGTTTTCAAGGATCCTCTTTAATTCAAGAGCATAATCATTGTGTTCCACTCTTATGGGGACTATGCCGACCTGATATGGTGAAAGCCAGAAAGGAAAAGCACCCTTGAAGTTCTCGATCAGTATGCCAATGAACCTTTCAAGTGATCCGAAGATGGCCCGGTGTATGACTACCGGCTGTACCATGCTTCCGGTCTGATCCTGATAAGTAAGGCCAAAATTATGCGGAAGCTGGAAATCAAGCTGGATCGTACCGCACTGCCACTCCCTTCCGAGGGCATCCTTTATCTGAAGATCTATCTTGGGACCGTAGAAAGCGCCGTCGCCCTCATTGACCTCGTAACCGCCCTCGCCGTATTTCTTGTCAAGTATCCTTTTAAGGGCAGCCTCGGCCTGATTCCAGTCCTCAATATCGCCCATGAAATCCTCAGGTCTCGTGGAAAGCTCCGCCCTGTAGGTTATACCGAACGTGGAGTAGATCTCATCCGCGATGGAGATAATATTATCGATCTCTTCTTCTATCTGCGGCACTGAAACAAAGGTGTGATCATCATCCTGTCTGAAAGCCTGTACCCTGAAAAGCCCGTTTAAGGCTCCGCTTTTTTCCTTGCGATGAACCATATCAAGCTCGTTATATCTTATTGGAAGCTCCCTGTATGAATGATTTGTCCTGGCGTAAGTCATCATGGCATTGGGACAGTTCATGGGCTTTGCAGCCATCACGTCGTCAGCATCCGGCGTCCATGTAGTACCGGGCACTATAAACATGTTATCCTGATAATGAGCCCAGTGTCCGGAGATCAGCCAAAGCTTTTTATTGTTTATGACCGGTGCCGATATTTCCTGATATCCGTTTCTGTCGTGTATATCCCTCCAGAACTCTATGAGTGCCCTGTACATCCTCCATCCTCTTGGAAGCCAGTACGGCATTCCCGGGGCAGTCTCATGGAACATGAAAAGCTGCAGCTCGCTTCCCAGCTTTTTGTGATCCCTTTCTTCAGCCTCTTTGACCCAGGCAAGATGTTTTTTCAGTTCGTCCTTTGAAGGAAACGCGTAGATATAGATCCTCTGCATGGAATCATTTTTTGCATCTCCCCTCCAATAGGCGGCAGACACCGCTTTAACCTTGAAAGCAGTCTGCAGAAGCTCCGCTGAGTTTTCCACATGAGGTCCTCTGCAAAGATCCACATAGTCATCACCGGTATAATAAATGCTGATGGTCTCTCCTTCAGGGAGATCCTTCACTATCTCAATTTTATATTTCTGGTCTTTAAAGAGGTCGAGCGCCTCTTCTTTGGATATTTCCTTTCTTGTCCACGCTTCCTTTCTCTTCAGGATCTCGCGCATCTTATCCTCGATCGCAGTGAAATCCTCCGGAGACGCAGGCCTTGGAAGGACAAAATCATAATATGCCCCGTCCGATATCTGCGGACCTATTGCATACTGTACATCCCCCCCAAACACTTCTATCACGGCCTTCGCCAGAACGTGAGCCAGTGAATGCCTGTAAAGTGCTAAAAATTCCTCTTTCTCCATGATATATCTTCCTCCGGTACTTTATCCGTTTTCTTCACATCCGCCGGAGATTATAACATAAACAGGGGTCGGCATACAATAAGCTGCAATTCAGCGCACTGCCATTGCGCTGAATTGCAATGAGCTATTTAAACATGCCCTTCTTCTTTTTCCCTTTGGCGTTTTCCTTTGCGGCATCATTTTCATGTTTTGCCACATAATTAAGGGAATCCCCCGTTGCCATGTCAAACTGCCTCAAAAGATCCCTTGCCTGATTATTAAGCCCTGTAGGAACCTGAACTATAAGCGTGACATACTGATCCCCTCTTGTGTTCGAATTACGAAGAGAAGGAACCCCTTTGCCTTTAAGCCTTACTCTTGTATCTGTCTGGGTTCCGGCTTTAACGTTATATACCACCTTGCCGTCAACCGTATCTATCATGACATCTCCGCCAAGAGCTGCCTGAGCATAGGATATCGGAGCGGTCGAATAAATATCCATATCCCTTCTCTGAAATATGGGATGCCTAGCCACATCGACTTCCACCAGAAGGTCTCCTCTGGGACCGCCGTTGCTTCCCGGCTCACCCTTTTCCCTGATCCTTACAGCCTGCCCGTTGTCTATACCCGCAGGTATGGACACCTGTATCTTCTTTTTCGATGCAATATAACCGGTGCCGTAGCAATCCGGACATTTTTCTTTTATAACCTGACCTGTGCCCTGACAGTCGGGACAGGTCTGTACATTTTGAACCGTACCGAACAGTGACTGCTGGGTGAATACTATCTGACCCTTGCCTCCGCATTTTCCGCAGGTGGTCTTGCTGGTGCCGGGCTTGCAGCCTGTTCCCTTACACTTGGGACACTCATCTTTTAAGGTAAGCTCGATCTCTTTCTCACAGCCGAAGACCGCTTCTTCAAAAGTGATGCGGACAGCCGTTCGAAGATTCGCTCCTTTTCTGGGCCCCGTCCTGCTGGCTCTGCTCCTGCCGCCAAAAAGATCCCCGAATATGTCTCCAAACATATCTGTGAAATCCATGGAGCTGAAATCACCGAAGCCTCCGAATCCGTCTCCTCCGCCTCCGGGTCCGTCGAAGGCAGCGTGACCGAACTGATCATACTTGCGGCGCTTATCGGGATCAGACAGGACGGCATAAGCCTCAGAGGCTTCCTTGAATTTTGCCTCCGCGGTCTTATCTCCCGGATTTGCATCCGGATGATATTTTTTTGCCAGCTTTCTGTATGCTTTTTTCAGTGTATCCTCGTCTGCGCCTTTTTCTACTCCGAGGACCTCATAGTAATCTCTTTTCTGTTCAGCCATTTTCCTGTGTCTCCAAATTGTTTTTCATATATGCCAAAGCATACTGCATAGTTAACACTATGCAGTATGCCCCGAAAATCCTAAACTCTCTTTTCAGACTTCCCTGTAATCTGCATCAACTACATCGGGACCGCCGTCATCGGAAGAGGAGCTTCCGCCTGTCTGTCCTCCGCCCATATTATTCATATCGGGGGCAGGTCCTGCTCCGGGACCCGCTGCTCCCTGAGCCTGCTGCATATTCTCATACATCGCGGAGAATACTTTCTGAGCTGAGGTTTCAAGCTTGCTCTTGGCAGCCTTTATCTCATCCACATCGCTCTCCGTAAGATCCGCAGCATCCGCGTGCTTTGCAAGGATATCCTTTAACGCCTTGAGGTCAGCCTCAACCTCGCTCTTGGCCGATGCGTCAAGCTTGTCGCCCACCTCGTTTATGGCGTTCTCAGTCTGGAATGCAAAGGAATCAGCTTCGTTCTTGGTATCAATGGCTTCCTTACGCTTCTTATCCTCAGCCTCATACTGCTGGGCATCCTTTACAGCCCTGTCGATCTCATCATCAGACATGCTTGATCCGCCCGTGATCGTAATATGCTGCTCCTTGCCCGTTCCAAGATCCTTTGCGGATACATTGACTATTCCGTTCGCGTCTATATCGAAAGTAACCTCTATCTGAGGCATGCCCCTTCTTGCGGGAGGTATACCGTCAAGCCTGAACTGTCCAAGGCTCTTATTATCCTTTGCAAACTGTCTCTCACCCTGCAGAACGTTGATGTCAACCGCCGTCTGGTTATCTGCCGCTGTTGAGAATACCTGGCTCTTCTTTGTGGGAATAGTTGTATTTCTCTCAATAAGCCTTGTAGCGATTCCACCCATGGTCTCTATGGAAAGTGATAGCGGAGTAACATCCAGAAGGAGCACATCTCCGGCACCGGCATCGCCTGCAAGCTTTCCGCCCTGGATCGAAGCGCCTATGGCAACGCACTCATCAGGGTTTAAGCTCTTTGAAGGCTCCTGGCCTGTAAGCTGCTTTACCTTATCCTGTACGCAGGGGATACGTGTGGATCCGCCGACAAGTAAAACCTTGCCCAGGTCGGAATTATTAAGTCCCGCATCCTTCATTGCATTCTGTACGGGAACGGCCGTTCTCTCAACTATGTCATGTATAAGCTCCTCGAATTTTGCCCTTGTAAGGTTCATGTCGAAGTGCTTGGGACCTTCTGCGGTCGCTGTGATGAAAGGCAGGTTTATGTTTGTTGTGGTGGCACTTGAAAGCTCCTTCTTTGCTTTCTCGGCTGCCTCCTTTATACGCTGCATGGCCATCTTGTCTCCGGAGAGATCTACGCCTTCCTTGCTCTTGAAATCATCCACCATGTACTTTGCAACAACGTTATCTATATCGTCACCGCCAAGATGGGTATCTCCGTTTGTGGCCAGAACCTCTATGACACCGTCGCCTATCTCGATGATGGAGACATCGAAAGTACCGCCTCCAAGGTCGTATACCAGGATCTTCTGTTCTTTTTCGTTGTCAAGTCCGTATGCAAGCGCCGCTGCCGTAGGCTCGTTTATTATTCTCTTAACATCAAGCCCCGCGATCTTTCCGGCATCCTTTGTTGCCTGTCTCTGAGCATCATTGAAATATGCCGGAACCGTGATGACTGCTTCCGTCACTGTTTCACCCAGATAGCTTTCGGCGTCTGCCTTAAGCTTTGAAAGGATCATGGCAGAGATCTGCTGGGGTGAATACTTCTTGTCATCAATGGTACGTCCGTGGTCTGTACCCATATCCCTCTTTATGGAAGATATGGTTCTGTCCGCATTCGTTACCGCCTGTCTTTTGGCGGGCTCTCCGACAAGCCTCTCTCCGTTGTTAGTGAATGCAACCACTGAAGGTGTTGTCCTCATACCCTCAACGTTTGCGATAACGGTGGGCTTTCCGCCCTCCATAACTGCTACGCATGAATTTGTGGTTCCAAGATCGATTCCTATTATCTTACTCATGATTTTTCCTCCTCATATTATTGTGCAACCGACACCATAGAGTGTCTTACGACTGAATCCTTAAGCATATAGCCTTTCTGCAGTTCCTTACAGACTTTGCCGGACTCGTATTCCTCCGTCTCCTCCTGCATCACGGCATTGTGGAGATTTGGATCAAAGTCTGCTCCCAACGCTTCTATGGGCTTAACTCCCAGCTTATCCAGCTCATCCATAAGCTGCTTATAAACCTTGTCCATTCCTTCGATAAAGGGGTCATTCTTCTTCTCTTCGTCCTGACCGGCCATATCAAGAGCTCTTTCAAAGTTATCTATTACCGGAAGTATGGCTTCTATTACCACCTTTTCCCCGCTTGCGAACATCTCGGATTTTTCCCTCTCAGTCCGCTTACGGAAGTTCTCAAATTCCGCCATCTGGCGCATTACCTTGTCGTTAAGCTCTGCTATCTTTTTATCTTTAGGATCTTCCTTTTCCTCTGAGCTTTCGGCTTCTTCCGTCTCTTCGGATTTTTCTTCCTTTACTTCTTCCTCTGTTTCCGAATTTTCCTCCGGCTTTTCCTCTTCGGCTGTCTCTTCCGGCGTTTCGTCCATTATCACGGTCTTATCGGACTCTTCTTCGTTTTTTTCATCTTTGTTCTTTCCCAACTTTATCTCCTCCGCTATTTCTTTTTGTATATCTCATCCAGCTGGTTCATAAGGGATTTCATCGTTCCCATGGCCTTCTCGTAGTCCATGCGTTTGGGGCCTACGATACCTATGGTTCCCCTCATGCCGTCCCCCAGCTCGTAGGTGGCGGTTACCACCGAGCAGTCCTGCATCGCCGGGCTTGCCATTTCCTTCCCTATATATACCTGCATCTCGCTCTTGCCTGCATTGTTTTCCGCAAGGGAGGTACTGACTATCTTCTCAAGCTCCTCTTTATTCTCAAAGGTGTTTATTATATCCGTTGCCTTGCCTGAATCCATAAGCTCCGGATATCTGAAAATATTCGTGGCTCCCGAAGTGTATATCTCAAGATCTTCGTCAGCCCTGATAGCCTCCGCTACGGCATCTATGACCGAGCTTATTATCTCCGTATGTATGCCGGCTCTTTCTTTAAGAAGAGTTATAAGCCCCAGATTAATCTCCTCCAGGGAGAGCCCGTTCAGGTGGGTGTTAAGCAGGAGATTGAGCTTCAAAATCGTATCTTCATCCATCTCCTCTTCGGTATGTATCATCTTATTCTTGATGATATTACCCTCCACCACTATGACCGCGAGAAGCGAATCCTTCTCCACCTTTGACAGCTGCAGGAACTTCAGCTTGTTCCTGTGGGTCTCGGGTGTACTGACGAGCGCCGTGTAGTTTGTGTTCGCTGCCAGCAGCTTGGCCGCCTGCTTTAATACTTCTTCGAGCTTGTCCGCCTTTTCGATAATAAGGTCTTCCTTTTCCTGGATCTCCCTTTCCTTCTCGCTCATAAGGTTATCCACGTAGAATCTGTATCCTTTATCCGTGGGTATCCTTCCGCTGCTGGTGTGGGGCTGGAATATATATCCCATTTCCTCCAGATCGGACATCTCATTTCTTATGGTAGCGCTGGAAAGCTTCAGGTCGGTGTATTTTGATATCGTACGGCTGCCAACCGGCTCTCCTGTTTCAAGGTAGTTTCTGATGACAGCAATGAGTATCTTTACTTTTCTCTCATCAAGCTCGGCTATCTGCGCCTTTTCCTTTGCCATCAGTTCCTTCCTCTCCTTTCGTTAGCACTCAACTCAATCGAGTGCTAATCATCGCTAGACATAATCTATCACCCCCCACGCTGAATGTCAACACCAAACATAGATTTTTCACAATCGGATTAACTAAAGATATGTAGAAAACAGATTGATCAGCAGATTCGCGGCAGACCTTCGCCGTAAAGAGGACCCACGACTCTTTCCCCTCCGACAGCCGTTCGTATTGTAACGCAGGCTTCTCCCTCAATTACACGGCCTATTGGAACAGCATTCTCACCGTATCTGCTGTGCCTTATGATATCGACAGCCCTCTCCTCGTCTTTTTCCGGGATAATAAAAACGCACTTGCCCTCATTACCCATATAAAGGGGATCAAGACCCAGCAATCCGCAAAAGGCGCGAACGCTCTGTGACACCGGGATCTTTATTTCTTCCATTCGGATACGGACACCCGCCGTTAATGAAAACTCGTTCAGAATGGTGGCAAGTCCTCCCCTTGTCACATCCCTCATGGCATGTATATCAATATCTTCCTTTATAAGATGCGATACCATTTCAGTAAGCGGCGCCGCATCCGATCTGATCTCATTTCTGACGGAAAGCCTTTCTGACAGGATCGCCGCGTGATGGTCCCCGAGATTACCTGACAGTATGACGGAATCACCGGGCTTTATTTCTGACGGAAAAATTCTTAGCCAGGAATCCACGAACCCGATACCGGAAGTGTTTATTATAAGCCCCGGCTCCTTCGGATCTGCAGGTTCTATTACTTTTGTATCTCCCGTTATTATCTTAACTCCCGCTTCTCCCGCGGTTTCAGCCATGGACTTCACGATCCGTTTCAGATCATCTGTATCAAAACCCTCCTCCAGGATAAAGCCGGCCGTGAGATAATAAGGAGTTGCTCCGCTTGTCAGCAGGTCGTTAACTGTACCGCAAACGGAAAGCCTTCCTATATCCCCCCCGGGAAAGAAGACCGGTCTTACTACAAAGGAGTCCGTTGTGACCGCAAGCCTGTTTCCTCCGGGAACTACGGCAGAGTCATTAAGTCCGTCAAGATACTCATTTGAAAAAGCCTCCCTGAAGATCTCCTCTATAAGACCGGATGTTTCGCTTCCCCCTGCCCCATGGGTCTTATCTATCTTCCCTGATATCATCTGCTCCACCTGCCCACTGCTCCGCAGGGCAGTATCCGTCCACTTCCTGAGACCGGAAGCCCGACTTCGTCAGAGACAACATGTCCCCCGTGTTTTTCCGTAAACACCATATCCATCATACAGGTAAGAACTCCGGCCTGAAGTCCGGTCGTATAGGAGTTGAGTATGACAAAGGCCGGATCATCTGACAGAACTTCTGATACCAGCTTCAGAAAATCAAAGATATTCTCCTCCATCTTCCAGATCTCACCTTTCGGACCTCTCCCATATGAGGGCGGATCCAGGATCACG
>JAFPZU010000012.1 GCA_017417105.1 Lachnospiraceae bacterium | reverse complement strand
GCTATCCCTGTAACAGTTGCGGCAGCCGCTGATGCGACTGCCGTTGTAATGATCTGTCCGTTCATATGCCTTAACCCTCCCTCTTCGGAAATTCCATCTTGAACTTGAAGCGGTAGCCGGTAATGTCGGTCCCGTCATCCTTGGTGAAAGAATAGTCCTCGATTCCGTCTGCTGTGAGATAGGCATTGTAGGTTCCACCCTTCTTGCTCTTAAGCTCTGTCAGGTAGATCTTCTTACCCTCAAGCAGATCCTTCACCTGCTCATCGGTAAGAGTCTTACCCATGGCCTTACCTACCGTCATGCCGCATCTTTCGGAGCAGTAAGCTCCAAACTTACCCTTGATAACATCGCCTCCGCACTTGGGGCATTTTCCTAAAGCATCACCTGATCCAAACATATTCTTGTTCTCCTCTCTTACTGTACTGTTGTTTTTTACTAACTCCGTTACCATATTTCTGATCCCGTCCATAAATCGCTGCGCCGGGTATTCTCCCTTCGCAATGAGCGTCAGGGTATTTTCCCAGTCGGCGGTCAGTTTCGGACTTTTTATCTCATCCGGAAGAATGGAAATAAGCTTTTTTCCATCCTCTGTCGGGATCATCTGTTTCTTCTCCCTTTTTACAAACCCGTCCTTGACGAGCTTTTCGATGATATCCGCACGGGTGGCGGGAGTACCAAGCCCCTTGCGTTCCGCATCATCATTTGTATCTGAGGCACCGGCTTTCTCCATTGCCTGTAAAAGCGAATCCTCGGTAAAATGCGCCAGAGGTTTCGTGAATCCCTCGATCACGGAAAAAACCGCATCGGCAAGATACGCTCCCTCGCTCATATAAGGCAGGGGCTTTGCATCATCACCTTCCTCTTTATCCGCTTTTACTCTTTGCGCATTCCTAAATGCCGCTTCGTATTTCTTCCAGCCCTCATTTGTCACCGTCTTGCCACTTGCCGTAAAGGTCTGACCCTCGCATACGATCTCCGCCTTAACGCTTTTGTACTCATACCTATCAGCCGTAGCTGTCACAACTCTGGTTGCAAGAAGGGAGAGCACTTTCTGCTCTCCCTCTGATAACTGAATGTTGTGAATGTTTTCTATCTGCACCGTTGGTATAATTGCATGGTGGTCGCTGACCTTTTTGCTGTTCATGATGCGCCGAATATCCACATTCCTTGGACGATCATCCCTCAGATATGAATAGGTACTTTCAATCACGGCAAGCACTCTACGGGCTGTGTCTTCCATATCATCGGAAAGAAACTGACTGTCAGTCCTTGGATATGTGCAAAGCTTCTTTTCATAAAGCGACTGCGTATATTCCAGAGTCTTTTTTGCCGTAAAGCCGAAGATACGGTTTGCATCCCTCTGCAAGGAAGTCAGATCATAGAGCCGCGGCTGTACCATGTTCTTATCCTCAGATATCACGGATCTGATCTGTGCCTCCCTGCCTTTGCACATAGATACAATATTTTCAGCCTTTGCCTTGTCAGAAAGTTTCTCAGATACAGCATCCAGTCCGTTGGCATTCAGATGGACGGTATAATACGGTGTCTTTTGAAAGCCGCTTATGGTCGCCTCTCTTTCCACCAGCATCGCAAGTGTAGGAGTCTGAACACGACCTACTTTTAATACCTTGCTCTTATACAGCACCGTAAAGAGCCTCGTGCCGTTTAAGCCTACCAGCCAGTCGGCTTCCTGTCTGCATAAAGCAGAAGCATAGAGATTGTCATACTCAGCTCCGGGTCTTAAATGATCAAACCCGTCACGGATAGCGTTTTCTTCCATGGATGATATCCACAGACGCTTGATGGGTTTCGTGCATCCCGCCTGTTCATATACGAGCCGGAAGATCAGTTCCCCTTCACGACCGGCATCGGTGGCGCACACGATAGCAGTTACATTTCCGTCCAGCATCAACCTTTTCAAGATTTTAAACTGTGCCCTCGTATCCTTCTTTATTTCATATTTCCAGTCCGACGGTATGATAGGCAGCGTATTGTAGCTCCACCTTTGATAACGCTCATCATAGGCATCCGGTGTCGCAAGCTCTACAAGATGACCGTAGCACCAGCTGACGATATATCCGTTTCCTTTGAGATATCCGTCGCCGCGCTCCCTTGCGCCAATCACCTGTGCTATGGACTGAGCTACCGATGGTTTTTCAGTTATCACAAGCTCCATGTAAGCCTCCTTACAATGATGCTTCCTTAGACTTTGCCTTAGTCTGGTAGTTCTCCGCAGGCTTCTGCTCGGCAACAACTGCTTTCTTCTCGGGAAGCTTCTCCTTCATGGATACACGTTCACGATCCCTATCCTTATAAGCTTCGACCATCTTTTTCAGTTCCTTGTTGGTAACCTTGGTTTTTTCGGTATCCCAGACGGGCTTGCCCTGCTCATCTTGTCCGACCTTAACGCTACGGCGAAGTGTGGTAGTCCCTTCTGCGGGGAGCTTGCACCACATACCCTTGCCGAACTGGTTCTCATGCACATGATTTGCCTTTACGACAAAGGTCTGCCAGGGACGGTGATCATCTTTGTCCTGATTGGGAATAAGGATTTCCTTGTAGGAATTGCCGTCCTTTCCCTGAAACTCCTCTCCGACACAGCCCTTGCCGAACTTAAGCGTGATCTCGTCCATCTTTTTTTCTTCCTTGGTCTCCGGCTGCGCCTGTTCTGCCTTGGAATCAGCAAACTGATCTGCGATGGTCTTTTCCGCTGTTTCCGGTGTTACTTCATTTCTCTCTTCCATAATGATCTCCTTTCATGGAATGAGCCGGGGCATATGCCTCGGCTCTTGTGCTGGCGCTATATTGCACCTGTTAATAAGTTTCTATCTCTTATTCCTCTTCGGAATCAGATTCATAGGGATCATCGGCATCGGATCCTTCGATGGTCTCCGCTGCATCCTCTTCTGTAGGAGCAGGTCTTCTCTCATCCGGATCTGTCTTTTCTTCTGCCGGCTCTCTGCTTACCTTTTCTTCGGTCTCCTTCTCGGTAGACTCAAAGAAATCATTGTTTTCATCGGACTCGGATTCCTCAGATTCGGACTCATACTCCTCATCGTCCTCTTCATCCTCATCCTCGACGAAATCACCTTCCTCTTTCTTCTTTACGACCTTGAAATAATAAGCCGCTCCGATGACAGCCGCACCAAGAATACCCATGATGATATATCCCACAAGCGGATTACTCTTTGCAGGCTCCGGTTCGGGTTCAGGCTCAGGCTCTTCGGTCGGCTCTTCTGTAGCTGTCTCCGTAGGAGTCTCCACTTCCTTTGTCTCCTCATAGTCCGTATTGTTATTCGGGAGCGCACTCTCTGTAACAGGAATCTGCGATTCAAGCGCAGCTGAGTTCTTCGGAAGTGTCTCAGAATTATCCGTGGTGACATTAAGCAGGTCATTCTCCGTGATTTCCGTCAAGAAGTAAACTACCTCCTCTTCACCGTCACGGTCGATAATGAGATAAAACACCTTTCCGCTTGCAGCTTCGATGGTATAAAACTCTTTACCAAGGTTCAAATCCTCGCCGCTATCATCCTCGCTTTCGGAAAGGGAAGCCTCCTCTGCATCAGCCTTTTTGAATTCCTCTTTTTTCTGCTGCTCTGGTGTCTGGCTTGTGGTATTTCCATTGCTATCTGTCTTTGTATGTTCCGTAACATTCGCCGTGGCACTGCTCGGGCTGGTGGGCTGAGCACTTATCGGCAGCTGCTCGGCAGGATTGCTGTCGTCATCAGAATTCGGATCCTTATAATACGGATTCTTTGTCTTATATACCTCTGATACATTCCCGGCATTGTCCATCGCTGTGATGGTGAAATACTCATACCCTGCATCAAACTGTGACAGACGGATATTTAGGGTTCCATTGGTTATATCATCCGTGAATTCATATCCGTTCACATAGATAACCTTGATCCCGGACTCCTTATCCACTGCCTGCACTGTTAAAAGTCCATCCGATACTGCCGCATTGAGTGTAGGCTTCGTAGTATCGAAACACTTGATAGAGCGACTTCGCTCATAGCTCTTATCGTTGGCGTCCGTCACAAGCACATATACCGTGCAGTTCTCCGATATCTCGATGAACATATCTTCCGTAACATCCTGATATGAGCCGTTCTGTCCGATCTTTGCCTTCACGCTCTTAATAGCAAAATGTCCGCTGTCAGCGATATCCTCTGCCTTAAAAGTGATCTTTGCACTTGACCCTGACGAATACCATGAGGTAGGTGCGTTGATCGTAATCTTCACATTGGGATTCACATATGCGCACTTGGTATAATCTGAGCTGCACACAGGGCAGTCTTTGTCATAATCGTACTGGCTGCACTTGCTGTCACAGATACATACCGGATCAGGTTCAGGCTCCGGGGTGGGTGTGGGATCTTCCGTTTCAGCCCCGGACTCATCACCCGTATCACCGCCGTCATTTCCTTCATCACCGGTTCCGCCTTCGTCATTTCCATCATCATTTGCGGAATCATCACCGGTCTGGTTTCCTGTATTATTTCCGGTGTTATCACCGGCGTCACCTGTGTCTACGACAGTATTCACGGTATCTCCCGTGTCTCCGGCATTCGTATCATCGCCTGTATCCCCGGTGTTCGTGTCATCTCCGGAGTCATTATCGGAAACATTCTCATCCGCATATGCCGTGACAGCGGTCGTACTGTTTCCGATGATTGCACCGATTGGAAGTGCGAAGAGCATCACTGACAGGATCAGCGATGCAATAATCCTACGTGGTAGATTCTTTTGCATGATTCTCATTCTCCTTTTCGATTTTTGTATCCGGCTTTTCGACCGGAGCAGGCTCCGTGATCTCCTCATCTATGAATTTCAGGAGCCGCTTTAACTGTTCCTTGCTTGCATATTTGAGCTTTGACAATTCCTCCGGGCTTAAATGGTTCCGGGCGAATATCTTCTGGGTCTGTGCCGCAACGGCCAGATCCCGCTCTTTTTTCATTCCCGAAATCTTGGAATCCATACGGCGGTCATAATCCTTCTTCTGACCTTCCCATTTGTCTATAAGCTCATTCATTCTTTCTATTGTCATAAACCTCCTTTCCGAGCCATATTCCTGATAACTTTAATGTCCTGATAATCTGCCGAATGCGTAGAAATGGCTCTGCCAGTATGGCGTGTTGATGGAGGAATACTTGATGGGATCGCCGCAGTGGATCATCTGACCGTTGCCTGCATAGATACCCACATGAGTCACGGGGTTGCCGGAATTATAAGTGCCCGTAAAGAAGATGATGTCTCCGGCTCTGGCTTCTGATGCGCTGATATGCTGGCACTGGTTATAGATTCCCTGCGCCGTAGTTCGCGGCATATTGTAATAACCGCTGTGAGTGAGCACGTAGCATACAAAGCCTGAACAATCGAAACTTGTGGACGGACTTGAACCTCCCCACACATAAGGATATCCAAGATAGTTCTCAGCCTCTGCTATCAGTGCCGCCACATCTCCACTGCCGCCGATTGGATCTGTCGTGCCATAGATTGAGCCGTTTCCGTTCTCAAAATAAAAGAGTGGGTTGTAATACTCCCCGTTCGATAAGCACTCCAGATGCAGATGGCTTCCCGTGACAGCCCCTGTGCTTCCGGTTTTTCCTATGATTGCGCCGTGCTTCACCGTCTGACCTGCACTGACATTCATGCTTTCCAGGTGGGCATATTTCGTGACAAAACCTTCGGAATCCTCGATCACGATATAATTGCCGTAATCATCGTTGTACCCAGCTGTCGTCACCGTCCCGTCATGTCCTGCATAAACCTCCGAGCCTTCCGGTACTGCGATATCAATACCCCTGTGGAACTGGTTTTCTCCAGTGATGGGATTCTTCCTGTAGCCGTAATAGCTTTTGACCAGGCTGTACCAGTCAACATCAAGCGGTGTGTAAAACTGCTGAAGCGCACCGTTCGTCTGCTGATATGCCGCGTATAGTACGCTTGCATCATCATTTCCGGTAAGCCGCTCCGCAACGATATCCTCTAAAGGCTTCCTTGTAAGCTCCACCTCCAGAACTTCTACCGTGTACTCTTCCTCCTCCTCTTCGCCTGTTTCTTCATTTGTTACCGTTCTTGTCCTGGTGTCCGTTCTGGGCGTAAGGGTCAGCTCATACATCTCATCAAAAAGCGATTCGATCTCGGCATCAGCATCAGCCGCAACCACATCCACTTTTATGGCAGACAGGTAGTTGATCAGCGTAAAGGGATTGTGTCCTATCTCTTCAAGGTTGTACTCATACTCGTCATAGTCGGGATAGTCCTCTTCTATGCTGTCAATGGTATTCTGCAGAGCCATTTCCCTTTGCGTCATTGCTTCATCTGATGCATCCAGCTGTGCGGGCACACTCTGGTAACTGCCTGCCATGGTCGCTGACAGACCTCCGTTTATCACCGCCGAGCAGCTTGATATACCGGCTGCTATGAGCATAAAAAAGAGTCCGAATAAGCCTATGGTAGCGATTGCTCCGATGTGCTTTCTTGCGAACTCCTGTATCTTGCGAGCGATATTTGTGGTTGTCTGTGCCGCTTTCTTGGCAAATCCGGCAGCTTCCTTTGCCTCTGTACCTTTCTTTACAGCCTTGGCGTACTCCCTTTTGATCCGGGCTTTCTGAAGTCGCTTCTGAATCGCCTTCTTCTTTATCTGCGGGTTTTCATCCAGAAATTTCTGGTAACGGAAGTTGGTTTCTGCCTTGAACTGCTTCTTTTCAAGGGCTGCCACCTTATTCTGCCTTCTGGCATACTTGTTCCCCTTGAATCTCTGGGCATAGCGGATCGCATCCTCTCCGGCCATTTCGGTCTTATGCGCACCTTCCACACCGGCGTTTTCTTTCTCATTCTCCGATATCTTCTGATGCACAAAGCCCTGCGCTTCCATCATTGCTCTTCTGGTTGCAGCTGTGGCAGGATTTTCCTTCTTTGGACGCTTCGGGACTTTCCGGGTTTCAAGCTCATAAGAGACCTTCCCTGTTGTTTCATCAAAATGACGCACCAGCTTATATTCCTTCTGCTGTGGAAGTCTCTTCCTTGCTTTTTCTGTTTTCTTACCGGCTTTTTTAGCCTTTTGCTCAAGTTTTTCAAGCTTCTTATTGCCTGAAAGCTCTGCCCCGGCTTCTTCAACAAAACCTGTCTTATCATGAAAATCGCCATCGGACTGTATAAAGCTGTCCTTAACCCTCGTGCGGCCATCATGCTGCCTGTGCCTGCGAAGTGCCCTGGTCTCCTCCCGTTGCGACGCATACTCCGTATTTCTTTCATCCTCCTGATCATGCTTATCGAAGAACTCCTGATTTACCTTTTTGCTGATCTGCTCTGACCTGGATTCCGACTTCTGGACCGACGGTCCAAAAGTTTCCTGTGCTTCGCTTACAGGTTTTTCCCTTGCCGCACCCTTTTCAGCTGCTCTGCCCTTTGCACCTACCTTGGGCGCAGCCCTTACTTTCTTAAAATCTCCGGCTTCGGCTTTCTTTTCATAAGTATCCTTAACCTTACTGCCAGCCTTTCCCGGATCAGTCTTTTTCTTCGCCATCCTTATCATCTCCCTTTGCTGTATCTGCGCCTTCATCAACCTGCTCCGGGCGGGTATTCATAATGGCGTAGGTCTTAGTGTCCGTGGGATATCTGTCTGCGAACGGGATCACCACATCATTAAAAAGGATGAGTCCGCATCCGGATTCAGAGTTGGTCACATATCCCAACTGCTTCGCAGATAATCCCAGCTTGTCCGCAAGAATGGTCTGATCCTTCGCATTCTGATTGAGGAGATATACAAAGTCGCTGTTACCGAGGATTCCCTCGATCTCCTCCGAGCGTAGAAAATCGCCAACGTTCTGCGTTAAGCCGGTGGGAATACCGCCCCACTTTCTGAACCTCTTCCAGATCTCCACGGAATACTGTGCTGTCTGCTTATCACGAAGG
>JAFPZU010000091.1 GCA_017417105.1 Lachnospiraceae bacterium | reverse complement strand
GGTCTGGCTGCTGCCCCCATAAAACCTCCTTAATTCTTTATCCCTTCATCGCCTCCGCCAAAGCTTCAAACTTCTCGTCATCGGAGGGCTTTCGTACGGATCGTATCGTTATCACGGGCTCTGCTATCGTGATGTCCTTCATTGCTTCAAGATACTCCCTCATCTTCTTTGCAGCCCCGGGAGCCCAGGATCCGTTCTCTATTATCCCGACCTTCCGTTTCTGATATAACTTGATCTTAAGGTGATGCAGAAGATCATTCATGGGTGGGAAGATCTCCGTGTCATAGGTGGACGCCGCAAAAATCACCCTGTCGTAAAGGAAAGCCTGCTCCACAGCCTCCGATACATCCTCTTCAGTAAGATCCATGGTGACAACCGTCTCCCCCTTAGCCTCAAGCTCCTTTGCAAACTGAAGCACCGCCTTTTTTGTATTCCCGTGAATGGAGGCATAAGGAATGAAGATGCCCCGTCTCTCGGGCTCATACCTGCTCCATCTGTCATAGGTTTCAATGACCTGCCCTATATCCTCCTTATGCACAGGCCCATGAAGAGGCGCGATGACTTTGATATCAAGATCAGCTGCCTTCTTTAATAAAGCCTGAACCTGCATCCCGTATTTTCCTACGATATTGAAATAATAATGACTGGAATCCGCGATCCATTCCTCGTCATGCTCCAGGGCACCAAAGGTTCCGAAAGCATCCGCTGAGAATAAGACCTTCTCCGACTGCTCATAGCTTACCATGACCTCCGGCCAGTGAACCATGGGAGCCATGATGAACTGAAGGGTATGGCTTCCAAGTGACAGCGTATCTCCTTCCTTAACGGCTTCAAACTTTGACTTAACCGTATCATCAAAGAACTGGGAAAGCATCTGTCCAACCATGGCGCTTCCCAGTATCTTAATATCCGGATACAATTCGCAAAGCTTTCCCACACCCCATGCATGATCAGGCTCCATATGGTGGATAATAAGATAGTCCGGCTTTTTATCCTTAAGGGTTTCCTTCACGTTCCCGATAAAGGCATCGCCCCCTCTTTCATCCACCGTATCCATTATGGCTGTTTTCTCATCAAGGATCACATAGGAATTATAGGATATGCCCTCCGTGGGGTACTGGCTTTCAAAGATCTCCCTTTCCACATCATCAAAGCCCACATACCTTATGGAATCAGAAATCGCCGTCCTTCTCTTTACCGTTTCAGTCATCATATTCCTCCTCTATTGAATGCAGTTTTTCAATCTCTGACTTAGTCCGGATGCCGATCCCGTAACCGACCAAAGAACGGTCGCTAACGGTATCTGGCTCCTTAAAAAAAACCCCGTTTACCGGTGCTTTCGGTAAACGGGAATGTCTTACCGTACTGTCATGTTTTACGAGAACACTACCCTTTTTATGGTTTCTTCACCGCTGGTATTGGCATCCGTTACGATATTCTGATCAGTTACCGCATTCTGGGCTCTTGCATCCATTGACTCAATTATCGCCATACGGTCAGCTGCTTCAATATTGTCATTCGCCTCCGGTGAAAATGCCGTCTCTATCTGGTCAAGGTCTCTCTTTCCGCTCTCTTCAAGGACTGCCATGCCGGTCATCTCATTACTGAACTGATTATTCCCGGTGTTCTCGGCCTCCCGTCTTTCCTCTCTGGCCTCCATCTCCTTGTCATAATCCATTCTTGATATCTCACCCTGGAGATACATCTGCTCAAGCTTCTGGTCAGAGATCCCGGTATAGGAAGCAAGCTTCTGATTGTATTCCTCCTCTTCCTCTTCCTCCTCAGCCCTCTTATTGCCTTCTTCTATTGCAAAGTCCGTTCTGCTTGTACCAAGGAGCTGCTCTTTGACGCTTTCATCGATCGCTTCCTCAGTCTTTGTATCATTTTCAAGTATCCTGCTGTTTCTCTCTTCTATGGCCTGCTTGCTTTCAGTGCCTTCTATCGCAGTCTCGGCGCTTTCCGTGGTGGCCTGATCCGTTACTTCCCCGGTAGTCTCTCTTTCTTCTTCATCATCTGACTCGCGCCTTACTTCAACCCTGCCGAAAGCATCCTCCGCAAGCCTGTCCCTGCTGTCCTTTGTAGCCTGTACGGTATCTCCGTCTTCAGATACGGATATTACATCCTTAAGCCTGTCCTGCCTTGCCTTATCAGCTTCCTGCGCTTCTTTTGCGTGATCGGCCTTTGCGGGATCCTCGGCTGCCACAGTCCTTCTGATGCTCGTTAATGCATTCGCATTACGGGTATTATTTACGGTATTTGCCGAAGCCATACCCCCATTACCGACCGGTGCTATAGAAATGTCTGCCATGACCTTCTCCTTTCCGGAGACAATATCAGCTCCCCAATAAAAAGATATCCTTATCAATTCGCCCCGGATATGCCGGACAGATCCGGCATACCTGCAGCCTATTCAGATTCATAGTAACATTTTTACGATATTATCTCAACTTTTTCCGAAATATTTGAATCCAAGCATCGTGATATCATCAAACTGAGGAGCTTCACCCACAAAATCGTCTATGGCTTCCTTCACGTTCTTAAGGAGCTGCTCGGCGGGTGCATCCTTATCCTTATTAAGAGCCTCAAGCATCCTTTCGGTGCCGAAAAGCTCGTTTGATGCATTTGTAGCCTCCGCTACACCGTCCGTGTACACAAAGAGCGTATCTCCCGGATGCAGTTCAAACTCATGTTCCTTGAATTTAATCCCTTCCATGGTGGCTACAGCCGGCGAGTGTCTGTATACCACAAGCTCGAAATCCCCGTCCTTCCTCTTTATGACAGGATGCTCATGGCCTGCATTCGCAGCCATTCCCTTTCCGGTGGAGATCTCAAATATTGCAAACCACACCGTAACGAACAGCTCCGCCTCGTTCCCTTCGCAAAGCTGATCATTCGCATAGGCAAGAACCTCAGACGGCGAGCCGTTCATAAGTGCCCTGTTCTTTATAAGGGTTTTCGCTATGACCATAAACAGTGCCGCCGGAACTCCCTTACCCGACACATCGGCCATGACAAGACCCATATGATCTTCGTCTATAAGGAAGAAATCGTAGAAGTCGCCGCCGACTTCCTTGGCAGGATCCATGGTCGCGTATATATCAAACTCGTTCCTGTCGGGAAACGGCGGGAAGATACGTGGAAGCATATCCGCCTGGATCTGGGTGGCAACGTTAAGCTCGGCCCCTATCCTCTCCTTCTCGGCAGTTACCTTGGTGAGATTATCAATGTAATCATTGATGTCTCTCTCCATCTTCTTCATTGCATCTGCCAGGTTTTCTATTTCATCTCCGGTATTTATACTGATGTTGCTGAACCTTAAAGGTCTTCCTGTGCCCGAAGCAGCCTCCTGATCGTTTTTATTCCCGTTTGCTTTCTCATCCCCGAAATAATCAAGAGCCGCATCGGAAAGGGTATTGATGGGCTTTATCACCGCTTTTGTTATCGCTATGATATAGATAATGGATATAAGAACAGTGATCGTAAGCATAATGACGGCCAGGTTTCTTCTGAACGTCATCTGAACATCCATTATATGGTTCATGGAGATATCAACCAGTGAATAAGCTATGACTTCTCCGTTATTGTCATGTATGGGCGCTGCCGCCGTTACAAGCCATCCGTACTCCGGAGTATTTGTTATGTACGCGGGAAATCCTATCTCGGGATCCTCCAGCACCCTGTAATTTACCTCGTAGAGCGTATCTGCGTTTCCGGGAGGGCAGGCCTCATCTGACGCATCCACAAGATACACGCAGGTTTTCTCCACCGGATCTATGTAGATAATATAAACAGACTGCACCTCATTCACGGTAAGAATTTCCCTGAGCTCTCTCTGGAGGGAATAAAAGTCCCTTGTCTTTTCTATACCTTCGAAGTTTTTGATATAGGCATCATACTCGGGAGTTCCCATCATATCACTCCTGACCTTATTATCTATCCCGTCATAGATGCTCTGTACCGCTTCCTTAAGTCTCATGGTATCACCCATGTCAACTGCGACACTGACGGTTTCAGCCAGATCCGTAACCTTATCCATGTATTCGGCATCAATATTCCTCTGAAACACCGAGATACTCATGAAACCAAGGATCAGGCTCAAAGTAGCCGCCATAAGGATTATGGCTCCTATGCATTTGGTTCTTAAGGAAAGCATTTTTATCTTTTTCATATTCTCACCACCATTGTATTGAATCCCTGATATCTTCTGTAATAAAAGGATTTTGATTTCTGTTTGATAACATCCATTCCAAGCGCATTGAAATCCGGATTATCATCCTTTTCACCCTTTCCGCCCTTCTTTTCGATGGCAAAAGGATTGAAAAGGCTGGCATTGTCCCTTACATGCAGCGAAAACTCATTATCATCCCTTGCAACAAGCGTAAGCTGTATATTGCCCCTGTCCGCATTGTTCCCCGTGAAGCCCTTTTCTATTATGGCTCCGCACATCTCCTCCACCGTCATCTGCACATAATACTGCTGTTTCGGCGCAGCCTCCCACTTCTCGCAGAAGCTTTCGATCTCTTCAACCGCAGGGCTTATCTCTCCCAGGTCATTGTGCAGCGTCCTGCTGAATATCCTTTCAGCTTCGACCCTTTTTCTTTGCTTGAAAAACACTTTAACATACACCGTGAAGACCATAAGTGTTATGAATTCCGTAATGGGATAGGTCAGCCAGAACGCCCTTTCCCCGAAGAATACGCAGATCAGTGAAACAGGTATAAGTATCAGCGCCCCCCTTAAGGTTGAGATAAGAAAAGCGGGCGCGCTCATGGATCTTGAAAGATAATAGTTGCTGTATAAAAGGCTTATGCCTTCAAACAGTACTCCAACGCTGAATATCCTTATTGCGTATGTCCCAAGCGCGGTGCTCTCTGCGGAATTCAGACCGAACATCCGGCAGATGACCCCGGGGAAAACCGCCATGATCACGATAAGAGCCGCACAGCTTATAAGAGTCGTAAACATGGCAAGCTTAAGTGTGTTATCGCATTCCTCATAATTACACTCGCCTTCATATGTGCTTATAACAGGCTGGGATGCCTGGGATACCGCCCCGAAAACATATCCCGCAAGATATGACATGTTCTGCACAACATCGAATACTGCAACCCCGTCCTCTCCCGCAAGTCTCATCATGGCATTATTTCCGATGAGCAGGAAGATCATGGAATAAATATAGGATACACAGGATGACATACCGTATTTTATATTCCCAGCGACCTCATTAAACCTGGGTCTTGCAGGAAAGATCATGAGTCTCGATCTTCTGCTGTGGATCAGCATCAGCGAAAGGAGGCTCGAAACGAATACGCCGGTAAGAGTAGCTATCGCCGCTCCCGCAACTCCCATCCTGAAAACTATGACAAGAAGGATGTTAAGAATAAGATCCAGCACATTCCCCACAGTAAAGGAAAAACTGGCCTCCTTTTCAAGATCATCGTTTCTCATATAGTACCCGAGCCCGTAGCTCATAAAGAAAAACGGAGCTGCCGCAAAAATAAACCGAAGATACAGGCCTGTGGCGTTAAAAAGCTCCGGATTTGAAGGTGAAGCACCCAGAACCACGAGAAGCGGATTCAAAAGGATATTACCCAGAACGGCTATTACTATACCGGAAATCAAAAGCGTATAGAAGACACCCTGAAAGGACCTGACCGCTTCTTCTTCCTTTCCGCCGGTCATTTTCTTTGAAAAGCTTATGGAGCCTCCGGTTCCAAGGGAATGCATTATCACGTTGTAGACCATGAAAACCGGCAGCGCAAAAGAGATGGCGGCAAGTCCCAGGGTTCCCATGTTGTTTCCAACCACCAGCGCATCTGCCATGTCCGCCAGCGAAAAAACAACTGCCGAGATAATGGCCGGTATGTATTGTCCCATAAACATGTAATGGGTAAAATATGCTTTATTTTTCTTCTGTTTCATCGTAGCACCGCTTTGTACATATCTATCTTTCCAACAGGATGCATTATCTCCTTGGATCTTCTAAGTCCCGGAAGCCCAAGGTCTTCTTCCCAGTTGAAGGTTCTGATATCCGGGGGAAAAGAAGCCGCAAACTGCTGTCTTAAATAAAACGAAAGCCCCTGCATGTTTTCCTTTGCTTTCTGAAGGCAGCAGTCTACTGTATCCTCCGATATGGCATAGCCTGCTATAACCGCAAAAGGAGCACCGTCAAGATACAGTAACACCCCTTCAAGTCCCAGTACCTCCATATTTTCGAGCATATTGAGCGTGGCCTTATGATCTGTAACTCCCCCTGGATGTCTCGCTCTGTCCCAGGCAGTTATGATGTTTTTAATTACCGATTTGTCATCGAAGACTACAGGCTTTGTCACAACCTCATGTTCCTTGAGAAATCTCTTCACCTGATTTCTCTTTTTTGCAAAGACAGAGCCTCTCAAAAATTCCATGGCCTCACGGTCAAAAAGATACTCACTGTCATCAGGAGCCCCGGTAATTTCAAACCTCTCCGGAAAGTTCTCCGTAAGAAAAGACACATCATCTTCTGTCAGATAATAAAAAGCTGTCTTTCCCTCTTCAATAAGCCTTCCTATGAAAGATCTTTTGGATTCCTCATCCCCTACCGGAAAAAACCAGATCCTGTCATCCTCGTCTCCGATATGTGCGGAATAAAGATTTTTGCCAAGATAAAAAGACAGCCGCATATCATCCTTCCAGATGAATATGGACTGAAAAGCATGGGCGCTGTCACAGTGCCCGAAATCATTGTACAATCTGTTAATTACGCTTTTATCAGAAATCTCAACAGTTTTTTTTCGCCAGTCCATCAGACCTCCACGACCCGATTACATACTATGCTGCCGTCGGATATCGGAAAGGATCTTACTCCCTCGTATTTATCGGAATTTTTTGCAACCCTTCCCTCTATAAGCTCAAACCTCTCCCCGCTCTTCCTGTTCACATAGATGCATTCGTATCCGAAGAAAGCCCTGAGGATAAGATCCGCTTCCAGGGCAGTCATGTCCGAAGTAATGGTCCAGTCCGCTTCCTTAGGCATCTCCCAGTACTCGGCACCATCGCCCTGAGGATATGCCGTATCCCACAGTTTGTAAAAATCCTCTGTCAGATTGTTTACCATATCAGGGATACAGGCATTCTGCCTTGAGCTTAAGGTTCTTAAATCATCATCCGGATATACCGGTATCTTCTCCTGAAGCAGGATGTCTCCTTCGTCCAGCCCTTCGCTCATACGATGAAACGTTATGCCGCTTTCTTTAAGCCCCTTAAGGATCGTTACAGGCATGGGCCAGGCTCCCCGTCCTTTAGGCAGCAGAGCCGGATGTATATTAACTATCGGAAGTTCGTCAATAATCGGGATCCTGTAGTAATAACCGCCCACAAGCACAAAATCACACCCCTCGTTCAAAAGACCGTAAAGATCTTCCTTTACGATCTTCCTTTTAGAAAGGGGTATCTTATGTGATAAAGCGAATCCTGCTACAGCCGTGTTAAACTCAGTAATATTATCGGTATCACAGGTAAATATCCTGACAATATCGCATCCCGAATCATAAAGCGCCGGGAGAGCAGGATACAGTATGTCGATACCGACATAGGCTGCCTTCATTTTAAGGTTTTATTCTATAGTCAGGATATCCACAAATCCGGTAACGTCAAAGATCTCCATGATCTCCTCATTTGCACCGGTTATTACCATCTTACCCTGCTTGTTCATTATCTTCTGGGCAGAAAGAAGAACCCTGAGTCCTGCAGATGATATATAGGCAAGCTCCTTGAGATCAAATACAAGATCATCAACTCCGTCCAATGCAGTCTTAAGCTCGTTCTCAAGCTCAGGTGCTGTCGTTGTGTCAAGCCTTCCCTCAAGCGCGATATTAAGCTTGCTGCCTTCTTTGTTCTGTGTGATTTTCATTTCTTTCCTCCTAATGGTAGATATGAATTATCCGGTGACTTTCAGGAATAAAAGCCCCCTCGCAGTCACTCAACCCATACATTATACAAGACCGCGTAAAAATACGCAATCTATTATAGTAAACGACAAAACTCTTTTCGTTTTGTCGTTTACTATAAAACAGGCTATAGCAAACCGCCGCAGGTAACTTCTGCGGCGGTTTTGTATGCATTTCCCAGATTATTTATAATTTACGATCTTTCCGAAATCAGGCTTTAAGGAAGCGCCGCCGACGAGACCGCCGTCAATGTCAGGCTTTGCAAAAAGCTCCGCTGCATTTTCAGCGTTAACGGAACCGCCGTACTGGATGATGATGGCATCAGCCACATCAGCGCCGTAAAGCTCCTTTATGCACTCTCTGATAGCCGCGCAGACTTCTTCAGCCTGATCTGAGGTTGCGGTCTTTCCGGTTCCGATAGCCCAGATAGGCTCGTAAGCTATAACTGCTTTCTTCGCCTGATCAGCGCTGACATTTAAGAATGCGATCTTTATCTGCATGCGGATCCAGTCGATGGTTATGCCCTGCTCTCTCTGGGTCAGGGATTCACCGCAGCAGATAACGGGAATAAGACCGTGCTCGAATGCCTTAAGCACCTTCTTGTTTACGGTCTCATCCGTCTCACCGAAATACTCTCTTCTCTCGGAATGACCGATGATAACATGGGTAGCTCCGGAATCAACTACCATATCCGGGCTTATCTCACCGGTGTAAGCGCCCTTTTCTTCAAAGTACATATTTTCAGCGCCCACCTTGATGTTGGTGCCCTTTGTTGCTTCCACAACTGCGGGAATGTCTATTGCAGGTACGCAGAAAAGCACATCCACGTCATCTGATGCCACTAAAGGTTTTAAGGTGTTTACAAGCTCGACAGCCTGGGTAGGTGTCATGTTCATCTTCCAGTTGCCGGCCACTAATTTACGTCTTGCCATTATTTATCTCCTTCCTTTTAAAAAACACTTATCCGGGGCACATTCGCGCATGGCGCTCATAAACGTGCCCACAAATGAGCCACCGGCTCATTTGTCATCCGCCGCATATACACCAGGAAGCTCTTTGCCCTCGAGGAACTCAAGAGATGCGCCTCCCCCGGTGGAAATGTGTGACATCTTGTCAGCAAAGCCAAGCTGGTTTACTGCTGCCGCGGAATCACCGCCGCCGATTATGGTAGTAGCCTCTGTCTCAGCAAGAGCCTTTGCCACAGCCTTTGTACCCTCTGCAAGTACAGGATTCTCAAATACTCCCATAGGTCCGTTCCAGACAACGGTCTTTGCGCTCTTTACAGCATCCGCATATGCCTTCTGGGTCTCGGGTCCGATATCAAGGCCTTCCTTGTCATCGGGGATCTCGTTAGTAGCACACACTGAAGTTGAGATATCAGCCTTGTCTATAGGATCAGGGAATCCGTCGCAGATAACGGTATCCTGGGGAAGAAGCAGCTTCTTTCCAAGCTTCTCAGCCTTAGCTATCATCTCCTTACAGTAGTCAAGCTTTGTATCATCAACAAGGCTCTTTCCAACCTTGCCTCCCTGGGCCTTTACGAAGGTATAAGCCATGCCTCCGCCGATTATAAGGGTATCAGCTTTCTCAAGCAGGTTGTCGATAACATTCAGCTTGTCCGCAACCTTTGCTCCGCCAAGGATAGCCACGAAAGGACGTACAGGATTCTCTACTGCGTTGCCTAAGAAGTCGATCTCCTTCTGCATAAGATATCCTACAGCGTTTGTACCGCCCTTCTCCTTGATATACTTTGTGACTACGGATACGGAAGCGTGAGCCCTGTGAGCGGAACCGAAAGCATCGCACACATAATCATCAGCAAGCTCGGAAAGCTCTTTTGCAAATGCCTCTCCGGCCTCTCCCGGCTTGGTCTCTTCCTTGCCGCGGAACCTGGTGTTCTGAAGAAGTACTACATCGCCGTCAGCCATTGCGTTAACCGCATCGGTCGCATCAGAACCGGTAACATTAAAATCTGCAATGAACTTCACATCCTTGCCAAGCTTTGAAGAAAGTGCCTTTGCAACGGGAGCAAGCGACTCTCCGTCATTGGGGCCGTTCTTCACCTTTCCCAGATGTGAGCAGAGGATAACCTTAGCTCCGTCATCAATAAGCTTCTTAATGGTGGGAAGTGCCGCATTGATACGGGTCTCGTCGGTGATCTCGCCGTTCTTTAAGGGTACGTTGAAATCGCAGCGGACAAGTACCTTCCTGCCCTTTGCGTTAAAATCATCAACGCTCTTTTTGTTAAGTGCCATTATTAATACCTCCTTGTTGTTAAACAGGTCCGGTCCTTTTGGACCGGACCTGTGCTTTAGGGTCTAACTTATTGGTCTCACTCAGCCTAACTCAGCGAAGTACTTGATAGTACGTACCATCTGTGAGGTGTAGCTGTTCTCATTGTCATACCATGAAACAACCTGTACGAGATTGTCCTCGCCTACCATGGTCTGGGTTGCATCAAAGATTGAACCATAGGTGCTTCCGATGATATCGCTTGAAACGATCTCCTCCTCGTTGTAGCCGAAGGACTCGGTAGCAGCAGCCTTCATTGCTGCATTGATCTCATCCTTGGTAACAGACTT
>JAFPZU010000090.1 GCA_017417105.1 Lachnospiraceae bacterium | reverse complement strand
AAATAGTTTACATAACGTCTTCAATCAGGGGACGGTTCTGTGATTGACCAAACTACCGAAGCTCTGTTAAACTTGAATGTATGGTCATGAAAATAATTATACGTTTCCGGGTTATTATTTTGGGAGGGGAGGCGCTTATATGAATAACAGAAGGTTTTATAAAATACTGACGGCTGTACTCCTTGCGGCAGGGCTGGTATTTGCTGCGGGAAGCGGAAGTGTTCTTGCTTCTGATGGTGTCAGCGCAGAAGATCGTGAGGGTACTGCAGGTGACGTTAGCTACAGTAACGAGGATAATGTAAGCGACAGCGCATATGATGCATCTTCCCCCGAGGGAAGCTCTGATTCCTCTGGAAGCAGCGGTGGAAATTCCGGATCATCTGACAGCAGTTCAGGAGATAAGACGCAGAACAGCAGTGGGAACAGTGATCAGAGTTCAGCAGGAAGCCAGTCACAGGGATCATCGGACAATGCTTCTTCGGGGAGCGGGAGTGGATCTTCGCAGAAGAGTGAATCCGGGCAGAATGCCCAGAGCTCACAGAATTCACAGAATGATCAAGGCTCGCAGAATTCACAAAGCTCCGGAAATACGCAGACATCCTCCGGGACGCAGAAGCAGTCATCCGGACAGAGTGCCTCGGCGACACAGAGTGCGGCGTCTTCCGTACCTAAGATATATGCCGCCACGGGAGTGTCGGCAACCTACAATATAAAACCGGCTGAGAATGCAAACGTTCTTACGGTGGGAAACTATCTCATGACAGATCTCGGCGCGGCTATAGTGGCTTCTGACGGCACAAATCTTACAAATGAGGTATGGCAGCATGCGTTTGTTCCCCAAATCGCCTGGATGCCTATGCCTGCAGGCTATGATGCCGCGAACCCCGGTCCCTACAGCTTCTTGTGGACAGGAACCGTACCGAAGGGGAGTATTATCTACTCCGATGCCAAAATGTCAAAGGCTGCGGCAGTAGCCGCTGATATCCCGGTAGTAGTGACCTTTAATGTAACGGATAAAGCGACAGGCGGCGCGAAGGGAAGTGTAAGTTCAAACGACGCAACGGGGGTTCCCAGAACGGGAGATGATTTCGCACCGGGACTCTGGGTCTACTTCCTTATAATTGGTCTTGTAGTATGTCTCTGCTCCTTTATACTTTACGCTGACACTTCAAAGAGGTAAGGATCTGTTACAGAATTAATTTCTGAACAGCTCCTAAAGCAACAAGGGCAGAGAAAACAGGACAGACAGAGAAACGATCACAAACGGCTTTGGATATGCTAACCAAAGCCGTTTGTGGATAAAGGAATAATTACGTACACCGTTTTTGGGGGAATTGTAATAGACAGTTGTATGCCTTGAAATAATCCCTTGGTTGGTAATACAATAGTTGCAGTATCCCGTCGCGGGAAATACATAATAATTATTGGTCTGAAAGGAGTTTATCTTATGATAAATCTAACGCTTGACGGAAAAGAAGAGCAGGCATTGACTGAAGAAAACAGCGGAACAGCCTCTGCAGCTTTAACTGCTGCGAGGGATGATATAGGAGCCCAGATCGCGGAGATATCAAGACAGGCGGAGACATTAAGTCCTGAGGAGCAGAAGCAGGTGGATGAATTTGCCGCAACGATAGACCTTCATGATTCCGCAGTGGTTTCAAGATACGGCGAATCGGCAAGGACAAAGGCCACAGGTTTTGCGGATGAAGCCTTAAAGACCGTGACGGGCCGTGATACCGGAGAGATAGGGAAGCTTCTGTCACAGCTTACCGTACAGGTTAAAAAATGCGATCCCGGAGAACCGGGAGGCTTCAAACTCTTAAAGAGCGCAAAGCGCAAGGTGGAGGAGATAAAGGTGCAGTACGGTAAGGTGAGTACCGCCGTTGATTCCATTGCGAAGGAGCTTGAAGGGCAGAGAATGAAGCTTCTTGTGGATATAGAGGGGCTTGACAGGATGTATGATGAGAACCTTGAGTATTACAAGGAGCTTACCATGTATATCCTTGCAGGCAAAAAGAGGCTGGAGGAAGCAAAAAACGGCGAGCTTGCAGAGCTTAAGAAAAAAGCCGAGGAATCCGGAACCCAGGAGGATGCCTGGGAATATCAGGATTTCAAGGAGCGCATAGCCCAGTTTGAAAAGCAGATCTACGACATGGAGCTTACAAGGACCACCTGCATGCAGATGGCTCCCCAGATCCGCATGGTACAGAAGAACGACCAGGATATGGCAAGAAGCCTTTACACTTCATCAACGGATACCATATCACTCTGGAAGAGAAGGATAGCCCTGGCTCTTGCAATAGAAAACAGCAGACAGGCTACCGATATGCAAAGAGCCGTGTCAGATCTTACCAACCAGATGCTTAAGGAACAGTCGGCAGCACTGAAGATGAACGCGGTAGAAGCTGCAAAGGAAGCAGAGCGCGGGATAGTCGACATAGAAACCTTAAAGCAGGCAAACGCGGATATCATATCAATGATAACAGACGTTACAAGGATTCAGGAAGAGGGTCGCGAAAGAAGAAAGAATGCCGAGATCGAGCTTCAGCATATTGAGGATGAGCTGCGTACAGCTTTAGTCGGAGCAAGTAAAAAGGTCTGATGGGAAAGCTTCGGAGTAAAGTCATACGGACTGCATTGTTTGCAGGGATAACGGCAGCCGGAGCAGCAGCTTTAGGCGCACTGGGGCAGCCTCTTATCATCGCATTGGGAGTAAGGATGGCATCCTTTGTTACGACAGGATTTGTCTGCCTTGGAGGAGCCCTCAGCGTATGGTCTTTGGGTGATCTTATTGTCGGAGCCAAACGGGAGCATGACCGTATCCTTACGGAAAAGAAGAATACCCGGAGTCTTCTTGTGGATGATGACAGGACAACGGTTGAAGATATGACAAGTCCCGAAGCCACGAGGGAAAGACTGGTAAGAATACGGATGTCCTCACCCGGCCTTGCACCGCTCATTGACAGATGCCTTTTTCAGATGGACAGGATGGACGAGCTTCAAAGGAGACAGGGAGAGCTTATAGGACTCAATAAAGCCGCCTACCTTAAGGATACAGTGGGAACCCTTGATACGGTGGAACGGGAGATCTGCCTGAACCTAAGGGGTGTTGTGAACCAGTGCATAGTTGCAGGCGAGGAGGCTGACGAGCAGAGACTTGATATGGACAAGGTTGAGTCCATACTGGCAAAGAATAAAAAGCTTCTGGATCAGTCAAAGGAGCTTCTTGTGGTCTCCGCCGACTGGATAGACCGCTACAATGCGCAGGAAGGCGGAGCCGACAGGTCATTGCTTGATAACTGGATAAAGGTGATACAGGATACCCTGAGCGGAATAGAAAACAGATAAGAGAATCAGGCTTCAGGTCAAATCAGGAGGTTAATCATGAAAAAATCAGATTGTTTAATAAAAAAGGCTGCGGCCTTATTATTTACCGTGGCAGTCGCTGCAGTAAGCCTTGCAGGCTGCGGGGATACTTTGGGAAAGGAAACCGAAGCCTACTCGAGGGAGGAGAGCCTTAAGGAGATCGATGCCTACTGGAATGAGATAAAGCCTTCTTATGTCCAGGCACCCCTTGATATCTATGATGATGCCGACGAGTCGGTAACCCTTGCGGATATAAGTACTTTCCCGATAGTAGTGGAGGGAAAAGGACAGATAGATATAGAAGTTGCGGCTGCAACCGAAATGAGCTCCAAGGCTCCGGATGACTGGATGGTTGAAGCTGCGGAGAAGTTCAATTCAAAGAGAAATCAGGTCGGGGGGAAGACGGTTTCCGTATCCGTAAGGAAGATAACCTCAGGTGAAGCCGTTACCTATATGGAGGACGGAGGCTACAGACCGGATGTCTTTGCACCCTCAAATTCCGCCTGGGGAGACATGCTTGAGGCAAAGGGCTTTAAGAAGGTTACCCTGGCAGAGAGAGTAGCGGGAAATACTGCCGGAATCTTAATGGAAAAAAATACCTATGAGACCTTTAAGTCAAAATACGGAGATGTGACGGTGGATAAGGTTTTAGAGGCATCTCTTGCGGGAGACCTGACCTTTGCCTATACAAATCCCTATACTTCTTCCACCGGACTTAATATCCTGGCGGCAATGCTTAAGGCCTTCGATCCCGCTGATCCACTGTCTGATGCAGCAGCCGGCAAGCTCCTTGATTATCAGAAGCAGTCGCCTCCCGTGGCTTATACTACCTCGGTCTTAAGAGAGCAGGCGGCCAAGGGGATAATAAAAGCCATGGTCATGGAGGAGCAGGCCTACAGGAATACACCGGAGCTTAAAAGCTATGTATACACTCCTGCGGGAATAAGGCATGATCATCCTCTTTACACCTTCGATTACGTTGACAGCGAAAAGCAGGAGGCTGCAAAGCTTTTCACGGAATTCCTTAAGTCCAGTGATATGCAGAATCTGGCAACGAAAAAGGGTTTCAATCTGCACGACGATTATAAAACCCAGGATCCGGGGCTTGACGGAGCAGGCTGGATATCGGCTCAGAAGATCTGGAAGGCATCGAAGGACGGCGGAAGACCAATTATAGCGGTCTTTGTATCGGATGTATCAGGCTCCATGGACGGGCTTCCCATTAATTCACTTAAGGAATCCCTGAATTCCGCTTCAAAATATATCGGAAGCGATAACTATATCGGTCTTGTTTCCTATAACGACAGGGTCTATATCGATCTTCCCATCGAACAGTTTGACGCAACCCAGAGAGCCTATTTCTCCGGTGCCGTAAAGCAGCTTACGGCCTCAGGCGGTACTGCAACCTATGACGCGGTGCTTGTGGGGCTTAAGCTGATAGAAGATAAAATGGAGGAGGTGCCCGATGCCAAACCCATGCTCTTCGTGCTCTCTGACGGAGACGCAAACAGGGGAGTAAACCTTGACCGGACGACAAAGATAGTGGGCGGGCTTGACGTGCCTGTCTACAGCATAGGCTACAACTTAAGCGGCGGTTCTGCCGAGGATCAGCTTAGAAAGCTTTCTTCCGTAAACGAGGCAGCCCTTATTAACGCAGGCTCCGATGACATAGTAAACCAGCTCAGGAACCTCTTTAACGTACAGCTTTGATCTAATAAAGAAATTAAGGAATATGAACGACAACCTGCTTGATAAGCTGAGAAAGAAATACAGGCTCAAGGCACTGATAATATTTTTAGTTGCGTTAGTCAGCGTGGTCATATATACCGTTCTCCTTATGGCTGATCTTCGTACCAGTGTCAAGGAGAACCAGGATCAGAATAATATCAGATTCTTTTCTTCTACCTTTGCAAATCTCAACAGGAACGTAAGGGAGATCGAGAATCTTCGCGCCAGTTACAACGAAAACAACGAGATAATGCTGGATGATCTGGTGACGGCCTATTCGAACAATAACTACAGGGAGCTTCGGGCGCTGCCTGTGGATGAGCAGGTCAAGCTGTTGGCGGACGCTACGTCCACCATGCGTGACTGCATATGGCTCCTGATAACAAACGGAAAGGGAGAGGTCATAGTCTCTGATACGGAGGACAGCATCGGTATTGACCTTATTGAGATGACCGATCTGACAGCCGAGGATCTTACTGCTCTCTACAGCAGAACCATAGAAAACCTGGTCATTGATAATCCATACTACGGAATGGGAGAAGAGGATGATCACGGTAAAAATCTGTATCTCTACTGCCGTCTGATACCCGGAGCGAAGGACAAGGACGGCAGCAAATATATCCTTCTTGCATTCTCTTCTGAGATCATAGATACCTCAGAAGATGCCCTAAAAGACATATCCTCCTGGATCAATGGGTCGATAATAGGAAATAATTCAGGCGCTTTCGTGGTGGATGCTACTACAGACACCGTGATCTACAATTCCGTCTGGGGGGAAGAAAAAAACGGGGCAAAGGCTTCAGAGGCAGGTTTTACGCCCGAAGTACTCACCGACGTTTATAAAGGAACGGCTACACTGTTTGGTACCGTCTGCTATGTTTCGTCAAGGAGTTATTCCTCGGATCTTTATGGCAAGGATATTTATATAGTCTCTGCCCTGCCTCTTGGAAATATGTTCGCGATGAATCTGGCTCTTATTATCTGGAGTGTCAGTCTTTATGTGATATTTATAAGAATTATTATCGTATATTGTTCATACACGCGATCCGAGATCCTGAAAAAACGTGAGGATATGAAGGAGACAAGGATCATAAAGCTTGGGAAATGGCAGATATATTTCAGCCACACCCTTGCCGGTAAGATAATACCCGTTACCTTCGTTGCTTTTTTAATGATGATTACCGCCGGGTTTTATCAACAGACCCTTCTAAAGTTTTCGGACTGCTTTGCGGATACGGTCGCCACGGAAGAGGAGATAATGAGCAATGTGGAAAAGAATGCGTATATGCAGGAAGCGTTTTCCGATTATCACGATATGCAGTATTTAACCCGTGCAAACCTCATGTCCTTCATAGTATCCCTGAATGCGAATGAGTATTTTGATTTTAACGAAAACTACGGTGGAGTGAGCCAGTACGGTACCTATGACGGGAAGGTAGGACGTGATGTTATTAAGGATGAGTACAACAACGTGATCTATGTCATGAACAATTCCAAAGCCCTTCAGGAGCTTAAGGATGAAAACAAGGTTGCGAACATATACCTTATCTCCGATATGGGGGTTACGCTTGCAACCTCCTCCGGATATTGGAATTTTGCATTAAGCACTGATCCCGAGGATCAGTCCTATCAATTCTGGGATATCCTTAACGGCAGGACGGATGAAGTGGTTCAGGATGCAATGATAAGCGATAAGGGGGATTACTCCAGGTTTATAGGCTGTCCCCTTTATTACTATACCTGCCTTGATGAGAACAGGAATACGAAATACGTAACCTATGTTGACTATATGCATCAGACGGATGAAAGCTATAAGGGAAATGAGATAACCCGCCACAGAGGGCTTCTTCAGATACAGATCGATGCGACGGGTAATGAAGATGAGGCAATGATAGAGAGCGCAAAGCCGGAATACGTGCTGTCCAATACCCGTGTTTCAAACGACGGATTCCTTATGGCCTTCAGATATGAAGAAGCAGTTGATGATTACAAGGTTTTTTATTCTCAGATGGAAAAGCTTAAGGATGAATATGCGACCGATCTCGGCATCTCAAAAAAGGCCTTCACAGGCGAATATAACGGCTTCCAGACCTATGACGGGGAGCTGTATCTGCAGTGCTTCAGACAGGCCGGTGAGTATTATATCGCCACCGCAATGCCGGTTGATTCGCTGTATTTCAGCAGTATTAAATCCGCAAGATCCTGCGCTATCCTCTCCTTTGTGGTCATGTTCTTCATAGCCTTCCTTATGATCCTTATCAGCAATGAGGGAGAAGAAAGACTGTATCAGGAGGAGAGCGATCCCTATAATATGTTCATATTCAGGAAAAAAAGCGAGAAATGGAAGAGGAGCTCGCCTTCACAGAAATTTGAGATCTTTGTAAAAAACAGCTTTATAATTCTGGCGCTCATTTTCCTCGTGACTGTGATTATGGAATCGGGAGAATCCGGGAATAACTCTGCGATATTCTATATCCTAAGCGGCGAGTGGGACAGAGGCGTGCATATCTTTTCTCTTTCTGCCTGCTTTGTCATAGTGATCGCAGTCATTATGATCCTAAAGCTCTTTTCAAATGTTGTATATATCATAGCAGAGGCATTTGGAAACAGGGTTCTTACCATGATGAGGCTTTTCGTGTCATTGGTAAAAACGGTTGTTATTGCTGCGGCGGTCCTGTACTGCCTCTATCTTGTGGGTATAGACGGGACAAGACTTTTAGCATCAGCGGGCATCATGTCGGTGGTTGTAGGTCTTGGCGCCCAGAGCCTTGTTGGGGATCTTCTGGCGGGGATATTCATTATCCTTGAGGGTTCCCTGCATGTGGGAGACTATGTGCTTATTAACGGGGTCAGGGGAAAGATCACGGAGATTGGACTGCGTATCACGCGATATGAGGATGATAATCAGAACATCAGGGTTATCTGCAACAACGAGCTGAAATCCTTTGCCAATATGTCCGAGAAGTACTCCGTGGTCTATTACAATATTCCTGTTCCGTATAATGAGGACTATCAGAGGATCAGAAAGGTGCTGAATAAGGAATTCCTCAAGATGTACGAGGAGCATCACTTCCTTAAGAGCATACCTGCCTGCCAGGGAATAGAGGCGTTTTCTGAAAGCTCGGTAGACATGAGAGTAAGGTTCATGTGCGAAGAAAGCGAAAGATTCACCGTACAGCGCTACATGCACGATCAGATCATGCGTATCTTCATGGAAAACGACATTACAATCCCGTTCAATCAGCTGGATGTGCATTTTGAAAGGGAAATAGTCGAAAAGGCGAAGGAGCTGCCGGCAGAATAAGGAATGTCGGCAGCTTAAAGTTACAGTTGATTTACATTAGCAATAGTGTTATATAGTAAGCGAAATAAATAATTTCGCTTACTATAAAGCCTCCGGCGGATGCGCCCGGATTTTGCAAGGAAATATGCCGCTTTCAGCGGCCAAAATCCGGCGCAGTAAACGACAAAACGAAAAGAGTTTTGTCGTTT
>JAFPZU010000089.1 GCA_017417105.1 Lachnospiraceae bacterium | reverse complement strand
CCTGATATCGACACTGAAGTCAGCGGTACAAACTGCTACGTCGCTAAGAACGGCAAATACATCGGCACCATAATCGTAGCCGACATGCCTAAGGCAGGGGTAAAGGAAGCCATATCCGGCATGCTGGAAGCGGGCGTAAAGAATATCGTTATGCTCACAGGCGACTCCGGGAAGGTAGCCGGAGCTGTAGCGAAAGAACTCGGTATAAGCGATTACAGAGCGGAGCTTCTGCCGCAGGATAAAGTAAGCGCTGTAGAGGAACTGCTGGATGCGATGAGAAAGAAGGCGGGCGGAAATGATGCCGACAGGAAGCGGGGAAGACTCGCGTTCATAGGCGACGGCATAAACGACGCTCCGGTGCTCTCAGTCGCGGACGTGGGAATAGCCATGGGCTCTCTCGGATCTGACGCTGCCATAGAAGCGGCGGACGTGGTCATCATGGATGACGATATAGCAAAAATCCCGGCGGTCATGAAGACAGCACGCAAGACGCTGTCGATATCCAGGCAGAATATAGTATTCGCGCTCTTCGTGAAGTTCGCCTGCCTGCTGCTTGGAGCACTCGGCATAGCCAATATGTGGGTTGCAGTATTTGCCGACGTCGGCGTCGCCGTCATATGCATACTGAATTCCATGAGAATGCTGGAAAAGCAGGAGTAAAGAGGATTGTTACCTTAATACATCTTAATCTAAATATAGCGTCAAAAATTGCTTTACAAACAACATTTTGTGTTAATATATCACGGAGGCAAGACCTCCGTGATTTTATTTGTAAAAACCGCATCTGCGGTCAGGTGGAAGATTGACTAACAACGGTTACGATAACGAAAAACCGAATAACAAGCCAAGACAGGTGACTCCGGACAGCTTCAACGCTTCGGCAAACAAGCCGAGGTGGCATGAGGAGGCGTCACTTTCTTTTGATTTCGATAACAAACCGGCTGTGAAACCGGCAGAGCCTGCGAGGCCTGCGCCGCCGCAGAAACAGTATGGGCTTCCTGAGGAACCCGTGAGACCGGTATATAAAGAAACTGCCGGAGAAGCAAAGCCTGAGTCCGGGATCAACGCCGGCGAGCAGGATCTGAAGACAAAGGCTTCTGCTTTCGCGTCTGAAAAAAAGGATGCGGCAAAGGCCTTCATGAAGAAAAAGATGGCAGCGATCCGGGCGGCTTCAGAAGCGGCCAGATCAGAAGCTGCTGATAAAAGGCGCGAAAAGGCAAAAGAAGAAGTCATACGCGCAAGACTTAAAGAAGAAGCGGAAAAGAAGGCAGGAGATGCTGCCGCTGAAGCGGATCATCAGGCTAAACTTGATGAAGCCATAAGGGCAAAGCTTGCTGCCGCAAAGAAAGATGTCAAGGCCGGAAAGAAGCCTAAGACCATTACCAAGAAGAAAAATGCGGCAGGCTCCGGTATATCGGCCCTGAAAAAGAAAGTCATAAAGAATGGCAGCAAAAAGGGCAATAAGAAAATAGGCAAGTACAGATGGATACTGTCGACCATCGAGATAATGCTGGCCCTCATGATAGTCTGCGGGGTCATTGGCGGTGCTTATGTAGCGATAACCATAGCCAAGGCTCCTGAGATCAAT
>JAFPZU010000088.1 GCA_017417105.1 Lachnospiraceae bacterium | reverse complement strand
GCCTCTCCTACTGCTTCATCTGCCTTAATCAGTTCCGCAAGATCCTCAAGAAAGACTTTTTTCTTTGCTTCAACCTGTGCATCATCCCCGGCTGCGTCACCGGAAAGAAGTGCCGCGTCCCTGAATGCCTTTGTACTCTGAAAGGTCTTTATAAGCATATAGGATCGGTATTTCTCCTTTTGCTTTTTTAGCTCTGTAAGCTCCTCCTCACTTAACTTCCGAGGCTTCATGTCAAGCTTTTCGCAGTCCGCTATCACACTGCTGTAATCCCTGTTAATCTGCATTGCTTCGGTGACTTTACCCATATAGACATATCCGCCGAGGACATGCGACATCACCTTGAATCTGCTTGCAAGCATCCTGTTCTTAAACTTATTAAGATCCGGGATGTAGCCCTGTGAAGCAAAAACATCATACAATTCGGGGCTCTTACGCTTTCTTGTCTCAATAAGATAATATATGAAAAGCCTCTCCCTTTTTGTTTTTCCAAGCAGGTTCCTCACTATCTCCCCGTGATGGTTTCTAACTCCTGTCATGGAACCGACGATACCGCCGTTATTGTAGTTTCTGATAAACCACTGGTCGATGGCATCCACTGCTTTCAGCTGCTCAGGTGACAGTCCTTTATCAGCTTCTTTATTCGGAAGACTACTGCCGCTCTTATCCTTAAGCTCCATTTCTTCGACGTGCTTTGCGGCAAGACTTACAAGAGGATCACTGAAGCCTCCCCTGCTGTCTTCAAATCTTGTAATAACCGTGTTTTGCACCTTGAAATATGAAGCAGCCCGGATAGCTTCCTCTATTTCCTTAGGCCAGTCCTTAACCCTGTGGCTTGCCTTATAAATCTCTATATATCTCTCATATGGCGCAAAGAGCTTTGCCCTGTCATAAAGCTTTGCCCTCTCCATTCCCTCCTGCCTTGCAAAATGCTTCTTCCACTTGCCGTATATGCCTGCAAGCTCCTTCATCTTTTCACCGGAGGTGACCCCCTCCTTTATACTGAACTCTTCGGTGATATTCTTTGCAGCGATATTTCCGTATCCCTGACCTCCCATTGCTATATCAAGCCGGTCATAAAACTCTCTTGTGATCTCCCGGATCATGTCACATGCCTGCCTGTGCTGCTTTCCCCGCTCGGTATACTGGTGGCCTCTGTGTTCATCATAAAATACCTCGGCTGCCTCTGAGAGCCTTGTCATTGCAGCCATTACGGTATCCGCATTCGGCCTGTTTGCCGCATTTCGTCTTGATCCCAGTCTTGCGGTAAGCTTTTTCACGTTCTCCACGGCTGACCTTAGATGCTTTAAGCTGGCAGATTCTTCACTTGCTCTCATTCTCAGTCTGCTCCAGATCTCATCGGAAACCTCTGCCTCAAGATCCCTGTCATAATACGGATCCCTGATCTTATTCGTAAGCTCGTGGAAAAGCTCCGTGATCTTCCGGTCAAGGCTCGCGTCAGCGTTTTCAGCTTTTTCAGTCTTTTCTTCGCTTTTTTTATCCTTCGAAGCCTTCTGCTGTACTTTCTTCTCCTCCTTCTTTTTCTCCTCCTTCTTCTTAGCCTCCTTCTTCCTGGCCTCATCTTCTTCCAGTCTCTTCCTCTCATAGACCGTCTGATTATCCCTGGCCTCCCTTACGCACTCATCCATCTTTACCTTTAGGGGCTTATAAGCGGGATCGGAAATATAGGCCATCTCGATTATGTCCTCCATTCCCTCACCCATTTCTTCGGGCTTCTTCATTACGCTGATGCCCATTGTATGATAGAGTGCTCCTGTCTGGGATAATACTTCATAGGAGGGTTCACCTGCGCTTAAGGTTTTATTTACCGCGTCATATTTAAGGTCTGAGTATTCCTTTGTAAGCTCCTCCGGGGGCTTTTTATCCGAAAGCCAGTTTATCTCAACCCGGCTTCCCCTCTTTAAGAATTCATCGATCCTTATCTCCTGAGCTTTTCCCCTCTGACTGTATCCTATGGAATCATAGACGGTAAGCATTTCTCCCTTGATCCCTGTCACCGTCCGGTAATGGGAGTTGCCGTTAGCCTCATTTAAGAGAACTCCCGCAATACTTCCGGAGCTTATGATATCATTCAGCCTGTCCGCAAGATATGCCTTCATATTCTGGCACTTCTTTTCACTGCGCTCATCCGTTTTGTCGGATTTTGGAATCTCCATAACGGCACGGTTCAGCATCACATTGTCGATCTTGTTTTCGGAGAGTTTTTCAAACAGAAAATCACCCATATCAAAGATGCTTCCCGTAGCTTTTTTGTTCTCCCCCGCATAGCGGTCAAGCTCCAGCACCAGACGGTCATATTCCTCCCTGTCAAGTATCCTGCTAAGCGCTTCATCATACTTCTTAATATCCGGTCTGAAGGATCGCATCTCAAACTGATCCGGTTTTCCTTCCGTAATATCCTTCCCCAGTTTTCCGGCAATAAACTGCTTAAGCATGGCTGTACCCGTACAGCAGTAGCAGTTGTTGCTTCCTGCAGGCTGCTCCTCATAGGCTGCATCCATTCCCTTTTCACGCATTGATGCTTCATGTATCTTAAACGGTATCTCCTTAAGCTCCTTTAGCTCCGCCTTCTTTACTTTCTCCGCTTCAGGAGCTTCCTTCTTTTCATACAGCCCTAAAACGGCGTTCAGCTTCTGTTCCGATCCCGCATAAAGCTCCTTTTGCATGAAGCCCGGGATAAAGCTTTCAAAATCTTTTCTGCAGGGATGGTTTTTAAGCTTACCCAGAAGTTCCGTGATTTTTTCCTGACCTCCGCTGCCTTCCGTCCCGTTAAGTTCAAGCTGATAGGAAAGATCCGTAAGAAGAAACAGATATTCCTTTCCCGGAGCAGTTATATAGCCTCCCTTTTCCTTTGCAAGACGCCCGACATAAGCCTTCATTCCGGAGCGTTTCGCTGTGAGATACTTCTCCTCTTTCTTCCGGTACTGAAGCTGCTGCTCCTTCGTATCCTTTGGCATCTTACCCAGCTTTTCCTTTTCCTTATAAGCGCCTGAAAGCTCTGCCGGTATCTCGTAAGGAGCCGTCTCCTTCAGCTCTTTGCTTTGCTCTATGGCTTCCGGTCCCTTTGATCCTTCCTTTATGTCCTCCCCTTCCGGCTTCTTCAGTTCTTTCCCTTGCTCATTTTCTTCCGGCTTTTTCCGCTCCTCACTGAGCCCGCCTTCTGATAGTTGCTCTCCGTTGGACTTAAACCATGTCTTTACCGCCTCCCGCACGACCTCGTGCCGGGCTGACTGCGACTTCGCCCCCTTAAGGAGCGGTTTTGCTATCGCGTCATACTCCTCAAGACTTTTAAGCCGGATCAGGTTATTCTGATCATCCAGCATATATACGCCTTCATCCAGTTCATTAAGACCCGTGGAGCGAAACGCCTCAACCCTGCCTCCCTTTTCCGCAAGATACGTGGCACGGGTCTTTTCCCCGTCCTGACTGTCATCTGACTTAAAAAGACCGACACCATGGTCGTACATGCTGAGGATTATCCGCTTTGGATTTTTTACAAGCTGCGGTGTGAACGCTACAGGATGCTGGGTATGCATGGAATAGATCACCGTAGTGTCTGCTTCCTCTCCAAGGGACATATAACGTTTATCCTTCGTTGCTGAAGATACGTCCTTAGGAGCATGGTCTATCTTAGCGTTATTGCCGAAATTTTCTATCCCCCCCGCCACCGGATCATACTGGAGAAGTTCAAAATGAACCTTGTTTAAGAATCTGGGGTATCTGTCCGCAATCCATCTTTTAAGGCGCATGGCACCAAGCCCTGCTGCTACTCCGCCGCGGCTGTGCCCCTGCACTATGATGTTGACTTTCTTTACCTTCTCAAGTTCGGAATCCTCAAGCCAGTCCCAGTCTTCAAATTTTCCCTTAAGGACAGACTTCCCAAGCTCCAGAATATACTCCTCAAGCCTGTCTTCGGAATATTTGGATATATTGACGGCATTTGGACCGCAGAAGGAAAACCGGGTCTTTTTCGCCCCCTTGTCATTGACGGATTCTTTCTTCCGAAGATGATTCAGTTTCTTTCCTTTTATCTTATCTTCAACAGGTTTTCCGTATATCTCCTCGATCTGCCTGTTCTTTTCAAGCCTTAAGGCATTTATCTCCTCTATCCGTTTTTTTGTTCTTACCTTCGGCAGCCAGTTAAGGAGCCTTGTCCTGTTGTACCAGTGAACCTTAAGTTCCTCCTCCCTGTATTCATCCTGTCCCTCCCAGGCTATAAAATCCTTATGCTGCATACGTGGATAGCGAAACCCCGAGCCCGCCATGCTGAACTCGATCACATCTTCCCCGCTAAGGGCAAGCCTCGAGCCCGCAGCGTGATGCAGCTTCACCCCTGTTTCAGCCTCATCGCCGGTCTTTTTTATCTTCAGCTCATCAAACACCTCATAGCGCTTTCTTCCAAGGTTATCAATGATAGCCCTGCGCACCTGATTCTGCAGGTAATTGGCTCTGATGCTTCCTGTCATCCCTGCCTTTTCGTGGTACGCGGCAGATCCCGTCTTCGTAATATTATACTGATCTCTTTGCACACGGCGCTGCTGCTCTTTAGTAGCCTGAAGCATCTCTTCGGAGGCCTGAACCTGTTTCCCGGCACCTGCGTTACTTATCGGAGCCTTTTTCTTTTCACTCAAAAGTTCGTCCGTATTACCCATGACCTCTCCTTATCAGTAAAAATACCCTCTGCGGATCATCATTGGATCCTTATTGGGGAATATATGCGCTGCAAGCTTCCTGCTCCGCTCATTTCCAAGAGTGACCACCACTTTGGCATTTTCAGGATAATTAAGATAATAATAACCTGCCGCATAGTGAAGAAGATCAAATATCTCCTTCGTATCTTTCTGGGAAAGTCCGGCAAGCATTACTACATGAAGGTTCCCCCCGTTAAGTCTCTCAAACAGGATCAGTGAAGACACTTTATCATCTCTGATCGTAACAAAGCTCACATCTCCGGCGTAATCCTCCCTGTCCTCGGAAATAAGATCATAGTATCCAAAGCTCTCTGAAGCCTTCGCCTTTTGAACAGCCTCCGCAAAAAGTTCCTGTGGGATATCCATAATGGAGTGCACCCCGTCCGGTTTTGTAAAAGCTTCCGAAGCGCTTATGCGCTCTTTTTTATCCATAGATTCGATCTTCCTTTTGAAGTCCTCTTTCGTTATGACCATCTCCGCTTTATCGATCACCTCAAAGTCAAATCCCCATGAGACAAAAAAAGCCTCCAGGAGATCATACCCGCTGTCAAACGGGATATCGCAGATTATACCCTCTGCGGGATTATCCGAAAGCACATCGGAAAGTTCCTGCATAAGGTCATTGGCGATCCCCTTTCTCCTGTACTGCCCGGCAACAAAAAGCCATTTGATCTGAAGCAGGACAGAAGCCTCTCCGTCGCCTGCAATCCCCTCTTCGGGAGAAAAAATTATCACTCCGGCCGGGATGCTTTCACCGTCACCGCCATCTTGCTCCAAAAGCGCCCCCAGGCAGAACCATTCCTCATCTCTTACGGGCTCCTGCATATCCGCCGGAATAAGCGGCAGAAACCCTTCAAGCTCTTTTTCAGTTACCCGGATTATCATATGATGTGTCTCTCCTTTTAGAATTTTGACCCTGTAGATGTTTTCTACGGCCGTCGAAAACAGTATAACATACCCACCACGTCCGATTCTACAACGTCCCCCTGAAACACTTGACTGACAACTAAAAAAAGGAGAAACTACTGACTGTTATAT
>JAFPZU010000087.1 GCA_017417105.1 Lachnospiraceae bacterium | reverse complement strand
GCGTCAAAGCGCCATGCGCGAATGCGGGCCGGGGACCTACCGCCGGAAATAACCCCCAAGGCGTCAAAGCGCCATGCGCGAATGCGGGCCGGGGATCTACCGCCGGAAATAACCCTCATTACATCATTTTAACACCCCCTCCACAGGAATTTGTACCTGTGGACTTTTTTTTGCTATAATAGAAAGCTACCAATTAATCAGGAGGCACCACAATGGAAATACTTATAGTTCTGGCAGTACTGATCATAATCCTTATTATTACGAACGTCCGCATAGTCCCTCAGGCGGAGGCATATGTCATAGAAAGACTCGGACAGTATAAAACAACCTGGACCGCAGGAATTCACGTAAAAATGCCCTTTATTGAAAGGGTGGCGGTTAAGATGTCCCTTAAGGAACAGGTGCTTGATTTCCCACCTCAGCCGGTCATCACAAAGGATAACGTTACCATGCAGATCGACTCGGTAGTTTTCTGCAAGGTCTTTGATCCGAAGCTTTATGCCTATGGAGTAGAGCATCCCATAGCAGGTCTTCAGAACCTTGCAGCCACAACACTTAGAAACATCATCGGAGAGATGGAGCTCGACCAGACTTTAACAGGACGGGATCAGATAAACGCGAAGATGCAGTCAATCCTCGACGAAGCGACCGATCCCTGGGGAATTAAGGTTACAAGGGTTGAGATCAAGAACATAGCGCCGCCGAAGGAAATAGAGATGATAATGACCAAGCAGATGAGGGCTGAGCGTGAGAGAAGACAGACAGTGCTTGAGGCTCAGGCTCATCAGGAGGCAGTTGTTGCCAGGGCAGAAGGTGACAAGAAGGCAAAGATCCTTGCGGCAGAAGCAGAAAGAGATGCCCAGATCGCGCTGGCAGAAGGCCGGGCGAAATCCAAGAAGCTGGTATATGAAGCAGAAGCAGAGGGTGTCAGCATGCTGAATAAGGCGACGCCCACAGAGGGAGTGTTAAGACTCAAGGGAATAGAGGCCTTAAAGGATGTGGCAGACGGAAGGGCAACAAAGATCTTCATGCCTTCCGATATCTCCGCAGTCGTTGAGACTCTTGGCGTAGCGGCGGAAGCACTTGGCATAGGCAATACAACCCCGGTCGATGACAGTGAAAGGCCGAAACAGGCGCCGGAAGCCGATCCCTGCATACATCCCGATACAGGTGTCGGCGGCATAGAGGCGGCAGCCACAACGGAAGCAATAATAGAAGATGTAGAAAACAGCAGCGAGGATTTATAAAATGATCTCATTGAAGAACAGGAACTTTCTTACACTTAAAGATTTCACACCGGAGGAGATAACTTACCTTATCGATCTGGCGGCATATTTCAAAAAACAGAAAAAAGACGGGATCCCCCATGACAGGCTCAGAGGCCGCAATGTGGCTCTTATATTCGAAAAGACCTCCACAAGAACAAGATGCTCCTTTGAGGTAGCGGCAAGGGATCTCGGCATGGGCGCCACCTACCTGGATCCCAAAAGCTCCCAGATAGGCAAGAAGGAGAGCATTGAGGATACGGCAAAGGTTCTGGGGAGGATGTTTGACGGTATAGAGTATAGGGGCTTCGGTAAGGAAATAGTGGAAACGCTTGCAGAGCACGCAGGCATCCCTGTCTGGAACGGACTTACCAATGAGTATCACCCTACCCAGATACTGGCGGACATGCTCACTATAAGAGAGCATCTTGGAAGCCTTAAAGGACGTACTCTCGCTTATATGGGAGATGCCAGATATAACATGGGAAACTCCCTCATGATAGGATGCGCAAAGCTGGGGCTTAATTTCCACGCGGTTGCTCCGAAAAAATACTTCCCTGCCGAAGAGCTTGTGAATAAGTGCCGGGAATGGGCAAAAGAGTCGGGAGCGGAGATCGTCCTTACGGAGGATCCGATGCAGGGAACAAAGGATGTGGATGCAGTATATACCGATGTCTGGGTCTCCATGGGAGAACCGGATGAGATCTGGGAGGAGAGAATAGAGGATCTGACTCCCTACAGGGTTACGATGAATATAATGAAAAACGCTTCAAAGGATGCGATCTTCATGCACTGTCTGCCCGCTTTCCATGACCTTGATACGGAGATCGGAAGGGAGATCAATAAAAAGTTCGGACTTACCTGCATGGAGGTCACGGACGAGGTATTCAAAGCGTATAACGGCCCGGTATTTGATGAAGCGGAAAACCGTATGCACACAATAAAAGCGGTAATGGCAGCGACCCTGTCCGATGACTGGGATATATGAGATTTAACAGGAAGAACGTAAAATTTGTCACTGACCTGATCACACTCATACTGGCGGTTTCAGTTATAGTTCTGGCGATAGTCGGAATAATCGGGGGGCAGGAGCTTATCTTCGCTTTTGTTTTCTATGCGGGAGCCGCCATGTTCATATCCAATATCGTAAGAGGCTTCCTGTCGAAAAGATATCTTACGGCTGCTTTTATTCTGCCTGCCATCATCTGTGTGGCAGGAGGACTCATGGCTGAGGGGATGATAGAACCTTGGATCTTCTAGGATTTCTCAAAGAAAAAAATGATTTTGTTTCCGGACAGGAGATAGCCGATGCAATGGGTATCTCAAGAAATGCCGTATGGAAACAGATAGAGCGTCTTCGCAGGGAGGGGGCAGAGGTTGAAGCCGTAACGGGAAGAGGATACAGGCTGAAAGACTTTGAGGATGCTTTCGGAGAGAAGACAATAAGGATGAACCTTGATACAAAGTGGCTTGGGAAAGAGCTTTTATTCTTTGACAGTATAGACAGCACGAATGACGAGCTGAAAAGAAGAGCGGAAAAGGGAGCGCCTGAGGGGCTTGTTGCGGTAGCTGACATCCAGACAAAGGGCAAGGGTCGGAGAGGCAGAGGATGGGAGACTCCGGCAGGAGAGAATATAGCCATGAGCTATCTTTTACGACCGGATTTTGCTCCGGAAACCGCCCCCATGATGACTCTTGTGATGGCCATGGCAGCGGCAAAGGGGATCAGGGAAGTATCCGGTCTTGAAGCCGGCATCAAATGGCCGAACGACATAGTGATAAACGGAAAGAAGCTTGTGGGTATCCTGACCGAGATGATTTCGGAGCCCGATTATATCCACGAGGTAGTGATAGGCACCGGGATAAATGTGAACAATAAAAGCTTTCCGGAGGAGATAAGCAAAACGGCGACATCGATGTATCTGGAAGGCGGCAGGATTTATTCCAGGGCAAAGACCGTGGCGTATATAACCGGAGCCTTTGAAAGATATTATGAGACCTTCTGCGAGACTAAGGATATGAGCAGGCTTCGGGACGATTACGACAGGATCTGCGTAAATAACGAGGCGGAAGTCAGGATTCTTGACCCCAAAGGAGAATATAAGGCAAAAGCCCACGGTATAAATGACAGGGGAGAGCTTATCGTCACCAGAAGGGACGGCAGTACGGAAGAGATCTATGCCGGAGAGGTATCGGTGAGAGGGATATACGGATATGTATGATGAAAATGAGGGCTGTGTCCTTTGCGGGGCAAGCTCCTATGAAAAGAAGTATTATTTCAACAAGGAATTTTCAAAACTTCCGGATCAGGTGAAGGACACACTGCAGGTAATGTGTGTTGAATTCACTGAAAAGTGCGGAGGGACTTTTGTCATTAAGTTTAATGATGAAGGCGAACTTTCGCTTGTGACGGATGCGGAAGAAGCAGATGCTCTGTATGACGAGATAGGGGCCGAGCTTGAGATAAAGAATCTTCAGTCCACGCAGAGACAGCTCTTTGAAGAGATATCCCTTTTCTACAGGGTAGTCTTTCTTGGTGAAAAGATCGATCTATGAGTGATGAACGTATTTATTCCGTGATATCCCCCATGGCGGGAGTGACGGATATAAGCTTTCGGACTATCTGTCATGAGATGGGGGCATCGCTTACCGTCACGGAAATGATCTCCGCCAAGGCAGTAACCTATAAAAACAAGAAAACCTACGAGCTTTGCAGGCTTAGTGAGACGGAGCATCCGGTATCCCTGCAGCTTTTCGGGTCGGAGCCTGAGACCATGGCGGAAGCGGCAAAGATCCTTGCAGAGAGGGTGCCCTTTGACATGCTGGATGTCAACATGGGCTGTCCGATGCCGAAAATAGTGAATAATGGCGAAGGATCGGCGCTTATGAAAGATCCGCTCCTTGCGGGAAGGATAGTTGAGGCTCTGAAAAAAGCCACGGATAAGCCGGTAACCGTTAAGATAAGGTCGGGGTTTGATAAGGAGCATATAAATGCCCCGGAGATCGCCCGTGTGTGCAGCGAATCCGGAGCGGAGATGATAACTGTCCACGGACGCACCAGGGAGCAGTATTATGAGGGAAAGGCTGACTGGAGTGTAATAGAAGCGGTGAAGAGGGCGGTATCCGTTCCTGTCATAGGAAACGGAGATGTGACCGGGATTGATTCCGCAAGAAAGATGATAGAGACAACGGGCTGCGACGGAATTGCAATAGGCCGGGCGGCCAGAGGCAATCCCTGGATATTTAAGGAGATTTCCGTGGGAGAAGCTTATATTCCCACCGTGGAAGAAAAGAAGGCTATGATGATACGGCATCTTAATATGACGGTGGAGGATAAGGGGGAATACATCGGGGTAAGAGAGCTGCGAAAGCATATCGGCTGGTATACCGCGGGGATGCCGGGATCTGCAAGGCTTCGGGTGAGCATAAACCGGGCGGAGAACCTTGAGGAGATGAAGGAGCTTATAGCAGGGCTTTGATCATTTGGCTTATTTGACGTAAAAGGGGTAATAGTTTATAATGTCTTGTCCATATTGTATAACTCAATGGGCAGGACTATTTTTTTTATGATCAGGAGTATGGAAAAATGGCAGAAGAATCACAGATCAAACGCTATGAGATGACCCAGGAAGGGTATGATGAGCTGGAAGCGGAGCTCGAGGAACTGACTAATGTCAAGATGAAAGAGATCGCAAAGAAACTCGGAGAAGCAAGGGAGCAGGGCGATCTCTCGGAAAATGCCGAATATGATGCCGCAAAGAACGAGCAGTCGGAGATTCACGGCAGGATAGAAAAGATCAAGCATATGCTGAAGTATGCCGTAGTCGTCACGCAGGATGCCAATGACAAAGGACGTATCGGCATGGGGAGCATGGTAACACTCCTTGACGTGGAGTTTAAGGAGGAGATGGAATATAAGATCGTCGGAGCAACAGAGGCAAACAGCCTGAAGAACAAGCTCTCAAACGAATCTCCCGTGGGCAGGGCGATCCTCGGCCATAAGAAGGGCGACACCGTAAAGGTTGAGACCAAGGCAGGGGTACTCAAGTACAAGATCCTTTCAGTCACGAATAAATAAGCAGGATCGAAGCTGCTTTTTAGCGCTTAACAATGCGCGAAATCATGACGACTTGAACCATTCAGGAGGGGTGAAATGCCGCAGGAAGATATACTTGCAGTAAAGCGGGAAAAGCTCGCAACGCTGCAGAAGGAAGGGAGAGATCCTTTCCGGACAACAAAATATGACGTAACACATCATGCACAGGAGATCCGTGACAGTTTTGATTCCCTGGAGGGACAGACTGTAAGGGTTGCCGGTCGTATGATGTTTAAGAGGAAGATGGGCAAGGCATCTTTTTGCAACTGCCTTGACCGTTCCGGTAAGATCCAGATCTATGTAGCAAGAGACAGCGTGGGCGAAGCGGCCTATGATGATTTCAAGAAATACATGGACGTTGGCGATATCGTCGGCGTGGAAGGAGAGGTCTTCAGGACACAGGCGGGTGAGATATCCGTTCATGCGAAGACGCTTACGCTGCTTTCAAAGGCGCTGAAGCCGCTCCCGGAGAAGTTCCACGGCCTTACGGATACGGATACCAGATACAGGCAGAGATATGTAGATCTCATAATGAACGAGGAGGTTCGGGAGACTTTCGAAAAGCGTTCCCGTATAATAAAAGAGATAAGGAACTTCCTTGACGGACGGGATTTCATTGAAGTCGAGACGCCGATGCTCGTTACAAACGCAGGAGGCGCCGCGGCAAGACCCTTTGAGACTCATTTCAATGCGTTAAACGAGGACATGAAGCTTCGTATTTCTTTGGAGCTGTACCTGAAGAGACTGATCGTCGGCGGGATGGAGAGAGTCTACGAGATAGGCCGGGTCTTCAGAAACGAGGGAGTGGATACAAGACATAATCCCGAGTTTACCCTTATGGAGCTCTATCAGGCGTATACTGATTATTACGGAATGATGGAACTTACCGAGTCAATGTTCAGATATCTCGCTGAGAAGGTCTGCGGCTCGACGAAGTTCACCTACAACGGGATAGAGATAGATTTCGGAAAGCCGTTCGAGCGCATGACAATGAATGAATGCATAAAGAAATATGCAGACGTCGACTTTGACCAGGTTGCCGATGATGAAGCGGCGAAGGCTCTTGCAAGGGAGCATAAGATAGAATTTGAGGACTTCCATAAGAAGGGCGACATCGTAAACCTCTTCTTTGAGGCATATTGTGAGGAGAAGCTTATCCAGCCGACTTTCATCATGGATCATCCGATAGAGATTTCGCCTCTGACCAAAAAGAAGCCCGATGATCCCTCCAAGGTGGAAAGGTTCGAGCTTTTCATAAACACCTGGGAGATGTGCAACGCATACTCCGAGCTGAACGATCCCATTGATCAGCGTGAGAGGTTCGCAGCCCAGGATGCCCTGGCGGCAGCGGGCGACGAGGAGGCAAACCACACGGACGAAGACTTCCTGAACGCCCTGGAAATAGGTATGCCTCCCACAGGCGGCATTGGTTACGGTGTGGACCGGTTGGTAATGCTCCTGACCGACAGCCCGGCGATAAGAGACGTGTTGTTTTTCCCGACGCTGAAAAGCATCTCAAATTGATGGTGTCCTTTGAAAACCGGAAAAGTCCATAGATAAGCGGTTTTCGGGCATATGATACGAAACTACAACGATCCTGAGAGCAGCAAAGGACAAAGACGGGTCTGTATGGCTTGAAGCCTTGAAAATAAAGGGTTTCAATGGATTCTTGACGGAAATGCTGATTGTGGTAAAAATTGTGGTCAGATTTCCGAAACAGGGTTCTATGTCCCGGGTCAAAAAGTGAATATAGGTTAAAGAGGAACAGCCTTTTTAGTAACAACAGGCACTTCGTTATCTGCTATAAAGCGGATGATGAGGTGCCTTTTCTTTATGCTCTGATACCAACCTGCGCAGGTGAAGGGGCAAGAGAAATTCTCAAAGACAAAAAGGAGACAAATACATGGCAAACAAGAAAGCAGTTCTGCCGGATCTCTCACGGTACATGGAGGGACGAAAGCGTCATTTCATCACCTACTTTGAGGGGGCTGAGATGTACGGGATCCCGTATTACTCATTTGTGAGGCTGGCAAAGGAAGCGCAGGCGAATTATACGCTCAGGAAAACG
>JAFPZU010000086.1 GCA_017417105.1 Lachnospiraceae bacterium | reverse complement strand
TTCACCCACTCCCATGTTAAGTTCGGGAAATAGGAGATGGTAGAAGCGCAGTACAGGGAAGCGCTTGACCTTGCGGTCAGGGCAGCCCATGAAAAACACAATCATATAACCGAGGAGCGATATAAGGAGATCTTCCATAATGTCGGTATGAACGACAGGGAAGATAAGCTTACAAGAGAATACCTTTCAGGGATAGGCATAGAGTTCGGCGAGTGGGACGGAAAGGCCTTAAGGCATTGGGACTTTCCGAAAGAAGAAGGAAAACACCTGGAATTTTATCTGGATGAGCTTCTTGAGCTGCCGGATCTTAGCGAGGAAGAGCTTCTTGAGGCGAAAAAGCGGGCGATAGAAGAAGACGATGCCGAAGCGATCAGTCTTTTGACGAACCATTACTTAAAGAGCGTTGTCGATATTGCAATGCTTTACAGATATCAGGCCGTTCCCGCAGAGGATCTCATCGGCGAAGGAAATATTGGAATGATGACAGCCGTCAGGGCGCTTTCAACACTTGATGACCCTGACGAGGCAGACAGCTTTGTCGGGAAGTTTATAATGGACGCCATGGACAGAGCGATATACGAAGATACTGAGCTAAGGGAGAAGCAGGAGAGTTTATTCCCCGAAGAACAGGAGGAGCAATGAAGACAATCGAGGATCTGAAGCAGTACAGAGTGGTGAAGAAAAAGGAGATGCCGGATCTGAAGTCAAGGGGCTATCTGCTCCAGCACGTAAAGAGCGGCGCAAGGATCTTTGTCATATCCAATGATGACAGGAACAAGGTCTTCTATGTGGCTTTCAGAACGCCGCCCGAGGATTCCACAGGAGCACCGCATATACTTGAACATACCGTGCTCTGCGGTTCGAAGAAATACCGGGCGAAGGATCCTTTTATCGAGCTTGCAAAGGGATCTTTGAATACCTTCCTTAATGCGATGACTTATCCGGACAAGACGGTATATCCTGTGGCCAGTACGAATGACAAGGATTTTGCCAATCTTTCCGATGTGTATATGGATGCCGTGCTTCATCCTGCAATCTATGATAACGAGAAGATCTTCATGCAGGAGGGCTGGCATTATGAGCTGACGTCCGAAAAGGATGAGCTGAAATACAACGGCGTGGTCTATAACGAGATGAAGGGGGCTTATTCCTCACCTGACGACGTCCTTGACCGTTATATCCTTTCTTCTCTTTATCCCGATACAGCCTATGCGCTTGAATCGGGTGGGGATCCTGAGGAGATACCGGATCTTACCTACGAGAAATTCCTTGATCTTCACAGAAAGTATTATCACCCTTCAAACTCCTATATCTATCTTTACGGGGACTGTGATATGGTGGAGAGGCTCACCTGGCTTGACAGGGAGTATCTTTCAAATTACAAGGCGGTCAAGATCAAATCAAATCTTGAAAGGCAGGATTCCTTTACAAAGACCGTGGATTTTGAAAAGACCTACGGACTTTCCGATGCGGAAAGCACCCTGCATAATACTTATCTTTCCTATAACTGCGTAATAAAGGATAATCTTGATCCGAGGCTCTATGTAGCCTTTGGAATTTTGCAGTACGCGCTGCTTGAAAGCCCGGGGGCGCCCTTAAAGCAGGCTCTTCTTGATGCAAGGATAGGACAGGATATAGAAAGCTCTTATGAGAACGGGATACTGCAGCCCTACTTTGCGGTAATAGCAAAGCATGCGGACGTTTCAGACAAGGATAAATTCTTAAGAGTCATAAGGAAGACCCTTACGGAGCTTTCAAAGAACGGACTTAATAAGAAGACGCTCCTTGCCGGCATCAATACCTTTGAATTCAGGTACAGGGAGGCGGATTTCGGACGTTACCCCAAGGGTCTTATGTATGGCCTGCAGGCGCTTGATTCCTGGCTGTACAAGGAGACGGATCCTTTCATGCATATTGAACAGAACTCCACCTATGCTTTCCTTAAAAAGGAAGTGGAGTCGGGAGGCAGATATTTCGAGGAACTCATAGAGAAATACCTGATAGATAATCCCCACTCTTCGGTAGTTCTGCTGAAGCCCGAGAAGGGACTTACCGCAAAGAGAGAGAAAGCCGTTGCAAAGAAGCTTCAGAAATTCAGGGCGGGCTTAACTCCGGAAGAAATAAAGGATATTGTCGAAAAGACAAAGGAGCTTAAGGCATATCAGGAGGAGGCTTCAACAGAGGAGGAGCTTAAGACCATACCGCTTTTGGAGATCGAAGATATTGACAGGAAGGCTATGCTTCCTAAGAACAAAATTGATAAAATATCAGATGTTACACTTTTGCATCATGATATCGAAACCAACGGTATTGCTTATATCGGGCTTATGTTTTCAACACAGTCCGTGCCGGAGAAGCTTGTGCCCTGCATAGGACTCCTGCAGGCGATGCTGGGGAGCGTTAATACCGGGAAGCATACCTATGAGGAGCTGAGCTCCGAGATAAATCTTGCAACCGGAGGAATTTCATATATATGTGCGTCTTATCCTTTTATGGATTCGTCAGGAGATTTCGATCAGGAGCTGGAAGTAAGGACAAGGGTCTTTACCGGGAATATCCCGCGCTTTATGGATCTTGCTGAAGAGGTGCTCTTTACCTCCGACTTCTCTGATGAAAAGAGGCTTCGGGAAATAATCCGGATGATAAGGTCCAGAATGCAGTCTTCACTTGTAGCCGGAGGCAGTACCACTGCAGCGGGAAGGGCGTTATCATACATTTCGGAAGCCCAGTATTACGCAGACAAGCTGAGCGGGATCGACTTCTACAGGTTTGTGGATGATCTTGAGAAGAATTTTGAAGACAGGGTATCTCATCTTAAGTCATCGCTTAAGGAAGTTCTTGGCATTCTTTTGCATAAGGATAATCTTATTCTTGATATAACTGGTTCTTCCGAAATGGTTGATGCTTTTAAGCCTCTTGCAGAGGAGTTTATAAAGAAGCTTTCACCGGAGCGCTCAAAGGAGCCTGATTTTGTCTTTGAGCTTACAAAGAAAAACGAGGGCTTCAGGACGGCTTCCCAGGTTCAGTATGTGGCAAAGGCCGGGAATTATGCAAAGCGGGGACTTCCCTACAGAGGAGAGCTCAAAGTCCTTCGTACCATATTGGGCTACGATTACCTGTGGAATAACATAAGGGTGCTGGGTGGAGCCTATGGGTGCTCGGCATCGTTTATCCGTACAGGATTTGCGTTCTTCTCCACCTACAGGGATCCGCACCTTAAGAATTCGATAGCTGTTTTTGAAAGAGCTGCCGATTATGTAAGAAAGTTTGATGTGTCAAAGAGGGATATGACGAAATTTGTGATTGGGACCATATCCGATCTTGATACGCCCATGCCCCCTTCAGCGGAGGGCCGCTTTAGCCTTGGAGCCTATATGTCAGGTGTAAGCTTTGAGGATATTCCAAAGGAGAGGGATGAGATCCTTGCCTGTGACGTAAAGAAGATAAGGGAGCTTGCAGCCTATATTGACGCCGTATGCGATGACGATACGCTGGTCGCCCTGGGGGCGGAATCAAAGATAGACGAGAACAGGGATATATTCAGAAAGGTAGATAATCTGCTTTGACAGGCGGACTGTCCGAAAGCAAATTGGCCCGGTCTGCCCGCGAAGCTTTTCGCTGCGGTTTCGTTGCCATAGTCGGACGCACCAATGTGGGCAAGTCGACGCTTATGAATCACCTTGTGGGGATGAAGATAGCTATAACTTCAAACAAGCCCCAGACCACAAGGCGAAGGCTTACTACCGTATTTACAAACGACAGGGGACAGATAGTCTTCGTGGACACGCCAGGGATCCATCTGCCCCATAACAGGCTGTCCGAATATATGGATAATGTGGCGTATAAATCCGTATCGGACGTGGATCTTATACTGTTTGTCGTAGAGCCCGTAACTTACATAGGAAAGGGCGAACAGCAGATAATAGAAAAGATAAGGTCTTCGGGAAAGCCTGTGATCCTTGCAGTGAACAAATGCGATACCGTGGAAAAGGAGAGCATTGAAAAAGCATTTGAGGCTTACGGCCGGGTGCTTGATATTGCGGATGCGCTGGCGGTATCGGCTCTTAAGGGGATAAACATAGACGCTCTTACGGATGCGATAATCAGGAGGCTTCCGGAAAGCCCCATGCTCTATGATGAGGATACGGTGACCGACGAGACAGAGCGGGATATAACGGCCGAGATAATAAGGGAAAAGGCCTTAAGGCTCTTAAAGGATGAAGTGCCCCACGGGATAGCGGTAAGCATAGTATCCTTTAAGGAAAGGGCAGACGGCCTTGTGGATATAGAAGCGGATATTATCTGCGAAAAAGATTCCCATAAGGGGATCATAATCGGAAAAGGCGGCTCGATGCTTAAAAAGATAGGGAGCGACAGCCGGAAGGATATAGAGGAGCTTATAGAGGCTCATGTAAACCTGAAGCTTTTTGTGAAGGTGAGACGGGACTGGAGGCAGAATGCCATGATGCTTAAGGATCTCGGATATACCGACAGGGACTGAAGCCTTGAATGACATTATTACCACGGCGGGTATGGTGATATCAGGCTTTGATCACCAGGAATATGATAAGCGGCTTATCGTATTGACCGCTGAGGTCGGCAAGGTCACGGTTTTCGCAAGAGGCGTAAGAAGACAGAACTCAAAGTTCATCGGGATGACGGAGCCTTTTACTTTCGGAGAATTTTCGCTGTTTGCGGGAAAGAGCGCCTATAATCTCTCCCAGGTTCAGATATCCAACTATTTTGAGGATATAAGACTTGATATGGAGAAGATGTGCTATGCATCGTACTTTGCGGATCTTGCCGACTATTCGGTAAGGGAGAATATGGACGGGAGAGGAGTGCTGCTCTTATTATACAGATCGCTGCAGGCACTTGAGACCAGGGGAATAGACAACAGGCTGATACGCGCAGTCTTCGAGCTTAAGATGGTAATGGAAAACGGAGTATATCCCGGAATTCCAAAGAGAGCCGTCTTGCCGGGGACAAAAAGCGCGATGCATCATATCGAGACCTCGGATATTAAGAGTCTTTATTCCTTTAAGGTGACTGATGAGATAAGGGATGAGCTTTGTGGCATAGCCGATGAATACAGAAAAAGATATATGCAGGGGAATTTCAGATCGCTTGAAGTGATGTCGGATCTGGGATATTGAAATAAGATGGAGAGAAAAAAGGGCAGAAAGCCCCGGCAAAACTACACAGATTACAGCAAAGTCAAAAAGAAGAGAAAGAGAAAGACCAGGACTACGGTATTTGTCGCAAGATTCCTTTTCGTCTCGATCATTCTGCTCTTTTTGGTGCTTATAGGCATCGGGGTTCATAAAATAATAACCGTTATCGGTGAAAACACGGTTTCGGATGCTGATGTTACAACGGTAACGGTAACAAAAAAGGGAGAGATCAGGCAGACGATAATCGAAGAGTTTGATCCTTCGGTTTATGATGAAGAAAGCCTTAAGGCGGATGTGGAACAGAAGATCAAAAACTCCGGAGGCAAGGTTGAAACGGAGGGATTTGAATTTTCCGACGGGGTTGCGACCTTAAAGCTTAAATATGAGGACGATGATGCCATGGCAGCCTTTAATGACGAGGTTTTCTATGCGGATACCATGGATAACTTAACGTCCCAGGGAGTCAGCTTCGAAAGCGGCGCTGTGAAGGCGGGAGGCAGCCATGCGGTGATAGTTTCGGAAAGCATGGATATAAGATGTCCGAAGAAGATACTGTATACCGGCGGCAGCGTCGTAATAGACGAGAATAATCCAAAGCTTGCGCATTGTACCACGGAAGAGGGAGAAATAGCTTTCGTGATCTACTGATCGCGAAAGCAACAGTTTATTTATTAAAGAGGAGAATGAATTATGGTTGATTCAATGGAGAAGATCGTTAATCTTTGCAAGGGAAGAGGGTTCATCTATCCCGGCTCCGAGATCTACGGAGGTCTTGCGAATACCTGGGATTACGGAAATCTTGGGGTGGAGCTTAAAAATAACGTAAAAAAAGCCTGGTGGTCAAGATTTGTAACGGGAAATAAATACAATGTGGGCGTTGACTGCGCGATCCTCATGAATACACAGACCTACGTGGCATCGGGGCATATCGGAAGCTTTTCCGATCCCCTTATCGACTGTAAGGAGTGTCACGAAAGATTCAGGGCGGATAATGTGATAGAGGGCTGGGCAAAGGAGAATGATGTTACCTTAGAGTCATCCGTTGACGGCTGGTCAAACGAAGAGATGATGGATTTCATCAAGAAAAATTCCATTCCCTGTCCCACCTGCGGAAAGCATAATTTCACTGACATAAGGCAGTTCAACCTGATGTTTAAGACTTTCCAGGGGGTTACGGAGGATGCCAAAAACGTGGTTTATTTAAGACCCGAAACTGCCCAGGGTATCTTCGTTAATTTCAAGAACGTCCAGAGAACCTCAAGGAAGAAGGTTCCCTTTGGAATAGGACAGATAGGAAAGTCCTTCAGAAACGAGATAACACCCGGTAACTTCACCTTCAGGACCAGGGAATTTGAGCAGATGGAGCTTGAGTTTTTCTGCAAGCCCGGAACGGATCTTGAGTGGTTTGCTTACTGGAAGCAGTACTGCATTGATTTCCTGCATGACCTTGGCATGGCAGAAGATCATATAAAGACCAGGGATCATGATCCTGAGGAGCTTGCCTTTTATTCAAAGGCTACAACGGATCTTGAGTACCTCTTCCCCTCCATCGGCTGGGGAGAGCTCTGGGGCATAGCCGACAGGACTGATTACGACCTGTCACAGCATCAGAATACCTCGGGTCAGGATATGACATACTTTGATGATACGACAAATGAGAAGTATCTGCCCTATGTTATAGAGCCTTCACTGGGGGCTGACAGGGTGGTGCTTGCGTTTCTTTGCGAAGCCTACGACGAGGAGACCCTGGAGGGCGGAGATGTCAGGACCGTGCTTCATTTCCATCCGGCGCTTGCTCCCGTAAAGATCGGCGTGCTTCCTCTTTCAAAGAAGCTTAACGAGGGGGCGGAGAAGGTATACGATATCCTTTCAAAGCATTATAACTGTGAATTTGACGAAAGAGGCGCCATAGGCAAGAGATACCGCAGACAGGATGAGATAGGAACCCCTTACTGCATAACCTATGACTTTGATTCCGAGACTGATAACGCGGTTACCGTAAGAGACCGTGACAGCATGGAGCAGGAGAGGGTTCAGATAGATAAACTGGAGGAATACTTCAGAGGAAGGTTTGATTTTTAGGATTTGAAACACATCAGGTGTTTCAAATCCGTATTTCGCAGGATGCGAAGCATCCCGTCCGAAGGATTTTGATACGTGTTTCCTTAACACGTATCAAAACGAGTAATAAAAACAGACGTCATCATAGAGGGAGACAGTAAGATGAAACAGTTTACATCCGATGAATTAAGGAAGGCCTGGAAGGAGTTTTACGAAGCCAGAGGACACGTTGATGTAGGGGCGGTATCCCTTGTGTCCGACGGTTCGACGGGAGTGCTCTTCAATGTGGCGGGCATGCAGCCTCTTATGCCTTATCTTCTGGGGCAGAAGCACCCGAAGGGAACGAGGCTTTGCAACGTGCAGGGCTGTGTCAGGACAAATGATATAGATTCCGTCGGCGATAAGAGCCATGTGACCTTCTTTGAGATGCTTGGAAGCTGGAGCCTTGGGGATTATTTCAAAAAAGAGCGGTGCCAGTGGAGCTACGAGCTTTTAACGGAGGTCTTCGGGTTTGATGCCGATCATCTGGCTGCTACGGTCTTTGCGGGGGATGAGAATGCTCCGAGAGACGAGGAAGGCGCAAAGTATCGCATAGAATCAGGCTTTAAGAAGGAGAATATCTACTATCTTCCTGCAAAGGACAACTGGTGGGGACTTGAATACGGTCCCTGCGGTCCCGACAGTGAGATGTTCTATATTGCGGATGTACCGGATTGCGGACCGGACTGCGGTCCAGGCTGTGACTGCGGTAAATATACGGAGCTTGGAAACGACGTCTTCATGCAGTACGAAAAGCACAAGGACGGAAGCCTTACGCCTCTTAAGCAGAAGAATGTAGATACCGGCTGGGGGCTTGAGAGGATCCTTGCTTTCCTCAACGGCACAAAGGATGTTTATAAAACGGATCTTTTTATTCCGGTAATGGAGTATATCGAAAAGAATACCGGGCTTAAATACGGCGAGGATGAGGAAAAGACAAGATCCATGAGGATAATCGCCGATCATATGAGAACAGCTGTTATGCTCATAGGCGACGAAGCGCATCTTATTCCCTCAAACGCGGGAGCGGGATATGTGCTCAGGAGGCTTATAAGGAGAGCCGTAAGGCACGGGAGGCTTCTTGGCTTCAAGAAGGAAAACCTGGTGGATATAGCGGTCATCTTCATGCAGAAGGTCTACGGTGAAAGCTATCCCAGGTTAAAGGATAACAGGGCAGCGATACTCCTGGAGCTTCGAAACGAGCTCATAAGGTTTGAGAGCGCCCTTGAAAACGGCATGAAGGAGATGGAGAAGATCCTTGAGAGAAAGAAGAAGGATGGGGAGAGTGCTATCGACGGAAGATCTGCATTCTATCTCTACGATACCTTCGGATTTCCTCTGGAGCTTACCCTGGAGATAGCAGGAGAGAAGGGATTAACCGTTGACGAGGAAGGCTTTGAAAAAGCCATGGAGGAGCAGAAGAGGAAGGCGAGAGAGAATCAGAGCTTTTCTGCTGAGCTTACCAATAATCTTTCCGTCTATGACGGACTTGATGAGAAGATAAAGAGCGAATTTACGGGCTACGACACCCTTACGGAAAAGGGTGAGATACTTGCAATATCTGACGGCAGCGCCCTTACAGACATACTGACCCAGGGCATGGAGGGAACCGTTATAACCGGAAAAACCCCGTTCTATGCCACCATGGGCGGACAGAAGGGGGATAAAGGAAGGATAGTTAAAGACGATGCGGAGTTTGAGGTTCTTGAGACCGTTAAGCTGCCGGGAGACCGTATAGGACACGTGGGAGTCGTAAGGAGCGGCGAGTTTAAGGTTTCAGATACCGCCACCTTTGAAGTGGACAGGATGTACAGGATGAACACCTGCAGGAACCATTCCGCTACCCATCTTCTCCAGCAGGCATTAAGGTCTGTTCTGGGAGAGGGAGTGGAACAGCAGGGCTCCTATCAGGATGAGCTTCGTACAAGATTCGACTTCAGTTATTCATCGGCTATGACAGCGGAGGAGATAAAGAAGGCTGAGAAGCTCGTTAACGAAAAGATACAGGAAGACCTTAAGGTTAATACAAAGGTAATGTCCCTTGAAGAGGCGAAAAAGACCGGAGCAATGGCGCTTTTCGGCGAAAAATACGGGGAAGATGTAAGAGTCGTTAATATGGGAGACTGGTCCGTAGAGCTTTGCGGCGGAACCCAAGTGAAGAATACCTCGGATATAGGCTTTTTTAAGATCCTTTCGGAATCCGGCATAGCTGCCGGAGTACGCCGTATAGAGGCTGTTACGGGAAGTAACGTTATTTCTTATTACGAGGGGGTTGAAGATACCTTAAATAACGCTGCAAAGACTGCAAAGTCAACTCCTCAGGAGCTTTCTTCCCATATAGAAAAGCTCATGAAAGAGATTAAAGAGCTAAAATCTGAAAATGAATCCCTTAAGGCAAAGGCTGCCAAGGACGCCCTTGGAAATGTAATGGACAACGTGCAGGAGATTGGCGGGGTTAAGCTTCTTATTGCAGATCCCGGGGGCGTTGACATGAACGGGTTAAGAGATCTTTCGGATGAGCTTAAGACAAAGCTTTCAGAGGGAGTAGTGGTGCTGCTTTCGGTTGTTTCTGACAAGGTAAATGTTGTCATATCCGCAACAGAGGGAGCAATTGCAAAGGGAGCCCATGCAGGAAACATGATAAGGGAAGTTGCAAAATGCGTCGGCGGCGGCGGAGGCGGAAGACCTAATATGGCTCAGGCCGGAGGCAAAAATGCAGCAGGGCTTGAAGAGGCAAAAGCAAAGGCAGTCGAGATATTAAAGAGTCAGGTTGGAGCATAGAACATGAAGATAAAGAAAGCGATAATACCGGCAGCGGGTCTTGGGACAAGGTTTCTTCCTGCGACAAAGGCGCAGCCGAAGGAAATGCTTCCGATAGTGGATAAGCCCACCATACAGTACATCATAGAAGAAGCGGTACAAAGCGGCATCGAAGATATCGTCATCGTAAACGGGCGGAATAAAGGCTCCATAGAGGATCATTTTGACAGATCCATAGAGCTTGAACTCGAGCTTGAGAAGCATCAGAAAAGCGAAGAGCTTAAGATGGTTAAATCCATCTCGGATATGGCTAATATTTATTTCATAAGGCAGAAGAAGCCTTTGGGTCTTGGCCACGCGGTGCTCTGCGCCCAGAAATTCATAGGAAACGAGCCCTTTGCCGTGCTTCTGGGAGATGACGTGGTAGTAGCAAAGACTCCTGCCATAAAGCAGATGATGGATATATATAATGAGTACAATGCCACTGTTGTCGGGGTGCAGACCGTAGCACACGAGGTGACTTATCAGTACGGCATAGTAGACGGAAAGTCAGTGGATGACAGGGTCTATAAGGTTAAGGATCTGGTGGAGAAGCCTCCAGTAGAGGAGGCGCCCTCAGATGTTGCCATACTTGGAAGATACATCCTGACTCCGGATGTATTTAACTATCTTGAGAATCAGGAAAGGGGAGCGGGAGGAGAGATCCAGCTTACTGATTCCTTAAAGAGGATGGCAAAGGAAAAGGCAGTCTATGCCTATGACTTCATGGGACACAGATATGACTGTGGGTCAAAGACCGGTTTTTTGCAGGCAGGGATTGAATTCGGATTAAGAAGACCGGAGCTTAGAGCCGAGCTTGAAGCATATATCAAAAAACTGGCAGAAGACGTGGAACGCGCAATAGACTACGACTGATCCTGACCATAAAGAAAAGTAAAAGGGGATATGACGGGAATTGAGCAAGGAACTTATAAGGCTTGAGAATATAACGAAATCATTCGACGGGGAGATGATCCTCGATGATCTTAATCTTACGATACACGAAAATGAGTTTGTAACACTGCTCGGCCCCTCAGGCTGCGGCAAGACTACCACGCTTCGCATCATAGGCGGCTTTGAAAGACCTGACAAAGGAAGGGTTTTCTTTGACGGCATGGACATAACGGCTCTTGCCCCTAACAAAAGAGCCTTAAATACCGTCTTTCAGAAGTATGCGCTCTTTACGCATATGGATATCGCCGAGAACATCGCTTTCGGCCTTAAGATCAAGAATAAATCAAGAGAGTATATAGAAGACAAGATAAAGTATGCGCTTAAGCTTGTGAACCTTGAAGGCTATGAGCACCGCATGCCTGACTCCTTATCCGGAGGGCAGCAGCAGAGGGTAGCCATAGCGAGGGCTATAGTTAATGAGCCCAAGGTTCTGCTTCTTGACGAGCCCCTTGGAGCTTTGGACTTAAAGCTCAGGCAGGATATGCAGTACGAGCTTATCCGCCTCAAAAATGAACTTGGTATTACTTTCATATATGTTACCCATGACCAGGAGGAAGCCCTTACCATGTCGGATCACATAGTGGTCATGAACCAGGGCTATATCCAGCAGGAGGGTTCTCCGGAGGATATCTATAACGAGCCTGAGAACGCCTTTGTTGCAGACTTTATAGGAGATTCCAACATAATCCATGCAACTATGGTGAGGGATGAGCTTGTAAATATCCTGGATACGGATTTTGTGTGTGTGGATAAGGACTTCGGGGAGAATAAGCCCGTTGATGTGGTCATAAGACCTGAAGATGTCGAGCTTGTGCCAAGAGGAGAGGGAACTCTTGCGGGAGAAGTAACCAATGCCATCTTCAAAGGGGTGCACTACGAAATGGAGGTACAGGCGGGGGGATTTGAATGGCTTGTGCATTCCACCAGGCTTTTTGAAACCGGAACCCGGGTTGACATAAAAGTGGATCCCTTCAATATCCAGGTTATGAACAGGCCTGAATCCGAGGACGAGGAGGTTCTTGTGATCGATGGGTAACAGTAAGAAGACTTCAAGGCTGCTTACATCTCCATATATAGCCTGGTGCCTTGTTTTTATTATCGTCCCCCTCATGATGATCCTGTTTTACGGACTGACGGATGAGGGAGGAAGCTTCACTCTTTCAAATATTACAGCCATTGCGGAGCCCGTACATTTCAGGTCTTTGATACTGGCGCTCATTCTTTCCGTAATAAGCACCGTGATCTGCTTTTTCCTTGCCTATCCTTTGGGGATGATCCTTGCAAAGAACAGGCTTTCAAGTCAGGGGATAGTGACGACCCTTTTTATACTTCCAATGTGGATGAACTTTCTTTTAAGGACTCTTGCCTGGATGACGCTCCTTGAGAATAAGGGCGTTGTAAACGGGATCCTGGAATATCTCCATCTTCCGGGGATAAACGTAATAAATACACCGGGGGCCATAGTGATAGGCATGGTATATAACTTCCTGCCTTTTATGATACTTCCGATCTATAATTCCCTGTCGAGGATAGATGAAAACGTTATAAATGCCGCCAGGGATCTGGGAGCCGACGCTTTTCAGACCTTTTTCAAGGTAACGCTCCCGCTTACTGTTCCCGGGATCATATCGGGGATTACCATGGTCTTCATACCGGCGCTTACGACCTTTGCCATCTCGACAATGCTTGGAGGGTCAAAGATACTCCTTATCGGTAATATAATCGAGCAGGAATTCACGCTTTCTTATAACTGGAATCTTGGAGCCGGGCTTTCCATAGTCCTTATGGTCTTCATAGTCATAAATATGGTGGTATCTGCCGTGTCAGACAGCAAGGGTGAGGACAGATGAGATCAAAGATAGAAAAGATCTATATGGGGATCATCTTCATCTTTATGTATGCCCCTATAGCTACCCTTATCGTTCTCTCCTTTAACGGGAGCAAGTCAAGAGCCAGATGGGGCGGTTTCACCTTTAACTGGTATATCAGGCTCTTCCAGGACGATAAGATAATAAATGCTCTGGCAAATACCCTTATAATAGCCCTTGTATCAACCATAGCAGCCACTATTATAGGGACGCTGACCTGCGTGGGGCTTATGGGACTTAAAAGGCGCAGCAGGACCATAATAATGGGAATAACCAATATCCCCATGATAAACGCCGATATCGTAACCGGCATATCACTTATGTTGCTCTTTAAGGTGCTTCACTTTGAGACGGGTTTTGTCACGGTGCTTCTTGCTCACATAACGTTTAATATACCCTATGTCATGCTTGCCGTTATGCCGAGGATGAAGACCATTAATCCGAATGTGTATGAAGCCGCCATGGATCTGGGAGCAAAGCCTTTGTATGCTTTCAGAAAGACCGTACTGCCGGATCTTATGCCTGCCGTACTGTCGGGAGCCCTTATGGCCTTTACGATGTCTATCGATGATTTCATAATAACCTATTTCACCAAGGGATCCGGCTTTGACACCCTGTCCACCAAGATCTATAACGAAGTGAAACGAGGCATACAGCCGGAGATATATGCGCTTTCTTCCATAATTTTCGTAGTGGTCATCGTGCTGCTCCTTGCTTCCGCGGGTTTTAAGAACAGACAGATCAGTGAAAAAAAGATCGCGCTTTTCAGGATGGAGAGAAGGCTTACCAGAAAGCATGTGGCGGTTTTTGCAGTTTTGAGCGCATGTATAGTGCTTCTTGCCATGTACTTCGGCGGAGTCTTTGCCAGAAAGAAAAACCAGCTTTTTGTGTATAACGCGGGAGAGTACATAGATCCTGAGGTCATAGAGATGTTTGAAGAAGAGACCGGGATCGATGTCATATATGACGAATTCGAGACCCTGGAGATCATGTATGCCAAGATGGTGCAGAATGATGCCGCCTACGACGTTATCTGCCCCTCTGATTACATGATAGCAAAGCTTATAAGCAAGGATATGCTGAGAGAGCTTGATCTTAATGAGATACCGAACAGAAAGTATATCGGGGAGCAGTATTTAAGATCTTCGGAGGCCTTTGATCCGGGGAATAAATACTCGGTACCCTATACCTGGGGGACAGTGGGGATACTTTACAACAGGAATATGGTTAAAGAACCCGTAAAAAGCTGGGATATCCTCTGGGATGAGAAGTATTCGGGACAGATACTCATGCAGGACTCCATAAGGGATGCCTTCATGGTGGCGCTTGCAAGACGGGGTTATTCCATAAATACCACCGATCCTGAAGAGCTTAAAGAGGCGGCGGATGATCTTATTGCCCAGAGGCCTCTGGTGCAGGCCTATGTCATTGATCAGGCAAGAGACAAGATGATAGGGGAAGAGGCGGCTCTTGCGGTTATTTATTCCGGAGAGGTGATATATACCCAGAGGGAGAATAAAAACCTTGAATACTGTGTGCCCGAGGAGGGGTCAAACGTCTGGATAGATGCCTGGGTAGTAACAAAGCATGCCAGAAATCCCGAGGCTGCGATGAAATGGATAGATTTCCTCTGCAGACCCGATATAGCCCTCATGAATTTTGATTTTATCACTTATTCCACTCCCAATACCGCGGCGAGGGAAATGATAGAGGAAGAGGATATAAGAAACTCCGAGGTGGCATACCCCGGGGAGGATGTCCTGAAAAGATGCAGCACCTATGTATATCTCGGAGAAGACGGAGATACCCTCTACAGCGATATGTGGAAGAAGGTAAAATCCGGTGGAAGCTGAGAGGGAAGATATAAAGTTCTATATAAAACGGAGCAGGAGAAAGACCTTATCGATACAGATAGAGCCGGATCTTTCGGTTCTGATAAAGGCTCCTTTTTACGCATCGGACCGGGATATAGCAAAGTTTCTTGAAGACAGCAAGGACTGGATAAAAAAGCACCGTGAGATAGTAAAGAAGAGGGTCAGGGAGACTGAAGATATCCCGAAGCTTTCCATGGAGGAGATAAGAAGCCTCGCCGAAGAAGCCATGAAGGATATCCCTGAGAGGGTACGGCGCTTTGCACCGATCGTTGGGGTCAGCTACGGCAGGATCACTATAAGGAATCAGAAAAGCCGGTGGGGAAGCTGTTCCTCAAAGGGGAATCTTAATTTTAACTGCCTTTTGATGCTGGCACCCGAAAGAGAACGAGATTATGTGGTGGTTCATGAGCTCTGTCACAGGAAGGAAATGAACCATTCAAAGCGGTTCTGGGAGGAAGTGGCGAAGGTTCTTCCGGATTATAAGGAGAGCATCCGCTGGTTTGACCGGAACGGCGAGAAGTTAATGAGAAGGATGGTAAGGTTCTGAATCCTGCTTAGGCGTAGTAGTCGCGGAACATGGTCTTATAGGAGGCCATCATTTCGATATCCTTGTTTTTCAGCATGTATCTGTAAATATTCGAGGAAAGCACCTCGGAGTGCTTATTGGTCTTTTCGTTGAATTCCTGCATCACGTCCTTTAATCTGTCGATACCGATATAATCCTTTGCCTCAACAAGGAGAAGTTCATGTATGGAGCTTGGGATTATCAGGACATTCATTTTCTTTTTGCGCGCAAAGTCCTGTATCGGACGGCTTCTGTATACCATAACACCCGCTCCCAAATACTGCATGGGATTGGAACATATATAGATATCAAGGTCGGCGTTTCTGCGGAATAAACCCTTCAGGAGCTCAATCCTCCGGGGCATGAGCCTTTCGGAGTTGATATCCGCCAGGCGTTTTAATTCTTCTCTTGTTATGCCCCAGCTTGAGAGCATTTTTTCGTCTATCATCGTTACGGCGGGGAGTTTTCCCTTATCAAAGGTCAGGATTATGTAAACCTTTGCCAGGTCAAAGACCGGCTCGTAGATGCTGCTTCCCAGGGCAGAGGCATTGTTTTTGAAGCTTATGAGCTCAAAGACTATGTTGTCCTTTATTCTTTTGAAGTTTTCTTCTCCGGTGTAGATATTCATGATTCTTTTTATCGTTTAAGGCCTGTTATCGGCTTCTTTATCGTAACCGTCAAGGAAGTGATGTACCTGTCCGTCCTTCTTGTAGGCTATTATCGTTGAAAGATTGACGTTTTCCACGCTTTTGAATATATTCGCTTCCGTATACTGATTTGTATCATGAAGTTTTTTTATAAGCTCTTTTATCTCCGCTCTTTTGCTGTCCATGGAGCCTCTTATGTCATCGGCGTTTTCCGTGAGGCGGCAGGCGCAGCGGATGAAGTGAAGGTCGTTTCTTGCAGCCCATTTCTTTATGCTTTCCTCCCTTATGAGATAGAGAGGGCGGATAAGCTCCATGCCGGGGAAGTTAACAGAGTGAAGCTTGGGCATCATGGTCTGGATCTGGCCGCCGTAGAGCATTCCCATCAAAATCGTCTCTATCACATCATCATAGTGGTGCCCCAAGGCTATCTTGTTGCACCCAAGCTCCTTTGCGTGGGAATAGAGCGCTCCGCGGCGCATCCTGGCGCAGGGGTAGCAGGGAGAACCCTCTATTCTGTCCGTGATCTCAAAGATACTGCTTTCAAAGCGGGTCAGATCTATACCCAGTTTCAGGGCATTTTCTCTGATAAGATCCCTGTTCTCAGCATTATAACCCGGATCCATGGTAAGGAAAACCGCTTCAAAATTTCGTTCTCCGTGAGCTAAAAGCTCCTGAAAGAGCTTTGCCATCAAAAAGGAGTCCTTGCCTCCCGAGATGCAGACCGCGATCTTATCCCCCGGAAGGATCAGCCTGTATTCATTCACCGCCCGGGTAAACTTAGACCACAGATCCTTCCTGTAGAGCTTTATGATGTCCCGCTCGGCGTTTCGTCTTATGTTGTCGTATTCAAAGATCGTACTATCCTGCATTATCAAGGGTCTTCCTGTAAAAACAACTAAGTGTCGGTTAACACAGAGTAGGTGCCAAGACATTGTATCAAGCAATCAACCTATTTTATCATAGTTGACACTGTAAAAGAAATGAAATATCATTAATTGATTAAACGTTTTAGAAATCCGTTTGGAGCTGAGCCTGCGGCGGATTTACGTGATAACCGGAGACCTGGTAAGATATGCAAAAAAGAGTCAGTATAAAGACAGCCCTGTTCATAGGTACCGCCCTTGTCGTTTCCATGGTGGTTCTTTTTTTTATCATGAATTACAGTCTTTCTTCAACCCTGAGAGACAATGCCATCAAGGATATGAACGTCATAGCAAGAGACCGGTCAGGTCTTGTGGAAACTTACATAGACGGCTGCATTGATTTCCTTGAAAGCTACAGCAGATCGGAGGAGGCGATAAGGGTTCTGCAAAATCCGGAGGATCCTGAGGCTTTAAGGGAAATAAGAGAATATACCCTGCGGTGCGCTACAGACTATGATTACCTTGAAGGTCTGTATGTTGCCGAGTGGGATACCTACGTGCTTGCGCATATCAACCCCGATTCCATGGATCAGACCTTCAGGGATCACGATTCCGCGAAAGAACTGGAGAATATGATAAGAGAGGCGGGGAAACCCTTCTGCACCGGCATAGTGCTTGCGCCCGTAACGAAGGAGATGGTTATCCCGGTATATGCTCCGGTGTTTGACGAGAGCGGAGAGGCCATAGGCTTTGCAGGATGTGCTTTCAGAACGGTGGATCTTGCAAAGAGACTTGATATCCTTAACGAGGAATCAGGGCAGTCTATCGGATATTCTCTTATTAACGCAAATAACCATGTTTATATCTTTAACGACGATCCCGGTATGGTGGGAAAGGAGTGTATAGATGATACCCTCCTTGATGCCGTCGCAAAGACCGCAAAAAGGGGAGATTACAGCTTTTCCGATTCCAGTATAGTTGCTTCGTGCCATTACATGGCTGACAGGGACTGGGTGTTTATTGTCACGGATACGACAAAGGGGGTCTTCGGGGTTGTAAATTCTGTAAGGATCCGTGTTCTTATTATTCTTATCATAGTTACGATCTTCATGATACTGATCTGTGTCGTGAGCATAGACAGGCAGATGAAACCGCTAAGAGCCATAAACAAGGTGATAGAGCGTCTTAAGGCAAGCGATTATTCCCATGACAGTTCACTTGATCCTTATCTTACAAGGGAGGATGAGTTCGGCAATATCTCGGTTGCCGTAAATGAGCTTCACAGCGTGCTGGAAAACCAGTATGAACTGTTTCTGGAGATGCTCAAGGTACAGACAGTCGGAACGCTTATCATAAAGGAGGATACGAAGGAGATCGTTCTTATAAACGATATGGCGCTGTCCCTTTTAGGCTTCGCTTCCGGTACCGAAAAAATGATATCTACTTCAGATATCTGGCAGAAGCTGGATGACGATGAAAGGATCCATGTAAGGGAGCAGCTGGATAATATAATAAGGACAAAGCAGGAGGCGGCCTTTGATGTTGAGGTAAGGCAGAGCGGAGAAAACCACATATACATCCTGGCTCATGCAAATTACGTTACCCTTTCAAACGGTGACAGTGTAATAATCTTCTCCCTGATGAACATAACCGACAGAAAGAAGCTGGAGGATCATCTCATGCTGCTGTCGGAGACGGACGGTCTTACCGGTATCTGTAACAGGCGGAGCGGAGAGAGAAGAGTAGGGAGCGCTCTGGCATCAAAGATGCCGGGGATGTTCTGTCTGTTTGATGTGGATAAATTCAAGTACGTAAACGATAATTTCGGTCATGCGGCAGGGGATCTGGTGCTTACGGGAATAGCTGATGTTATGAAAAAGACCTTCAGGACATCCGATATTCTGATAAGGCTTGGAGGAGACGAATTTGTCGTATTTGCCTCGGATATAAAGGATAAGGATATAGGAAGAATGGTCATAGAGCGATTCCTTAAAAACATTGAAAAGCTTGACATCGAACAGTTAAACGGGCATCATATTTCCATAAGCCTTGGAGCTGTACTCGTGGAATCAGAGGAGGATTTTTCAACACTCTATGAAAAGGCTGATTCGCTTATGTATGGATGTAAAAGCGAGACAGGCAACGCATATGCGTTTTATGGAGAACAATAATTGATTTATCGCGCAGCTGATACGCTGATGAATCATAGTGTTTGGATTCCTTAGGGGTAGGGAAAGCCATTTGAATGGTAACGATCAGAGACATTGCCAGAGAGTGCGGCGTTTCAATAGCGACCGTATCTAATATCGTAAACGGAAAAAAGAAGGCCGGAGAAGAGACCGAAAAAAGGGTCATGGAGGCTGTGGAAAGACTTGGGTATACGCCGAACAACGTGGCCAAAGGCTTAAGGAGCAGACGATCGGGTCTTATCGGTGTCATCGTGGAGGACATCTGTCAGTTTACCGTTCCGCCTATCGTTGAGAGTATAGTGCACCATCTTGAAGATGCCGGAATGCAGACGGTAATTAAGAATCTGCGGCTTTATTCCAGATGGAGTGACAGCTGGTTTAATGATGAATCCATGGTTCTTTCCGTTTCAGAGCCCGCTTTCAGGGAGTTTGCGGCTCATATGGTGGACGGGGTTATCTATGTGGGGGCGCATATGAGAAATGTCCATATAGTTCCCGAAAACTACAGAGTTCCCGTGATAATGTCGTATTCCATAGAGCATAATCCCGATATTACGTCCGTGGTGATAGATGAGGTAAGTTCAGGCTATGAAGCGGTGAAAAACCTTATCGATAACGGACACAGAAGGATCGGCATAGTAGCCGGGCTTGCGGATAATCTTCATACGATATTACGGCTTGAAGGGGCGAAAAAAGCTCTTGCGGAGGCCGGGATTAAATATGACCCGGAGCTTGTTGTTTATGCGGGCTGGCAAAGAGTTGACGGCTATAACAGCATGCCTAAGCTCATTGACAAAAATATAACGTCTGTTTTTTGCATGGCGGACCGTATGGCGGGAGGGGTATATATCTATCTTTATGACAGAAGGATCAAGGTAGGAAGGGATTTTTCCGTCATGGGATATGATAAGCAGGATATTTCGGATTTTTTCTCTCCGTCTCTTGCTACCATGGCGCTGCCGTTATCTCAGATAGGGGAGCTTTCCGTGAATCTTCTCCTTGACAGGCTTTCTGATAATTCTACAGATAAAGGAAAAATCATAAAGATACCGAGTACGTTGGTGAAAGGCGATTCCGTACAAAGATGCAGGGATTGACAGATGCTTTTTAATTCATATATTTTCATACTGATATTTTTACCTCTGTGCCTTACCGGATACCATCTCCTGAATAGATTTGAATTTTACCGGACCGGGCTTTTTTTTCTTTTGGGGATGTCGCTCTGGTTTTACGGGTATTTTAATCCTTGGTATCTGCTTCTGATACTTTTAAGCATAGGGGTAAATTTTATTGTATACAAAGCCATGGTTTATTTAAGGCCGCGGGGGAGCAAGGTCTTTAAGTCTTTGTTCATCCTGGGAGTTTTGATGAATCTGGGGGCTTTGGGATATTTCAAGTACACCGATTTTTTCATAAAGAACATAAATACACTTTTTAAGCTCGATCATCCCATGAAAAATATCCTGCTGCCTCTTGGCATCAGCTTTTTTACTTTTCAGCAGATATCGTTTCTTGCCGATGTGTATCAGTCGGATGCAGGAAAGATGCCGGTATACGGACTTTTGGAGTATGCCTCCTACGTGGCGTTTTTTCCCCAGCTTGTGGCGGGACCTATCGTAACGCATGATACTCTTGTTCCACAGCTTACGGATCCTGCAAGGAAGCGGATAGACTGGGAGAAGATGGCAAAGGGGCTTGCTCTCTTTTCTTTAGGGCTTGCAAAGAAGGTGCTTCTGGCGGATGCCTTCGGGACTGTGGTAAATCTTTGTTTTTCGGGGATAGATTTCATGAATTCCTCGACGGCGCTAATTGCCGTGATCTCCTATACCTTCCAGATCTATTTTGATTTCAGCGGTTACAGCGACATGGCCATAGGGCTTGGCTGGATGCTTATGACAGACCTTCCGGTGAATTTTGATTCTCCCTATAAGGCGGATTCGATACATGATTTCTGGAGACGGTGGCACATGACCTTAACGGCCTTTTTCAGGAAGTATGTATATTTCCCTCTTGGAGGCAGCAGAAAGGGAAAGGTAAGAACCTGCATCAATACCTTTATAGTTTTCTTCTTAAGCGGTCTCTGGCATGGGGCGGGATGGACCTTTATACTTTGGGGAGTCATGCACGGGTTTATGATGATAATCGAAAGCCTGTTTTGGGAGGGAATAAAGAAAATACCGGCTGTTATCAGGAGGATCCTTACCTTTGTATTCGTAAGCTTTGCCTGGGTATTCTTCAGGGCTGACAGCATAAATGACGGGATCAGGATGATAAAGTGCATTTTAAGGCTTGACTTCGGAAGCATTGAGGGAGTCTCAGGATATTACTCTTCACTGATAAAGAAGCTTATGCAGTATAACGGGCTGACCGGTGTCATACCTCTTTCTGTACCAACCGTTATCTTTATCGCAACGGGTTTTATTATTATATTCGGGATGCCGAATGCCAGGCATATAGCTGAAAAAAGCGTGAAAAGAAAGGCAGCCTTTGTCTGGCTTGCGGCTCTGCTATGCTGGTGCCTTTTCTCCTTTGGCGGCATGACTACGTTTTTGTATTTTAATTTCTGATTCAAGTGATCCCGGCAGAAAGGGAACCGTAGAAGGACGGGATTAATAGGGGTATTATATTATGAGGAGATGGTGTATAGGATTTATAACGACTTTTATTATTCTGTTGCTTGTCTTCGGAGGGCTGACAGTTGTTATTGACCCCTTCTTTCATTTTCATAAGCCGCTTAAAGCTTTGGGGTACCGCATGACGGACAGAGATGAGCGGTATCTGAACGACGGTATATTAAGACATTTTGATTATGACAGCATCATAACGGGAACCAGCATGACGCAGAATTTCAAATCCTCGGAGTTTGATGAGCTTTTTGGTGTGAACTCTGTAAAGGTGCCGCTATCCGGGGCTTCCTATAAGGAAACAGATGAGCAGCTTAAAAGGGCCTTTGCAAGACATTCCGGTATAAAGACCGTGTTAAGGGGACTTGATTACGGGATAATGGCGGCTGACCCCGATGAAATGATGTCTGATGACTATCCCACTTATCTTTATGATGATGATATCTTAAATGATGCGGAGTACATCTTCAACAAGGAGATATTTGCTTTCGGAACCTTTGAGAATGTGATCCTTTATACCTTAAGGGGAGGTAAGACCACCACCTTTGATGAATATGAAAACTGGAACGACAGGATGACCTTCGGAAAGGAAGCAGTGCTTAAGCAGTATGTAAGGGGCGAGCTTAAGCCTGAAGCGGATATTATTCCTTTTGATGACAGGAACTTAAGGCAGAATGTCATAGATACGGTATCGGAAAATCCCGATACCGGATTCCTGCTTTTCTTTACGCCCTCGAGCATTCTGATGTTTGACGGCTTTTACAGGGAAGGGACGCTTAAAAATCATCTCTTATGGGAGAGGAAGGCCATAGAAGAGCTGCTTGAATGTGAGAATGTAAGGCTTTTCAGCTTCTATGATGATTTTGATCTTATAACTGATCTAAATAATTACAAGGATGTAAACCACTACAGAGAAGAGGTGAACTCATACATACTGCAGTCCATAAAAAAGGGTGAGCATGAGCTTACAAGAGAGAATTACGGGGAATACTGCGATAAAGTATGGGAGTTCTATACGGGTTTTGAGTATGATAAAATATTTGAGGATTAAAACTTGAAGGGTATTTCATTAATCAAATTATAAGGGGGTGTGGTATGGGAGTTTCTCTTAAGGAAAAGCCGGGGATAATCGCGCTTGAATCGGCTGAAGGAATGGGGCGTCATGTTGATGAGGTATTGTCCGAATGGAGGGGAGGGGAGCACTTTCTTATTCCCTGCGAGTGCCCCAGATTCGGAAGCGGCGAGGGAAAAGGAATAATAAAGGAGTCTGTAAGGGACAGGGATATCTACATCCTTGTCGATGTCTGTAATAATTCTCTTACTTACAAAATGGACGGGGCACCTAACAGGATGTCTCCGGATGATCACTATCAGGATCTTAAAAGGATCATAGCTGCCTGTAACGGCAAGGCAGCAAGGCTTACCGTTGTGATGCCCTTTCTCTATGAGAGCAGGCAGCACAGAAAGACCATGCGGGAGTCTCTTGACTGCGCTCTGATGCTGAGAGAGCTTGAGACCATGGGAGTACATGGGGTGATAACCTTTGATGCCCATGATCCCAGGATGCAGAACGTGAATCCCTTAAGCGGTCTTGAAAATGCTTCGCCTTCATTGCAGTTTACCCAGAGTTTATTAACGGAATACGAGGATATAGTGATCGACAGCGACCATCTTATGTTTGTGGCACCGGATGAGGGGGCTACGGAGAGGGTGGTCTTCATGGCAACGCTCTTCGGCGTGAATATAGGGATGTTTTATAAAAGACGGGACTACGGGCGGATAGAGAACGGGATAAACCCCATAGTGGCCCACGATTTCTGCGGAGAGTCGGTTGAGGGAAAGGATATTGTCGTTATAGACGACATGATATCTTCCGGCGGCAGCATGATAGATGTGGCAGGGCAGCTTAAGAGCCGGGGAGCAAAAAGGATATTCATCTTCGCAACCTTCGGACTTTTCACCCATGGCCTTGAAAAATTTGACAAGGCTTATGAGGAGGGGCTTTTTGACAGGATCTTTACTACAAATCTCATCTATCAGAAGCCGGAGCTTCTTGAAAGGAAATACTATACTTCCGTAGGTATGAACAGATACATAGCCGCGATCATAGACACCGTAAATACCGGAGGATCGCTGCAAAGCATAATAAAACCTGAAAAGAGGATCAGGGAAGTAGTTGAAAGCTACCTTGGAGGAAAATGATGGGAAAGGATACTGCGTTGAAAGAAAACAGTGACAGACCGGTTTTTGTCGTAGGGCACAAGAACCCTGATACGGATTCTGTCTGCGCGGCGCTGTCCTACGCAGAGCTTAAGAAGGAGATCACCGGGGATAATTATATTGCCGCAAGATGCGGACACTTAAACGAGGAGACGCAGTATGTGCTGCAGCGCTTTAATATGCAGCCGCCTCTTTATATAAAGGATGTAAGAACCCAGGTGCGTGACATGGAGATGAGGACACTTTCGGGAGATTCGGAGGAACTGTCCCTTAAAAAAGCCGGTGAGATGATGCATGAGGCCGGGGTCGTTACCCTCTGTATCACGGATAACAGCAGGCTGTCCGGTCTTGTGACAACAGGAGACATCGTAGAAGCCTATATGGATGTCTATGATGAGAAGGTGCTGGCAAAGGCAAAAACCCCCTACAGGAATATAACCGAGACTTTAGAGGGCGAAATGGTTGTAGGAGAGGTGGGGGATCTTCTTGAAAAGGGCAAGGTCGTAATAGCGGCAGGAAATCCCGAGATGCTGGAG
>JAFPZU010000085.1 GCA_017417105.1 Lachnospiraceae bacterium | reverse complement strand
CAGCTCTTGCGGTGAAGGATGGTAAGTTCATCTATGTGGGAGATGAGGAGGGGCTTTCGGACTATGAGGGTGATGTGACGGATCTTAACGGAAAGCTTATCATTCCGGGTATCATTGACAGTCACGTACATGTAAGTCTGGGTGTCGGATTCGAGTACACGGATTTCGGTAAATATGTTGAGTGTACAAATAAGAAGGAAGCCATGGATTTCATGGCTGAATATGTGAAAGATAATCCCGGACTTGACCGGTACAGATTCGAATTGGAACGGGATCTTTTAAACGGTGAGACTATTGTAAAGGAAGAACTCGATGCAATATGCCCCGACAGTGAGCTGCTTATATTGGAATCGGAAGCGCACAGCGTCTGGGTGAACTCAAGGATCTTAGAGAAGCATCAGATAACCGATGAAACGCCGGATATAGTTCCGGGCTTAAGCTATTATGTGCGCAAAGACGGTCATGTTACCGGAAATGCATATGAAGCCGCAGCATGGCGGTTCCTTTTTGATCATCTGAAGAGCCTTACGGATGAGCAGATAGAAGCGGCTGTAACCCGCTGGATAAAAGACTCTGTAAGATTTGGAGTGAGCTGTGTCTTTGATGCCGGATATCCGGAGCATAACGAGCTTCACGAGCGTGTCTATGCGTACTTAAGAGACCTTGATAAAAAAGGAAGGCTTCCGGTCTATGTAGACGGATGCTACGCACTCACAAGACCCGGGAAGATGAAGGAGGCGGTAGAAGAGACAAAGCGTTTCCGCCGTGAGTTTGATACGGAGCACTTAAAGGTTCATACATTAAAAATCTTTATGGACGGCACCTTAAAGATACAGACTGCCGCACTTGTCACACCATATGCGGATACCGGTGCGGTGGGAGCTACAACCTTTGATAAAGAGGGAATTGCAGAGCTCTTAAAGCTCCTTAACGATGCAGGGCTGGATCTTCACGTACATGCCGTAGGTGAGCGTGCGTCGCGTACGATACTGGACGGTGTGGAAATGGCCAGAAGGGAGCTGGGAGATGACTACCATGTGAAGGTCACCTGTGCCCATCTGGAGATCCAGGATGATGCGGATATTAACCGATTTGCGAAGCTTGGGGTCTTCGCCGATTACACACCGTGGTGGCATGCGGGAAACATGGGAGGAGAGCCTTTTAAGGCATGGTGCGAGCTGCTGGGGGAGAAGAGGGCACTTTCCATGTATCGCTGCAAGAGCCTTTGGGACAGCGGAGCTGTGGTCACTTTCTCAAGTGATGAGGTATTCTTCGGTGATAACTGGAGCCCTTACCTTGGGATGGAGGTAGGAATGACCCGCCACATTACTGATAAGACAAAAGCTTTGGAACACAGCAGGACCAAAGGGGCATATCCGCCTGCAGCCGAGCAGATGAGCATAGAGGAAATGATACTCGGATATACCATAAACGGAGCAAAGCAGCTTGGCATCGAGGATACCAAGGGCTCCATCGAGGCTGGCAAGGACGCAGACTTTCTTGTATTTGATACGGATCTGCTCACAGCGGAGCATGACGGCTTCAGCAATCTGGGACCAGGTGAAATATATTTCTCCGGCAAAAGGCTCTAAAAGCGATGGTAAATTATTATTTAACCAAGGCCATTCCCGAAGTCCTGTAGCCTTATGTAAACGACAGTGTGGCAAATAATCTGGGGCTTTTCATGCTCTGCTTGCTTATAATTCTGCTTTACTTGTTTTTCTTGAGGGTGAAATAAATGTATAATGAGATATGAGGAGGTTTTACAGATGAAACAGACAATTATTCTCGGCAACATCATCACTATGGATGAAAAGAGGCCCACTGCAAAAGCAGCGCTTGTTAAGGACGGCGTGTTCGCCTATATCGGTGGTGCAGAGGAAGTGAAGAAGCTTGACGGAAGTACCTGTCATACTCGATAGCGCAATGAACCTCTCTGATGAGCAGATCGACGCGGCGCTTTTGCGTTGGATCGATTTTTCCGTTAAACACGGCGTGATTGGTGTCTTTGATGCTGGTATTCCCGGCTTCCCTGCGTTCCAT
>JAFPZU010000084.1 GCA_017417105.1 Lachnospiraceae bacterium | reverse complement strand
TTTTGTCGGGCAGCTTGATGAACTCTATAACGCGGTAAGAAGTTGTATGAGGGAGATTGTTTAATGTATAGTAAACGACAAAACTCTTTTCGTTTTGTCGTTTACCGCGCCGGATTTTGGCCGCTGAAAGCGGCATATTTCTTACAAAATCCGGACGCATCCGCCGGAGGCATTATAGTAAGCGAAATTACTTATTCCGCTTACTATAATGTCCTGGCAGTTACTCTGTGTTAAGCAATTGCTCCAAGAGACATGGGAGTTTTATTGACAGGTTAAAAGGATATCAATATAATCTTTGCATTAGTTCTGAACGTGCTTTTTAAAGAGGAGTGGTTATTATGAAAAGGGTTTTGACGGTACAGGACATATCCTGTCTTGGGAAGTGCTCGCTGACTATTGCGTTGCCGGTCATATCGGCGCTTGGAGTGGAAACTGTGATCCTTCCTACGGCGGTGCTTTCGACACATACCATGTTTAAGAATTTCACCTGCAAGGATCTTTCGGATCAGATCGATCCCATAGTTTCGCACTGGAAGAGCGAGAATGTGAAATTTGATGCAATATATACGGGGTACCTTGGCACACCCGGACAGATCGATCAGATGAAGGCTCTCTTTAAGGAGTTCAGGGGAGAAGATACCATTGTTTTCGTAGATCCCGTTATGGCTGATAACGGCAAGCTTTATCCTGCCTTTGACATGGACTATGTGAAAAAGAATGCCGAGCTTTGCGCGGCGGCGGATATCATCGTACCAAACATAACCGAGGCGGCTCTTATGACCGGAATGGAATACAGGGAGCAGTATGATGAGGAATATATTAAGACGATGATAGGAAAGCTTACGGAGTTCGGGGCGAAGATCACGGTGCTTACGGGAGTCTCCCTTGAGGAGGGAAAGACCGGAGTCATGGGATATGACAGGGAAAACGATGAGTATTACGTATATCAGAATAAGAGGGTAGATGCTGTCTATCACGGAACCGGGGATCTTTTTTCAAGCACCTGCGTAGGAGAGATCATGAAGGGCAGAAGCTGGAAGGATGCGATGCGGATAGCTGCGGACCACACCGCCCATACCATCGAGGTTACGCTAAAAAACCCTGAGAAACCCTGGTACGGAGTTGATTTTGAGGCGACCATGCCGGAGCTTATAGCTGCAGAGTAATTGTTACAATTCAACGTTGGGCAACGCGCTTGCCGCGGGGCTGCGGCCCAGTGCATTTGGCTGACCGAATAATTAACAGGCGGTGCGAGCTGCCGCATACAGAGGAGTTTTTTGTTAATGGAAGATAATAACAACAATAATTCAGGAAGAACGGAAGAATTCTGCTCCATGTGCAGGAGAGGGAGCAGCATAGCCGGGGATATGTTTCATCTGCCCGGCGGGATCAATATGTGCTCCGACTGCATGAGGAGATCTTTAGACCAGATGAACAGCATGGGTGTCGGGGATATGCTGGGCGGCGCGATGCCGGGACTTCAGTTTACGGTCACCAAGGAGGAGATACCGGTGCCTGAGCCGCCTGCCGAAAAGATCGCCGGAAACATGCCGGACGGTTCGACTATAGACGAGCGGACCGGGGAGGAAAAGAAGAATAACGAGAAGCAGGGCGAGGATAAAAAGAAGAACCAGGGCTCCTTTGCGATCCCCAATATACAGTTCCTGAACTGGGGGGACATGGGATTCGGACCAAGGTCAAGACAGGTCAAGTCAGATCCGGAGGCGCTTAAGAAGCAGTTTGATCTTGAGAATATCCCGAGACCTCACAAGCTCAAGGAAATGCTTGATGAGTATGTGATAGGTCAGGACGAGGCGAAGAAAGTGGTTTCCGTCGCCGTATACAATCACTACAAAAGGGTGCATGCCGATCTTTCCGGAACCAACGAAACGGAGATCGGGAAATCCAATATCCTTATGATAGGTCCCACGGGCTGTGGAAAGACTTATCTGGTACAGACACTTGCAAGACTTCTCAACGTGCCGCTTGCCATCGCCGATGCAACTTCCCTTACGGAAGCCGGGTATATAGGCGATGATATAGAGTCGGTGGTATCAAAGCTTCTGGCCGCTGCGGATAATGACGTGGAAAAGGCGGAGTGCGGGATCATATTCATCGATGAGATCGATAAGCTTGCAAGGAAGAAGAATGCCACTACGAGGGATGTATCGGGTGAAAGCGTACAGCAGGGGATGCTGAAGCTTTTGGAGGGCTCCGAGGTAGAGGTTCCTGTCGGGGCAGGCAGCAAGAACGCAATGGTTCCAATGGCAAAGGTCAATACGAAGAACATTCTTTTCATCTGCGGAGGAGCTTTCCCGGATCTTGACGATGTGATAAAGCAAAGACTTCGGAAGGAAACCTCCATAGGTTTTAATGCGGAGCTTAAGGATAAGTGGGATAAGGAAAAGAGCATCCTGTCAAAGGTCACGGTGGAGGATATAAAGAAATTCGGCATGATACCGGAGTTTGTCGGACGTATGCCCATAATCTGCACCCTTGAAGGCCTTACGGAGGAGGCTTTGGTCAGGATACTGAAAGAGCCCAAGAATGCAATCATAAGACAATATAAGGCTCTCCTTTCGATGGATGAAGTGAAGCTTACTTTTGAGGACGAGGCACTTATGATAATAGCAAAGAAGGCGCTTGAGAAGGAAACCGGAGCAAGGGGACTCAGATCCGTTATCGAAGAATATATGCTTGATATCATGTTTGAAGTGCCAAAGGACGAGAATATAGGAGAAGTGGTAATAACGAAGGACTATGTAGAAGGCAAGGGCGGACCGGATATCAAAATGCGGGAATTTCTGGTACCGGGAATAGATAACGCCCGCACGTATCTTATAAGATAGGATATGAAGAGCCGGGACGCATTCCTGCTGGCAGGAGCCATAGCCCTTACAGACAGCGCGGTGAAGGCTCTTATAAAGGAGCCGCCTGCTAAAAATTACGGTTTTGCGGGAAACAGGATGGATAAATATCCCGGGTTCGTATCGTGTGTGAGCGGAGGCGTGACGATACTTATGAGCGGGGCTCTGGCTCTTTCACCGGAAAAGCTGAGGGTGCCGTTTGCCCTGATCCTTGGGGGGGCGATATCAAATTCGGCAGACAGGCTGATCCGGGGCTACGTCGTTGACTACATTCCTTTCGGGAAGAAATACTACGGAAATATCTCGGACATCTCGGTTTTTCTTGGGGCAGGGCTTGGAAGCATATTGTATCTGACTATGTAACCGAATCCTGTCAAACGAGATCGGAGAAAAAGACAAGAAAGATGAGTAGTTATTTGCTAACAGTTCCTAAATGAGCCGGCAGCAGAAAAAACGGGGAAGGATGTGTCCACCCGAAAACCTGAACTATATTACATAGTCTCCTGATATGCGGGCGGTCTCTTCATCGGCGAGATCCTGAAGAGTGACACTGTCCGCGGTTTCATTTATAGCATCAGAAAGCTTCTTCCAGATGCTAAGGGATGAATCTGCCGGGGAAACAGGCTCAAGCGATCCCTCGGTGACTCTTAAGATGTCTCCCACCGTGTATTCGGAGGGGGATTTTGTAAGTCTGTAACCTCCCTGGGCGCCTCTTATGGATTTCACAAAGCCTGCTTTATTTAAGACAGCAATGATCTGCTCCAGATATTTTTCTGAGATATCCTGCCTTTCGGCGATCTTTTTGACATTTATATTCTCCCCTGTGTTGTGCATGGCCAGATCCAGCATGACCTGTACGGCGTAGGTTCCTTTTGTGGAGATTTTCATGAGCGCCTCCTTGTGGTAAAATGGTGTCCAGCGCACTGGCAGTGTGCTGAATGTAATGATTTATGGCCGGCGTATGGGCGCGGGCTTTGACAAATGGATTATATGGCTCAATCTCTACTATGTCAATAGGATATACGGGGTTTATTAACAATACATGCTTTTTACGTCGATCACATTTGCATTTTTTCTGCCACTGATATTCATCCTGTACTGGGCGGTACCTAAAAGTTTCAGGTATCTTGTACTGCTTGCTGCCGACATTTTTTTCTATATGTACGGGGGGCCTCAGTTTATCCTGCTTATAGGGGGGATCGCTCTTATTACCTGGCTGGCGGGACTTTTTATGAAAGAGGGCGAAGGCAAGGGAAATAAGAAATGGCTTGTGCTTTCCGTGGTTTTTGTCATTGGGGCGCTGGCCTTTTTTAAGTACGCAGGGTTTGCGCTTGATACCGTATCCTCCCTTTGCAGTGCTTTATCAATAGGATTTCATCCGGCTTCTCTTAAGCTTGCGCTGCCTCTTGGAATATCCTTTTACAGCTTTGCGGCGATAGGTTATGTAGTTGATGTATACCGGGGGAAGACTGCGCCTGAGAAGAATTTCCTGAAATATTTCACCTTTGTAGCGTTTTTCCCAACGGTTCTTTCAGGCCCCATAAACCGGGCGGGAGATATACTTCCCCTTATTAATGAGCCGAAGAATTTTGATTATGAGGAGGCGGCAGCGGGATTAAGGCAGATGCTTTGGGGGTTCTTTAAGAAGCTTATAGTGGCGGATACGCTGGCGCGCTATGTTGATCCGGTCTTTGACAACGCAAGATCCTATTTCGGGCTCACACTCATTATGGCGACCGTTTTTTATACCTTTCAGATCTACTGCGATTTTTCCGGGTATTCGGATATTGCGACGGGATGCGCGGCTCTTCTTGGCATCAGGGTTTCGACTAATTTCAAAAGTCCTTATTTTTCAAGAAGCGACAAGGAGTTCTGGACCAGATGGCATATATCCCTTTCATCCTGGTTCAGGGATTATGTTTATATTCCTCTAGGAGGAAGCCGGGTATCGGAGGCAAGGCATTATCTAAATCTTATGTTAACCATGCTGCTGTCGGGGCTCTGGCACGGAGCTGACTGGTCCTTTGTGATCTGGGGAGGGCTTCACGGGGCATATCAGGTTGCGGAGGATTTCTGCCATAAGCATCTTGCAAAGAAGAGCATAAGGGGAAAGAAAGAGAGGGATATAGTTCGAAGCGTTCCCTGGAATATAGGACACGGGATCTTAACCTTCGGCATAGTCTCCTTCGCCTGGAGCTTTTTCAGGGCGAATAATACCCTTGATGCGCTCTATATTGCTTCGCATATGCCAAGAGGCCTTGGACATATAGCAGGATCCTGGATAATGATGCTTAACAATATGGTTCTGGACGCATACAAATTATCCTGGGTAGCGGGACTGATCCTTGTCCTGATGATAGTTGACTTTATAGGACTTAAACGGGATATATACAGAGACTTTGCAAAGGTGCCCGCGGTCTTAAGGTGGATAATATATACAATGCTCACCGTATTTGTTATAGTGATGACCCTTAACGGGGGACGGCATCAGGAGTTTATATACTTCCAGTTCTGAATCTGACCGGCGGCTGACAGGAGACAGATGTTAAAGAAATTTATCATAAAGTGCATAGCGTTCGCTCTTATTCTGGGGGTCATCTTTATACCGTTCTCGGTAGGAGTGGATCCGTTTAATATATTCCATGTTTCGGCTCCGAGAAATAACGGGGTGGAGCCTAATAAGAATTATATGAAGATGCATAACGTCCTTACCCATCCCGATAAGTACGATTCATTTCTTTTCGGATCTTCCAGGGTGGGATTCATTGATGTGGGTAAGATGGATGACGGGGTATATTACGATATGATGTACTCCGAGGGAACGCCGAAGGAGCATCTGGATAATCTTAAAGTCATGATAGCTCATGGGATCGTACCGAAGCATGTCGTTATGGGAGTTGATGATATCTCCTATTTTGTGGATCCTGATTTTCATCAGAACCAGCTGTACAGGCTGCCCTATCCCTGGGACACGTCGCTTAGTGAACAGGCAGGGTTTTATTTAAGATACTTTGACCTTATCACCCTGTCACAATCCCTTGAGGTTATGAAAGAGCATGCAGAGAAGGACTATGATCCGGATTATCAGATGAGGATTCTTGAAACGGGAACGGAAAACCTGGATATTCCTCCTGCATTTAACTATGACGGGGCAAAGGCCTGGTGGTCTGATTATTATTATCCCAGGGAGAAGGTTCTTACGGAGATCAAGGAGCTTGTGGATCTTTGTAATGAGCATGACATTGATCTCAGGGTGTTTACAAACCCGGTGCATGCCTTAACTTATGCAAAGGATATAGATAACGGCTATCTGGTATTTCTTGAGGAGCTTGCAGAGGTTACTCCCTATTGGAATTTCTCAGGGTTTAACGGAGTGACTCTTGATTATACAAATTACTATGAGACATCGCATTACTGTCCGGCAGTGGGAGATAAGATGATTGATTCCATTTACAAAGGGAAAACGGATAAGAAGCTTCTTGCTGAAGGCTTTGGAATGTATGTAACGCGCGATAACGTTGGGGAGCTTATGGAGATACTTAAGGAGCAGGCGATCAATTTTGATCTGCCGGTCAATACCTACAGCGCCACCATAAACAGAACCGATGAGGAATAAAAAAGTGGGGAAGCAGAGGGAGGATACGGAAGTGAAGTTTACCAAAATGCATGGGTGTGGAAATGACTACATCTACGTCTATACCGGAGATCAGGATATAGCGCCTGAAGAAAGGGGAACACTTTCAAGGAAGTTTTCTGACAGGCATAAGGGCATCGGCGGAGACGGGATAATCTATATCAATCCGACGGACGAGGCGGATTTTGAAATGGAGATGTACAATGCCGACGGGTCAAAGGGAGCCATGTGCGGAAACGGGATAAGGTGTGTTGGAAAGTTTGTTTATGACCACGGCCTTACCGATAAGAAAAGCCTTAAGATACTTACGGGCGCCGGAATCAAAACACTGGAGCTTAAGATAAGCGAAGGGAAAGCCGTCGGCGCAACGGTAAATATGGGAAAGCCGATCCTTGAAGCAGGGAAGATACCGGTTAAAATAAAGGGGTATGAAAGTACGGATCAGGTTATAGGGGCGCCTTTAGAGGTTTCGGGGGAGGAATATCGAATAACCTGCGTATCAATGGGAAATCCCCACTGCGTCATCTTCACGGATAAGGATTTAAAAACACTGGAGCTTGAGAAGACCGGCCCCTTATTTGAGAAACATCCTGCTTTCCCTGACAGGGTAAATACGGAATTTATAAGACTGAAAAACAGAACCGAAATGGATATGAGGGTCTGGGAGAGAGGATCGGGGGAGACCATGGCCTGCGGAACGGGAGCCTGCGCATCCCTTGCCGCCGGAGTGCTTAACGGGATCTGCGACAGGAGGGCAAAAGTAAATCTTATCGGAGGAGAGCTTGAGATTGAATGGAGCGAAGAGGACGGGTGCATATATATGACAGGACCCGCCGAAACGGTTTTTGAAGGTGTAGTTGAGTAAGAAGCATGATATCGGTATAATCGGTAGTTGGATGTTAAACTATAAAAGTAATGAGGAGAAAAAATGTTCAGTGTAAATCAGAATTATTTGAATCTTCCGGGATCCTATCTTTTTTCGACAATAGCGAAGAAGGTTTCGGCGTATAAAGAAGCAAATCCTGACAGAGAGGTGATATCTTTGGGAATAGGGGATGTGACCAAGCCTTTGACGCCTTCGATAATAAAGGCTCTCCATGAGGCAGTTGACGATATGGGGAGGAAGGAAACTTTCAGGGGATATGCGCCTGACCTTGGCTATGATTTTTTAAGGAAAGCCATAGCGGAAAATGATTACAGGAAGAGAGGATGCGAAATTAAAGAGGATGAGATCTTTGTATCGGACGGAGCAAAGAGTGACTCGGGAAATATACAGGAGATATTTTCTGATTCCTGCAGCATAGCGGTCTGTGATCCCGTGTATCCGGTATATGTGGACTCAAACGTCATGGCAGGAAGAACGGGGATTTATGATGAAGGATCCGAGCGATGGAGCGATGTTATATATATGCCCTGCACCGCTTCCAACGGATTCGTTCCTGAATTTCCCGAAAAGATTCCTGATATCATCTATATCTGCTCCCCAAACAATCCCACGGGGACAGCGATGAAAAAAGCGGATCTTCAGAAGTGGGTTGATTATGCGAACGAGCATCATTCGGTCATAATATACGATGCGGCCTATGAAGCCTACATCATGGAAGAGGATGTGCCCCATTCCGTATATGAGTGCCAGGGGGCAAGAACCTGTGCCATAGAGATCCATTCGTTTTCCAAAAATGCCGGCTTTACCGGGGTTAGGCTCGGATATACGGTGGTTCCCAAAGACCTTAAGGATTC
>JAFPZU010000083.1 GCA_017417105.1 Lachnospiraceae bacterium | reverse complement strand
GATATGTCTACGCGACCGAGATCAATGAGGATGCGCTGCATTATGTTCAGGAGTTTCGGGATGAATTCGGAATAAAAAATGTAAAGACCATAGAGGCAAAGATGAACGATGCCTCTCTTCCCGAAGACAGTCTTGATATGATCTTTATGTGCTCCATGTATCACGCGGTCTATATCACTGACATAGAGTTTGTAAAGGACGACTTTATCGCAAGCCTTAAAAGAGCCTTGAAAGAAGACGGAAGACTTGTGATAGTGGACAATAACATAACGGAAGGCGATGTCCCTTCGTATTACGGTCCGGGCATCAGTCCGGAGCTTGTTATAGCCCAGCTTGACTATTACGGCTTCAGGCTGGAAAAGGAAGTTTATGCGATCCCCCAGAGGTTCGCTTTGGTGTTTAAGAAAAAATGTTCATGAGACAGAGCAAGGCAAAGTATTCATATGGCTGTGACCTTAAGGGCGAAGAGGCAGACAGCTTTTCTGTTTTTGAAGAAAAACGGAGCATAGTCGTAAGCGGTACGGCTTATCCCACGACAGAAAGCAGGAGCCATGCTGCCTGTAAGAGAGCTCTTGATGTGGCTGTAGACAGTTACACCGACAGGCCGTCAACCGATGATATGGCGGTGGAGATGATAGGCCACTTCATGAATGAAGAGGTTTACAGCATGAACGGGGAGGGCGGGATCTTTCGCTGCAGTCTTGCGGCGATATATATATTTAAAGGAAAAACCAGAGTATATAACGCGGGGAATTCCGCCATCATGTTTTTTGAATCCGGAGCGCTTAAGGAAGTCTGGTACGGAAAAGGGGAGCCGCTTGGAGGAGTTGAGGATCCTGAAGCTTATCTTCCTCCGGTCTTTGAATTAAAAGAGGATACCAGATTTGTGATCATCGCAGCTTCTGATATGGAGACCACGGAGAGCGCGGTCGCATTTTTTAAGGATCATAACGGAGAGGATCCGGAAGATACGGAGGAGTTTTTTAAGGAAAGGCACTGCAGCTATACCAATCTGTATCTTCCAAAGCGGGAGAAAAGGGGTTTTATGCCATGATAACTGATACAAGGAAAAAGGAGCTTATAGCCCATGCCGAAGAGGTTTACGGCAAGGTGCTTGAACTCCAGAAACTGGGGCTTGTCTGTGACGACGGGGATTTTGTGCCCTCCGTGCATTATCCGCCCATTACGGAGTATCCGGACTGTACGCCGGAGGAATATCTTAAGGATTATGTGTATCCCGAAGACGGATTTATGGATGTGTACGTTCATATTCCCTTCTGTGTGCAGCACTGTCTTTTCTGCCATTATCCGGGAAAGACCGGCGAGTGCAATGACGAAAAGAGAAAATATATCGGCTATCTGAAAAGGGAGATCGATCTTTACCTTGAGCGCTTCGGACAGAAAAAACTGAAGCCCAGATCGATACTTTTGGGAGGCGGAACACCTACTTACCTGCCGACGGATCTTTTTGATGAATTTCTTACGATCCTGGATGAAAGGATAGATTACTCCTCCTGCAGGCAGTACAATGTGGATCATGATCCCAACTCGATAGTGGGGGAAGACGGGCTTAAGCGTCTTCAGATGATGAAGGATCACGGCATCACAAGGCTTACGATAGGCATCCAGTCCTTTGATGAGGGTGTACTGAAGCTTATGAACAGGCCGCATGATAAGGATATGGCAATAGAGTCCATAAAGCGGGCGGTGGATTTTGGCTTTGATGTCAATATCGAGTTCATCTTCGGACATCCGGGGGAGACTCTTGATAACTGGATGGAGGTTATGGATCTTGCAAGATCCATGCCGGTAGGCGAGATCCAGCTGTACAGGCTTAAGGTCAAGGCCTACGGTGACAGACAGGGAGCCATCGATAAAAAGCACCGGGGCTATGAAATGGGAGATATTCCTGATTTCAAAGCCACGATGATGATGAAACAGATCGCTATAGATATGCTTAATGAAAGCGGCTACAACGAGAATCTTCGAAGGGTATATACGAAGGACAAGAGGGTGTTTTCCCATTATGCCTACAATCAGTGCTGTAACCTTTATGATCAGGTGGGTTTTGGTCTCACCGGATTCTCCAGCTACCACGACAGATTCGATATCAATGCGATGTACTTTGATGAGTACTACGGTATGATAGATGAGGGCAGGCTTCCGATAACAAGAGGGTATGTAAGGAGCGAAGAAGAGCAGATAAGGCAGGCGATAGTGCTTCCTTTGAAAAACAGGTCAGTTATAAAGAGCGATTTCTTCAAGCGTACCGGCCGTCAGTTTGATGATATCCTTCAGAAAAAGACGGCGCTTCTCAAAGAATACGGCCTTATCGAGGATAACGGAAAGGTAGTGAAGCTGACGGAGCTTGGAGGCTTCCTTGCGGATGAGGTCTGTGAAGAATATAATTCAAATAAGTACAAGCCGTTTCCAGAAGAGAGGTATGCAAACGGACCTTTGAACCCGTATAAAGATAACGAAATCTGAAAGGTGGTTATCCCATGATCACACTGAATAATAAAAAACTTTGCGAGAACTGTTTTGCGGAGACATCGCTGGAGCCCTGTCCCAACTGTGGTTTTAATAAGGGAACCTACAGGCATGACCCGATAACCCTTGCGGTGGGAAGTGTTCTGAACCAGCGGTATATGATAGGAGGTGTGATAGGAAAAGGCGGATTCGGTATCACCTATCTTGCCTATGATCTGAAGCTTGACGCCCGTCTTGCCGTCAAGGAATATTATCCCATGGGGCTTGCTTTGAGAAACCCGGGAAGCACCCTTGTCACCGTATCCAACGAAGAATCGGAGGAATCCTTCAGGACCGGTGCCGAGAAGTTCTACAACGAAGCCAAGATGGTGGCTAAATTCAACGGTAATCCCAATATAGTAAGCGTCCATGATTTCTTCTATGAAAACGATACGGTCTATTTCACCATGGGCTATCTGCAGGGTCAGACCCTGAAATCCTATCTTAAAAAGAATAAGATCACGGAAGGACAGGCGATAACAGTTTTCCAGAATATAGCCAATGCACTTCTCGCGTCTCACAGCATGAATATCCTGCACAGGGATATATCTCCGGATAATATCATGCTCTGCGACGACGGAACCATTAAGCTCCTTGATTTCGGGGCGGCACGTCAGGTAATGGCCGAGCAGTCCCAGAGCCTTTCCGTCATACTGAAGCAGGGGTTCGCGCCTTTGGAGCAGTATCAGAAGAAGGGAAAGCAGGGACCCTGGACAGATATCTATGCGCTGGGAGCTACGATCTATACCTCGATAACCGGGGATATGCTGAATGATCCCATGACAAGACTTGAGGATGATTCCGAATATGAAGGCAATAAGTACGGAATATCGGAAGCTCTCTGGAACATCATAAGAAAATGTACGATGCTCAAAGTCGGGGAGAGGTATCAGGATATCTTTGAACTTAAGAAAGACTTAAATGCGCTTGAAATCAAGGATGAGCCTTTTACCGATGTAAAAGAGGAGATCACGGATCTGCTTAAGGGCAGAACCGCAAAGGCCTTTGGAAGCACGATGGGGAGCGGAACACCGATGCCGAACTATGCGCCGGCAGCGGATCCGAATGCAACGATGCTGCTTGGAGGTCAGGGCGGTGAGAACCGTACCATGAATATGGACAGCAACGCCACGACACTTCTTACCGGTCAGGGAGTGGAGGGAGGCAAGTCTAACGAAACAATGGCCATGTCTCCTGAAGAGGCGGCAGCTTACGTTGGCATACAGAATGCAGCGGAAATGCAGAACAGGAATATGGCGAGAGCCAGAGGAGAGAATCCTATGCAGGCTGTGCCATCTAATGAGGCGCCTCAGGGAACCTGGAATAATACTGTAAATATGCCGTCGCAGCCTGTAACGGGTCCCTACACGGGACAGCCTGTTACGGGAGGATATACGGGACAGCCGGTGACAGGACAGCCAATGCCAGGGCAGCCTGTACCGGGACAGCCTTATACAGGACAGCCACCATATACCGGACAGCCTGTGTCCGGAGGACAGTATGCCGGACAAAATGTTCCCGGAGGCGGAAACATTCCTTATGCGACTCCTGCAGGGGGGACTCCTGTTCAGGGTGGGCCACAGCCCAATATGACAGCGGCCTATCAGCAAAGATTTGACCAGCAGAGAGCGGCACAGGGGGGGAATGCAGGAAAGAAAGGCCTTCCGACAGCTTTGATCGTGATCCTTGCCATAGTGATCGTTGGTATAGGCGGAGCCGTTTTCTTCTCCGTAGTCAGTAAGAGCTTATCGAGCTCCAAGGTTACGGAAAGTGACGACGGAAAGGATGACGTGAGCGGCAAGAGCGACGATGATAAAGAGAGCGGAAAGGATTCGGATTCCGACAGCGGTTTTGTGGCAGCGGATGTCGGTGACAGAGCCGATGAGCTGAAAGAACTTGGAGAAGAGAGCGTCGCTTTATACACAAATGAAGATTATAAATACAGTATCTGTTACCCAAAGGGGTACAGCATTATCAGCGCGGATGATACTACTACCGAGATCGTAGACGGCAGCGGGGAACTCCATGTGGCCGTAAGATTCATGGATCGCTACATAGATGATACCATTCTGTATGACGCTCAGGATTACAGCGATCTTGTCAATGTAAGAAGGGATAATCTGCTGCCTATGGAGGGAGCCGGATCTACTCCCGAAACCGACGGGGCAAACAGGGAGAGCATAGCGGGACAGGAGAATGTTCCTCATTTTGATTATCATTATTACGATAATAATGATGAATCCTGGGGAGGAAATCTCTATATCTTTGATTCAAAGGGAAAATACGGATGCTATGCGGTGTACAGCATTGCAGCAGGATCATCCGATTCTTTTGATGAACTCGAGGCCTACGGCAGGGCGATAGCGGATACCTTCAGGGTGGATGAAGCGTATGAACCGGAAGAGGTGAAGACATACAAATTTGATGACCTTGGAATTAAGTTTTCTGTAAAAGACGGTATAGAGGCCACCAAAGAGGACGATGATTTCATTCATGTTAACTATAAATATAACGGCAAGAGCAGGTGGGCTTATGTTGTCCAGGGAGAAGAGCTGGGGGATGATCAGGAGTCGATGCTTGTGGGAGCCTGCGGTGTATTCAGTACAACGAAAATGAAGCTTACTTCAGATATGACGCCTCTTGATTTCGGGCATTATAAGGGCTACTGGGCAGAGGCCGATGCCACGGATGATGAGGGAGAGACAACGGGAGCAAAGATTTATGTCTTTTCGACTAACGCAGGGTCGGACGCGAAATATCAGAATTACGTGGTAATAGGAGCTGATGCGGATGATGCGAGGCTTAAGGATATCGTAGGCGGCTTCAGGTTTGAGGGGGCTACCGCCTATGACAATACCAGCGTAAACAGGGATGACACTGTGGCGATAACGTCGGCAAACGTATCGGACGAGGATGAAGATGAGGATGTGGATGATTTCTTAAAGAATTATTCCGTCAGCACATCCGAGTATATATTCCCGGGAACCGATACCAGGGAAGTCACGGAGAGCGACGTCAATGAATTCCTTGATTCCTACCTTGATGCAAATAATGCGAAGCGTCTGTCGGATTCTGAAAAGAGGACTCTCTGCGCAAGGGCTTTATGCTACGCAAGGAATGAGATCTATGCCCGTCACGGATATATATTCCAGTCAGGGGAGCTCAGGGATCTTTTTGAAAGCATGAGCTGGTACAGAGGAGAGGTACCGGGGGACAGGTTTAATTCCAATATATTCAATTCGGCGGAGAAGAAGAATATCGAATTCCTGAAATCAAAGATGGAAGCCTTCGGAGGTTATCAGCCGGCGAAGTAGTGATATTGTGAAAGAAAAGGTATCAGGTCTTGTCTATATGATCTGCGATAGGCGGCGTTCAGGTAAGAAAGGGGAAACAACGGATGGATGTAGTATATTATACCAATCCCGGCGGACGGGAGATAAACGAAGACTCACTTTTCATGACAGACGGCGCCTATGTTGTATGCGACGGGCTTGGAGGACACGACAGCGGAGAGGTGGCATCAAACTGCGCGGTGAAGACCATGTCGGAGCTTTGCAACGGGAATCCTCCCTACAGTTTAGAGCTTATCAATACCTTTTATCTTAGAGCCAATTCGGCTGTCATCGCCCTTAAAGAGAAAGCGCTGACCACGATAGTAGGCGGGTTTGTGAGGGATGGTGTCTTTTATTATCAGGGAGTGGGAGACAGCAGGCTTTATTACTTCAGAAACGGAAAAAAGTTTGCGCAGACAAAGGATGATTCCGTATGTCAGGCAGCGGTGGATCTTGGAAGCCTTGATTATAATGACATAAGGACCAGCGAAGACAGATCAAGGCTTTTGAAGGTTCTTGGTAACGATCCCGAACTTAAGATAATGCGTAAGTATGAGCCGATAATCATGCAGGAGAAGGATGCTTTTCTTGTCTGCAGTGACGGTTTCTGGGAGCATGTGCTGGATGAGGAGATGGAAGAAACCCTGCAGCAGTCCTACGATGTGGAGGAGTGGCTCAACCGGATGCTTAAGATCCAGTATGAAAGGGCAAAGAACAGGGATGATAATTACACCGTGATCTGCTGCATCGTAGAGGCAAAGGATGTGATCCAGGGAGTCGATCCCTCGGGGGTGCCAATGGCGGCGGAGGTTCCGATCAGCAGGGCGGAGATGCTGCGCGATGAAATACATACAGAGGATTTTGAATCCATGCCTTTAAAAGAGGTGGAGTTCGATCCGGATAATACGACGGATGAGGGGGCTTCTGCCGTACAGGGCGGGCTTAAGGATATGCCCTATAATGTGCCTTATGCAGGGGATAATGATGCAGGAGCCGTAACCGAGAGGATGCCGGATCTTTCCGGAAGATACGGAAACGATGAGTCGTATGATGGGGAGTGGTCAGAGGATGACGACTACTATGAGGATGAGCCAGAAGAAAAGAGAGGGTTTTTCGCGTCGCTTTTCAGAAGGAGATAGGGGTTAACGAAAGAATAACGGAAAAGATGAAAATTCCTGTTGTGATACAAATGAGACCCGGTGAAAACGGGGCGGCAGCGCTCTGTATGATGCTGGGGTATTACAGAAAATATGTTTCCCTGGAAGAGATGCGTGAGGTGTGTATATCATCCCGTAACGGATCCAGTCCCCGGCAGATGATGGATGCGGCTTCATACTACGGGCTGGACGCGACAGAGGAAACGCCGGATATCGAGGAGCTTCACCATATGAAGCTCCCTCTTCTTGTGTCATGAAAAAAAAGATACTGGTGTATCATAACCTCGATAAAAAAGGACATAGTCTCCATATCGGATCCTGCCAGAGGCGAGATCAAAATGACCCTTGGAAAAAGCTCTTTCCCCACAGGTTTTTGAAAGCAGGATCCGAAGCTTCACCTTCCGGGATGCAGTTCCGGATTATTCGGACTCTGTCCAGACAGCTTATTATAGTAAGCGAAATAAATAATTTCGCTTACTATAACACTAATGGAAACATTATTCCATGGAATAATGCAGGTGCAGGTTTTGGTTGTGGTTACATTGCAACGAATTTGATGTCTGAGCGGACAGGATTTATCAGGAAATATTGAAATTATACTGGATTAGTGTAAACGTTTCGCTTTTGAAAGTCCGTAAAAGCGGGGAATTCTCCTCTTTTCTTAAAATGCTTGACGAAACGTTTCGTTTTATATTATAATGCATTTTGTCGGAGGAAAACCGGGAGGAAGATCCTCCGGAGGCGAATATAATTGTGGCGGTATACCGGTTAGATACGGAGGAGAGAATAAGGATGAGAGATCTGCTTTTGGGAATAGATATAGGAACCAGTTCATGCAAGGTTGCGGTTTTTGATCCCGAGGGAAAGGTGGCCGCTGCAAAGAGCGCTGAGTATGAAGTATACCGTCCCCACCCGGGCTGGGCGGAGCAGGATCCGGAGGATTGGGTGAAGGGTGTATACGACTGCATACGGGGGATCCTTTCCGAAACAGAGGTTAAAGCGGAAGAGATAAAGGGAATAGGAGTTGACGGACAGGGATGGTCTGCGATAGCCCTTGACAAGGACGGAAAGGTTCTTATCAAAACTCCGATATGGATGGACATGCGGGCTCAGGGTATATGTGACAGGCTTAACGCAAAGATCGGTTCGGACAGGATCTTTGAGCTTGCCGGAAATCCTCTGAAGCCATCCTATACGACGCCTAAGATCCTCTGGTATCAGGAGAATCATCCTGAGATCTATGACAGAATAGATAAGATACTGCAATGCAACAGCTTTCTGGTATACAGGCTGACGGGAGAGATATCCCAGGATGTGAGCATGGGGTACGGCCTTCACTGCTTCGATATGAGAAAAGCCTGCTGGGATATGGACATGGCAAAGGAGCTTGGGATCCCGGAGAGATTCCTTCCGCCCATCTTTCCCTGTACGGGAGTAGTCGGGAAGGTTACAAAGGAGGCAGCAGAAGCTACCGGACTTAAAGAGGGAACTCCTGTTGTCGCAGGAGGGCTGGACGCAGCCTGCGGAACCCTGGGGGCAGGAGTGGCAAGACCCGGAGAAACCCAGGAACAGGGCGGACAGGCAGGCGGCATGAGCATTTGCATTGATGAGTATGCAGCAGATCCGAGCCTCATACTGGGCTTTCATGTAGTTCCCGACACATGGCTTTTACAGGGAGGCACTACCGGGGGCGGCGGAGTGATGCGCTGGTTCGAGCAGAACTTTGCTGATTATGAAAGATCCAATAACTGTGGGAAGTCATCCCTTGTACAGCTTAACGAGATAGCGGAAAAGATCCCCGCAGGGAGCGAGGGGCTTGTATTCCTTCCTTATATGTCAGGAGAGCGTACACCCATATGGGATCCTGATGCGAAGGGTGTTTTTTACGGACTGGATTTTTCAAAGACCAAAGGACATTTTGTCAGAGCCTGCATGGAGGGCGTGGCTTTTGCCTTAAGGCACAATCTGGAGGTTGCAGCCGGAGCGGGAGCGGGAGTTGATGAGCTTAAGGCTATGGGCGGATCGGCAAACTCTCTGCTTTGGACTCAGATCAAGGCGGATGTTACAGGTAAGAAGATCGTGGTGCCTGCAAGTGATACGGCGACTACCTTTGGGGCGGCTATTCTTGCGGGGGTAGGAGTTGGCATTTATCCTTCCTGCGCAGAGGCGGTTGACCGCACTGTTCATGTGACAAGGACTCATGAGCCGAATCCTGAGAATAAAGAAGTGTACGATAAAGCGTACAGCATTTATCTGGAAATATATGAAAAACTAAAGGAAACCATGAAAAGATAAGAGGAGGAGAGATGATGAAAGCAGGAGTTGTACATGCAAGAGAGGATATCCGGTATGAGGATATCGAAAAACCGAAAGCTGAGGCCGGAAAGGTTGTCGTAAAGGTCAAGTATACCGGGATCTGCGGATCTGATATACCGAGAGTAAACGGCGATGCCTGCCATTATTTCCCGAATGTTTTGGGACACGAGTTTTCGGGAGTAGTGGACGAGATCGGAGAGGGAGTCACCTCCGTTAAGGTTGGGGATCGCGTTGCGGGAATACCGCTGGTTCCCTGCATGAAATGTGAGGATTGTCAGAAGGGAAATTATTCCCTCTGCAAGCATTACAGCTTTATCGGATCAAGGGAATTCGGAAGCTTCGCTGAGTATGTGGCGGTTCCCGAGAAGAATGTGGTTCCTTTTTCCGAGGATGTGAGTTTTGTTAAGGGAGCCTTTTTTGAGCCGGCTACAGTGGCGCTTCACGGACTTGAACGCACTGATTACAAGGGCGGAAAGACGGTTGCCATACTTGGCGGCGGAACCATAGGCATGATGACCATGCAGTGGGCGAAGATCTTCGGAGCAAAGAAGACCGTGGTCTTTGACATTGTGGACGAGAGGCTTGAGCTTGCAAAGAGACTTGGGGCAGACGCCGGGATAAACACCCTTCAGGAAGGGTTCATGGATAAGGCTATGGAACTTACCGGCGGACGCGGTTTTGATTATGTTTTTGAGACTGCAGGGAATACCATCACCATGAAGATGGCTTTTAAGCTTGCAGCCAATAAGGCTGAGGTCTGCTTCATCGGCACGCCTACGAAGGAGCTTTCCTTCACGGTTGACGAGTGGGAGAATATGAACCGGAAAGAATTTAAGCTTACGGGTTCATGGATGTCTTATTCCGCACCTTTCCCGGGACATGAGTGGGAGCTTACGGCTCATTATTTCGGCACGGGGGAGCTTAAGTTTGACGATTCGTTCGTATATAAGATACAGCCTTTGTCAAAGATCGCCGAGGCTTTCCTATGGTTCAAGACACCGGGGACTGTCAAGGGAAAGGTTCTTATCAACAGCGAGGAGTAATAATAATTTTATCATATACAAATTGAAAGGAGTTTTATCATGGGAGTAGATCCGAGCAAAGTACCGCAGATCACATTGTACACAGGGGATAAGGTTCCGTGCATGGGCATGGGCACCTTCGGTTCCGACAGGTTCACGCCTGAGCAGGTCAGCAACGCAGTGGCAGGCGCCATCAGGGCAGGCTATCGTATGTTTGACTGTGCAGCCTGCTATGGCAACGAAGACCAGATAGGTGAGGTTTTCAAGGCTGCTTTTGATGAGGGAGTAGTTGAGAGGAAAGATCTCTATATCATGACCAAGGTCTGGAATGATATGCACAGGGAGGTAGAGAAGTCTGCCAAAAAGAGTATCGCTGATCTTCAGTGTGATTACATCGATCTTTATTTCATTCACTGGCCTTTCCCGAACTATCATGCACCGGGCTGTGATGTTGACTCAAGGAATCCTGATTCCAAGCCTTTTTCTGTTGAGGAGTTCATGGATACATACCGTCAGATCGAGGATCTTGTGGACAAGGGACTTGTTCGCCACATCGGTATCTCGAATATGACAATCCCCAAGCTCGAGCAGGTGGTTGATAAGTTCCGCATCAAGCCTGTGGCCTGTGAATTGGAGCTTCATCCTTGTTTCCAGCAGCAGGAGCTTTTTGATTACCTTAAGGCTCATGATATCCAGCCTATAGGATTCATGCCTTTGGGATCTCCCCAGAGACCTGAGAGAGACATTGTAGCTACGGATATTGCCGATATGCAGGTTCCCGAGTTCAAGGCGATCGCTGAGAAGCATGGCGTGCATCCTGCTATCATCGCTCTTAAGTGGGCGGTACAGCGCGGACAGATACCGATCCCGTTCTCGATCCATGAGATGGAGTATGTCAGCAATCTGAATTCTACGCAGACTGAGCCTCTTACGGATGAGGAGATGGCGACCATCGCTACTCTGGAGAAGAACAACAGGCTGGTTAAGGGGCAGGTGTTCCTGTGGCCGGGGGCTAATGACTGGCATGATCTTTGGGATGAAGAAGGGGTGATCGTGGATTGCCCGGATGCAAAATGAAAAATGGCTATACGGTCGGGATAAAGTGTTTTCGACTTGTGGTTTTTTCTCGGCTATGGTACTAAGAAAGTGCGCGAAGTATGCAGACGCATGACGGGACCGGCGCTATTCGCATCCATGCTCAGTAGCGCCTCGAGGGTACATCCATGTACCCTCGTCCCTGGATACAGAGCACTTTCTAAGTACCATTGCGCCTCGAAAAAGAACTGCGTCAAAAACACTTTATCCCTCAATGTGTTGATTGATACAAAAAGTTCATTAACATGCAATTAATGAAAATATTGAGGGGAAATATTGAGGAGTAATTATGAGTGAATTGATGACCAGCATGGTGAAAGACAGGAAGGGGGGGAAGATTGTTGGAGTTCCTTCCTACTGTACGGCTAATGATATTGTTATTGAGGCTCTTATTCGTCAGGCTAAGGAGCTTGATGTTGATATCCTGATCGAGGCTACGGCTAATCAGGTTAATCAGTTTGGCGGATATACCGGGATGAAGCCGGCGGATTTCAGGGATTTTGTTTTTGAGATCGCTGACAGGGCGGGGTATCCTCATGACAGGATAGTGCTTGGCGGAGATCATCTGGGACCGCTTACCTGGGTGAATGAGAATGAAGTCATGGCTATGGATAAGGCCGTTACTTTGGTGAAGCTTTTTGTTGAGGCGGGATTTAAGAAGATCCATCTTGATACCAGTATGAGAGTTGCGGATGATCCGGTGGATAAGCCTCTTACGGATGAGACTGTTGCAAGGCGCGGGGCGAGTCTTTATCAGGCCTGCGAGGACAGCTATCAGGAGCTTCTTAAAAAGAATCCCGGTGAGAAGAGGCCGGTTTTCATCATCGGAAGCGAGGTGCCTATACCCGGGGGAGCGCAGGAGCAGGAGGATTCCATTTCCGTTACAAAGCCGGAGGCTGTGGCTGCGACACTTGAGGAGTATAAAAAGCAGTTTGCGTCCATATCGGATCCCGCGGCTTTCGACAATGTGATAGGTATTGTGGTTCAGCCCGGAGTGGAGTTCGGGGATGATGAGGTTTTCCCTTATAACAGGGAGAACGCTAAGGAGCTTTGCAAAAAGATAGCGACTTTTGACGGGATTTATATGGAGGGACATTCGACTGATTATCAGCCGCCTCAGTGTTTAAGGAATATGGTCGAGGACGGGGTTGCGATACTTAAGGTCGGACCTGCGCTTACCTTTGGCTTAAGGGATGGACTTTTTGCTATGAGTGAGATAGAGAAGGTTCTTATTCCCGAGGATAAGCAGGTGAAGTTCCCGGAGCTTCTTGAGAGGCTGATGCTTGAGGATACTTCCAAGTGGGCTAAGTATTATCACGGCACTGATGAGGAGATAGCGATAAAGAGGCGCTACAGTCTTTCTGACAGGGCAAGGTATTATTTTGCCATGCCTGAGATAAGGGAGGGAATTGATAAGCTGATAGAGAATATCAACAGTGTTACGATCCCTACCGGACTTCTTTATCAGTACATGCCCATCCAGTACAAGAAGGTCAGGGACGGGAAGCTTGAAAAGGAGGCAAGGGCTCTGCTGATGGATTTTGTAAAAGACGTTGCGGACGACTATAATTATGCTGCAGGGTACCTGAAATAACAATATTTAACACGGAGGTGGGATATGCTTGTAACATCAAAAGAACTGCTGCTTAAGGCGCAGAAAGAGGGTTACGCGGTAGGAGCGTTCAACGTGGAGAACATGGAGATGGTAATGGCAGTGCTTGCTGCTGCGGAGGAGACCGGATCTCCCGTCATCATGCAGACAACGCCCGGGACTTTGAAGTACGCAGGTCTTGATTATTATCTTGCAAATGTTAGGGCTGCGGCGGAGAGGACCAAACTGCCTGTAGTCATGCATCTGGATCACGGCAACAGTTTTGAACTTGCGATGCAGGCATATCGCACCGGCTATACGTCCATCATGATAGACGGATCAAAGCTTCCTTTTGAGGACAACATTGCGCTTACAAAGAGGGTCACGGATGCCTGCCATCCGGGGAATATACCGGTTGAAGCGGAGCTTGGAAAGGTCGGCGGCAAGGAGGATGATCTGGAAAACGGTGATGACAATCCTTACACGGATCCCGATGAGGCAAAGGAATTTGTTTCAAGATGTGATCCTGACTTTCTGGCTGTAGGAGTCGGTACTTCTCAAGGAGTTTACAAGGGAGTGCCCAAGGTTAATGTGGAGGTGCTGTCTGCTATCCGGAAGGTTGTGGATATTCCTCTTGTTCTTCACGGAACCTCAGGAGTGCCCGACGAGCAGGTTAAGGACTGCATAAGCCGGGGGATCTGTAAGGTAAATTATGCGACGGATCTTCGTATAGCGTTCACCAAAGGGGTTAAGGCTCATATGGAAGCGCATCCGGATGACTTCGACCCGAAAAAATACTGCGCTCCTGCAATGGAGGAAGTGAAGAAATACGTTGTTCAGAAGATGGAAGTAGTCGGAAGCTGCGGGAAGGGCTGAGGAACAGTACATGGATGCAGCCTGGATCGGAGAATACAAAAGAGAGACGGACCGTGCAAGAAGGAAGGCCATCCTTGAGAGGGAAGAGCCGGAGCACGGAAGCAGCCCCGAATATGAGATAAGAAAAAAACTCTGGGAGGGGCGTTATGACAAAAAGGACGGCATGGATATCGATTACGGTATCCGCGGCTGGGTGAACCTTCAGTACACCAAGCGCAGGGTATATCTTCCCGGCGAGCAGAAAAGACTCAGAAAAGAACTGGAGGGAATAAAAAAGGACTGGCAGTTTCCTTTATGTGAGGAATACGGCGAGACCGGAGAAAAAGCTTTATATGATGAGCTTTTCAATATCGCTTTATATTATTTCGATATCTGTGAAAGGGACAAGACTTATAATGCCGTCGTGCTGGGGCTTGGACATATCTCGGATGAGCGCAGGGTTTCAAAGATCTTAAGAGAGGTTAAGGAGCTCACGGAGGTAATACCTGAAAGCCTTAAGGTTAAGGAAGAAATAAAGGTATTTATTAACGCGGCAAGAGATGCTTTTCGTTACAGATATCCGGATGAAGCGTCAAAGCTGGAACAGGAGGAAGGATGACCGATGGCAGCTACGATAAAGGATATCAGAGCTGAGACCGGACTGGGACTTGCAACTATTTCAAAATACTTAAACGGCGGTAATGTCCGGACGGAAAACAGACAGAAGATAGAAGAGGCTATCAAAAAGCTGGACTATCATCCGAATGAGACCGCCAGATCGCTTGTGACCAAGAGGACAAGGACAATAGGCTTTGTCGTCAACAACATCGCAAGCAACTTTTCGGGAGTGCTGCTGCAGCACGCTTCAGCTTATCTTCATACAAGGGGATACGGCATGATGATCTGTGATTCCAGCTTAAGCGAAAAGCAGGAGGCTGAAAATATACGGTTCTGCGTGGAGAAGCAGGTTGACGGCATCCTTATAGTTTCTTCATCAAGAGAGGCGGCATTCTTAAGTCCAGCGGAAAAGGCCGGAATACCGGCGGTGCTTTTGGACAGGGAGATAAAAAGTGACGCCTTTGACTGCGTGACGATAGACAACAGGAATGCGGCAGAAAGAGCAACTGATTATCTGATCGAATGCGGACACAGAAAGATTGCGGTGATCTGTTCCGAAGAGTATACCGGAACGGAAAGATATAAAGGTTATCTGGCTTCTCTTGAGAAAGCAGGGATCAAACCCAGGGATAGCTATATATGCCCGGGTCAGATCCACTCTCCTGAGCTTGGTTACAGGAACATGAAGAGGCTGCTTAAACTTAAGGAACGTCCAACGGCGGTGCTTACCACAAACTATGAGGTGAGTCTTGGAGTAATAATGGCGCTTAACGAGGAGGGAGTCGGATGTCCGGAGGATATGTCACTCATTGGCTTTGATGAACTGATACTGCCGATGGTGATGAAGCCCAAGCTTACCCTTGTGGCTCAGCCCATGGAGGAGATCGCCTGTGAGGGAGCCAGGATACTGCTCAAAAGGATCGAAGAGGGCAGCAGCTTCCCACCCCAGAGGGTGAGCCTTTATGCTTCGTTAAAAAGCGGCGAGTCGGTGAAGAGAATTGGGTAGAAACAGGGCAGCAAGCTGCAGATCGAAAGTTGGGTTTTTTACGAAAAAGTTTCGATGTTATATTGACACGGAGTTTTATTTGTAATAAAATGCAAAAGTGAAACGTTTCGTTTAGTAGTTTTGACGAAATGATGGTCGATCCGGCATGAAGAATGCCGGGTCCGGAGAAGGAAACGGAGGGTAACGTGGAAAAGATCAAACAGCATCCTTTTGTGAAGAAGGTCGGGTTTAACAGAGTCATACTGTTTTGCGTTATGATACTCATGTATCTGGCTTTCGCGATCATGGTACCGGGATTTTTCGGATTAGCCCGTATCATGAGTATTATGAATTATGTATATTTTCTTGGCTTTCTGTCGCTGGGCGTTACATTTGTCATCGCGACGGGAGGCATCGATTTTTCAATAGGGCCGGTCATGTTCTGCTGCGGTCTGATCTCGGGATACACCCTGGTCAATAAGGGAGCGCCCGTTGTCGCAGCTCTTATCATCAGTGTACTGATCGGATTCCTGTTCGGAGTTTTCAACGGATATCTCGTATCATACTGGACGATCCCGCCTTTCATCGTATCTATGGCCTCCATGAACATAGCTAAGGGTATCGCCGCAGTATATACAAAGACTCAGTCTGTGAGCTGGCCCCTGTCGAATGACCCGGCAGGCGGCTGGTTCAGAAATCTTGTAAGCTGCAACGGGTTCCCGGTAGGACTGGTGATCTTCCTCGTAGCGGCTTTCATCTGCATGATCGTACTTAATAATACCAAGCCCGGAAGATATATCCTCTGTCTCGGAAGCAACCGTGAGGCAGTGAGACTTTCCGGAGTTGATACCAAGAAGTGGGAGATGCTGGCATATGTTATCTGCGGAACTTTAGTAGGCATAGCAGCCATCTTCTTCGTGGGAGCATATACTACAGTGCAGCCCGGATACGGTGATCAGTACAATAACGAAGCTATCGCAGGCTGCGTCATGGGAGGAACCTCCATGGTCGGAGGACTTGCTTCCATAGGAGGCACGGTAATAGGTGTTCTTATCATATCCCTTCTTCAGGAGGGAATCCTGGCACTGGGCTTTGCGAAGGATATACAGCTCATTGTTACGGGTCTGATAGTTATCGTCGTGGTTTATGCGGACGTTATGGCACGCCGCAGGAAGAATTAATAAAGGAGCGGATCAATGGCAGATGCAATTCTTACAATGGAAGAAATAGACAAGTCTTTCCCCGGTGTGCATGCTCTGGATCATGTCCACTTCGATGTACAGTGCGGCGAGGTTCATGCTCTTATGGGAGAGAACGGTGCCGGAAAGTCAACCCTTATGAAGGTTCTTACGGGTATTTATTCCAAGGATTCGGGAACCATCACCTATGAGGGTAAGGAAGTTGCCTTTTCAAATACCAGAGAGGCTCAGGAGGCAGGCATAGTCATAGTGCACCAGGAGCTTAACATGGTGGGAGACCTTACGGTGGCTCAGAATATATTCATCGGTCGTGAGTTCATGAAAGGCTTTACTATCGATGACAAGAAGATGATAGAGGAATCAAAGAAGCTCTTTGATGAACTGAAGATCGACATCAATCCAAGGGACAAGATGAGCGATCTTACCGTCGGAAAGCAGCAGATGTGCGAGATCGCGAAGGCTATCTCACATAAGGCAAAGGTAATAATATTCGACGAGCCTTCCGCAGCTCTTACCGAGAAAGAGATCGAGGATCTCTTTACCATAATAAGGGATCTTCGGAGTAAAGGACTTGCGATAGTCTATATCTCTCACCGTATGGATGAGATCAAGGTGATAACCGACAGGGTCACGGTCATGAGAGACGGCGGCTATGTAGGAACCCTTATTACGAAGGAATGTACGAAGGAAGACATCATCAACATGATGGTGGGACGTGTAATATATGAGGATCCCAAGACTGAAAGCAAGGTTCCGAAGGATGCGCCGGTAGTGCTTAAGGTTGAGCACCTGAACGCAGGCAGAATGGTTCAGGATGTTAGCTTTGAGCTTAGAAAAGGTGAGATCCTTGGATTTTCAGGACTTATGGGAGCAGGCCGTACGGAGACCGCAAGAGCGCTTTTTGGAGCTGATCCCAAGACCAGCGGGGACATCTATGTGAATGGCGAGAAAGTTACGATAAATTCTCCCCAGGATGCAGTTAAACACGGCATAGGATATCTTTCGGAGGACAGGAAACGTTACGGTATCGTTGTACAGAAGACGATCACCGAGAACTCCACCATGGCGACTCTTGAGAAGTACATGAGCGGAATTTTCATTAACAAGTCCGAGGAGAAGAAGATAACGGAGAAGTATATCAAGGAGCTTGCAACAAAGACTCCCAGCTCTGATCAGCTTGTAGTAAACCTCTCCGGAGGAAATCAGCAGAAGGTCGTTATAGCCAAGTGGCTTGTAAGGGATTGCGATATACTGATATTCGATGAGCCTACGAGAGGTATCGATGTAGGAGCAAAGAACGAGATCTATAAGCTTATGAACAGGCTTGCGGCCGAGGGCAAATCAATAATCATGATATCCTCGGAGATGACGGAGATCCTCAGAATGAGCGACAGGATAGTTATCATGTGTGAAGGCAAGAAGACCGGAGAACTTGATATATCAGAAGCCACTCAGGAGAAGATCATGAGCAAGGCTACGCGTGACATCGCATAAAGGAGGACGTAATGACTAAGAAAAAATCAATTTTATCTGATCAGAGATTCATAGTGCTCCTTGTCATAGTAGCGCTGATCGTGATATATATGATATTCAGCCCTGAGTTCAGGAAGTATTCATCAATACTCTCCATGCTGGATTTCTCTTATTATGATATCCTCATGGCGATAGGCGTGACATTTCCTTTGATCACGGCAGGTGTTGACCTTTCCATAGGTACGGGAATGGTCTGCTATGCCCTTATTGCAGGAAAGCTTATAAGGGACTTTAACTGCCCGGTGGTTGTTGCGATGCTGCTCTGCGTGCTTTTCGGACTTATAGTTGGTCTCGCAAACGGCGCACTGATAGGAGTTATGGGATTACCTCCGTTTTTGGCTACGCTTTGTACCTGTATGATAACAAGAGGCATCAGTTCAATGGTAATGGCTACTCCCTGGCCTACGACAAAGCAGCCCGGCGGATGGTTCCATTCCATATTCAAGCTGACATTCGGCACAGGCAGAAATGCCCTTAAGATACCGATCGGCTTCCTGGTGGTAGTGATCCTTGTTCTAGTGATGGAGTTTGTGCTCAATCACACGAAGTTCGGAAGATACACGATAGCTATCGGAAGCAATAAAGAAGCCGTGACGCTTTCGGGTGTTAATGTAAAGTTCTACCATGTTATGGCGTATGCGATCTGCGGAGTATTTGCTGGACTTGCAGCCATAGCTTACGCAGCAGTTGTTCCTACCGTACAGCCCGGTACCGGCGCAGGCCTTGAGCTTGATGCCATAGGCGGTGTCTTCGTAGGAGGCGTTTCCGCTACAGGCGGATACGGATCAGTTATCGGAACGCTGGCAGGAGTCTTTGTCATAGTGCTCCTTAAGACAGGACTTCCTTATGTAGGACTTCAGGCGAACTGGCAGCAGATAATCACCGGTATAGTACTTATCGGCGCTGTCATGATCGACGTGGCAAAGAGAAGAAGGATGGCAAAGGAGCAGTAAATACGGTGTATCGCACGTAAGTGCTTTACATATAAGTTTATTTATTTATTTTTTTCAAAAAAGGAGAAGACAGTTATGAAAAAGAAAGTACTGGCAACACTACTTAGTGCAGCAATGGTAATGTCATTGCTTGCAGGTTGCGGCGGCACAGCAGCAGCACCCGCAGCAGAGCCTGCTCCCGCAGCAGAAGAGGCAGCTCCCGCAGAGGAAGCAGCACCTGCAGAGGAAGCAGCTCCCGCAGAGGAGGCAGCTCCCGCAGAGGAAGCAGCTCCCGCAGCAGAAGAGGCTCCCGCAGCGACAGGCGGATCAGGAGAGTACACTGCAGGAACACAGTTTGACGGCGTTACAGCTAAAGAAGCTTACAAGTTCCCTGTAGACGTTAAGTCTTTCCAGTCAACT
>JAFPZU010000082.1 GCA_017417105.1 Lachnospiraceae bacterium | reverse complement strand
GATGGTCATGGAGAAGTCCTTAAAAATATCCTCACCGGAAGCGGTCTCCGGATCATCCTCAGGGTTTATGATCCCGTCTTCGCTAAAGCCGTCCGTATAACGGAAGCTTAAGTCCTTAAAAACTATTTTTCCCTCTGTGACGCTGAGCTCTGCGGCATTGTCCGCATCCGCCACGAGCCGGGGTTCGTCAAGGTTTAAGGTCATTTCCGCCGCATCCCCAAAGGCCCTGTTGATGGTTGTCATGCTCTGCTGGATCATATTGAAGCGTAAGGTGAGGTTATGAGTATAGGTGAAGATCATAACAAGTGTGCCCGCGCTGATCCCGTACCAGGCATTGCCTCCGGCAACGAACAGGGTCTGAATGGTCATTATGATGACTATTATGCCCGCAGCAACAGAGGCATTAAAGAGGGTAGCATACATCCTTTTGGAATCAGACTTCCGTACCTCCTTATTTGCGGCTGTAAAAAGCTCCTTCTCGTACTCCTCCCGTCCGGAGGTCTTTACCGCAAGGATATTTGTGATGATATCGGATAGCTCGCCGGATAGCATATTCTGGGCCCCGGACGCAATGCTGTTTAAGGGGAGGGCTCTCTTAAATAAAAGCCATACCGCTATCACATATATTATAAGGATAATGCTGAGTATCACCACATAGGCAGGAACCAGAGGAAAAAGCAGAACTATTGTAAGCATGGTTGATGAGATAAGGGGTACCAGGGAGTACATGAAAAGCTCCACCAGTGAAGAAAAGGCACCGGTAAACTTACTGGTCTGGCTTACCAGTGCTCCTCCGTAGCGGCTGTTGTGGAATGTCATGCTCTGATTTGAAAGCGCGTCAAATACTCTGGTGGAAAGGTCGTAGTAGCCAAGGATCTCAAGCTTCCACACACAGTAATCCTGAAGCTTTGAGCAGATCTGCCCTATGAGATTCGCTGCAATAAGGAGCAGGATATAGGGGAGAAATACGGCTATCACATTTCCGCGGGTCACGTTTCCTTCGCCTACCCTGTCGATTATCTTAGAAATCGCTATGGCATTTAAGAAGGTAAGGAAGTAGGCATATCCAAAGGAAACCGCTATGCCAAGAAAGAAATATGGCCAGTGCTTCATAACGGTGCTGCCGTAGTAGTATAGGGTTCTTACAGTGGTATTTTTTTTCATATCTCAGGAATTAGTATCTGTTCAGATTCCGGCTTCTGAAGAGATACAGCAAATTCGGTAAATTATAGTAAACGACAAAACTCTTTTCGTTTTGGCGTTTACTTTGCGCCGACCGCAATTGCGGCAAAGCCGCAATAATTACCTCTTGCGGTCGGTCGCTTCCGCCGGAGGCTTATAGTAAACGAAATTGAAAATTTCGTTTACTATAAATCCCGCAAGTGACAGTTCTGAATAGTTACAGGAATTATACATTTAGGACGTGGTAAATGCAACGTTTACCAGAGGAGCCTTTTCTTATACCATAATTGAAAACTATCGGAAAAAGTGATACTGTCTTTTGGAAACTGTTAATGGCAGGCTGATCTGCCGGAATATTTAAAAGGAGTAATTGCTTTTTGAAGAATTACAGAATGTCAACGGAGATTGCGGCATAACCGGGAGGTTTGCCAAAAGATCCAAAGCAGGCTTCCCGGAAGGTTTATGATTTTACTTTCAGGAGGTAGATCCCAATGACAAGGGAAAACAAGAAAAAATCAATTGATAAAGGTTACTATAAAAAACATCCGTGTAACGAATCATTCATATGTAAGGTATGCGGAAGGACCGTTGTTCCGGAGG
>JAFPZU010000011.1 GCA_017417105.1 Lachnospiraceae bacterium | reverse complement strand
GTAAGCGAAATAAATAATTTCGCTTACTATAAAGCCTCCGGCGGATGCGCCCGGATTTTGCAAGGAAATATGCCGCTTTCAGCGGCCAAAATCCGGCGCAGTAAACGACAAAACGAAAAGAGTTTTGTCGTTTACTATACTAAGCATGGATGCGAATAACCGCGGTCCCGTCCTCAGTCAACGCATTACATGCCCTTTCTTAGTGACATAGAAGCGGGATAACCGCAAGCATGAAACATGCCTGCCCTGCTCCGCCCCAAACTCCCCTATTTATAAATCGCGCTCCCGATCCCTTCATCGGTAAATATCTCCAACAGCAGACAATGCAATACTCTCCCGTCGAGTATGGTAACATTGCTGACTCCGCCCACAACCGCGTCAATGCAGTTATTAAGCTTCGGCAGCATCCCACCGCCAATATATCCCGACTCCATGAGCGCCCTTGCCTCCGTAATGTTCATGCGTGAGATAAAAGTCGAAGGATCCTCAATATCCCTGTATATCCCCTTGATGTCGGTAAGAAACGCAAGCTTCTCCGCCTTAAGCGCCTTTGCAACGGCGCAGGCCGCATCATCCGCATTTATATTATAAGTCTTAAATTCATCATCCATGCCGACAGGCGCCACAACAGGCAGGAAATCATCCTCAAGAAGATGCTCGATAATAGTTGAATCAACGGAAACGATCTCACCGACAAAGCCTATATCCTCTCCATCAGCAAGCTTCTTCCTTACCTTTAAGAGCCCCCCGTCCTTTCCGGAGATCCCGCATCCCTTGATCCCAAGACCCTCGATCCTGGTCACAAGATCCTTATTGACCTTGTTTAAGACCATCTCGGCAACTTCCATCGTATCACTGTCCGTGACTCTGAGTCCGTTAACGAATCTTGGCTCCATGCCAAGCTTTTCGATCCACCTGCTTATCTCCTTGCCTCCGCCATGGACAATGACAGGCTTGAACCCTACAAGCTTAAGGAGGGTTACATCCTTTATCACGCTCTCCTTGATCTCCTCGTCCACCATGGCCGAGCCCCCGTACTTCACGACGATGATCTTTCTGTTGAACTCCCGGATATAAGGCAGCGCCTCAATTAAGACCGAAGCCTTCTCCTGTACTTTTTTCATCTCCTCATTATTCATATCACACCTCAGCTCCTGTAATCAGCATTAATATTCACATATTCATGGGTCAGATCACATCCCCAGGCTGTAGCCTGGGCATCGCCCTCTTTCATATCTGCAGTTATTATTACTTCCTTCTGCTTAAGGAGCTCCGTAGCCTCCTCCTCGGAGAATAACACCCTGTCCCCGTCGGAGTAAACCGTTATCCTGCTAAAGCCCTCAGCATCAAAATGTATGTCAAGCTTTTCAGGATCAAACTCAGCCCCCGAATACCCCATGGCACATAATATCCTGCCGAAATTCGCGTCGTTTCCGTACATTGCAGCCTTGGTAAGGCTTGATGTTATGACTGACTTTGCAAGTATCCTTGCTTTATTCACATCTTCTGCATTTATCACATGGCAGGTTAAAAGCTTCGTGGCTCCTTCTCCATCGCCGGCAAGCTGTCTTGCAAGATCAAGCGCCACATGATGCAGCGCCTCCCTGAAAGCTTCATAATCGGTCCCGTGATCTGTTATCTCCTCATTCCCTGCTTCACCGTTTGCCATAAGGACCAGGGTATCATTCGTGGACGTATCTCCGTCCACCGATATCATGTTAAAGGTATCTGTTATCACATCTGAAAGAGCCTCCTGCAGAAGCTCCTTTGAAATGCAAAGATCGGTAGTAAGATATGACAGCATGGTGCACATGTTGGGGTGTATCATGCCGGAACCCTTTGCCATTCCGCCAAGGGTTATCTTTTTTCCTCCTGCCTCAAATTCCACAGCGCACTCTTTCGGATGAGTATCGGTTGTCATTATTGCGATTGAAGCTTCCTTTGCCGCCTCTCTCGTATCGGAAAGCTGCCCCGAAAGGGTCTCTATTCCGCGGAAAATTGCCTCCATGTTAAGCTGCGGGCCTATGACTCCGGTAGAGCCTATTATAACCTCGTCAGGACTTATTCCCAGTACACCGGCAGCTTTTTTGGCCGTCTCCTCGCAAAGCCTCATGCCCTCTTTTCCGGTTCCGGCATTGGCAATTCCCGTATTAACAACAACGGCCCTCACCGATCCGTCCCCTTCCCTTATTATCCTTCTGTCCCAAAGCACGGGAGCTGCCTTAAAAACATTGCTGGTAAAGGTTCCGGCAGCCCTGCAGGGCTTTTCTGAAAAGATCATCGCCATATCGGGCCTGTTCTCGTATTTCACTCCGGCAGCGCACCCCGCCGCCTTAAATCCCTTTGCCGATGTCACTCCGCCGTCTATTATCTTCATGCATTAAACCTCACTATATTCTCCTTATTAAGCGTGAAGTCATAATAATTCAGATCCTCCCGCTTTGTCCAGCCTATCCTGTTCCAAAATGCATTTCCCACGTCATTGCTTGTAAAAGCAATAAGAGCCACCTTGTTTATACCTGCCTTCTCAAGCTGCTCCATGCAGCGTACCACCATGGCTCTGCCTATCCCTCTTTTCCTGAAGCTCTCCCTTACGCATACATGATAAAGCGTAGCCCTTCTTCCGTCATGCCCGCAGAGTATGGCGCCTACTACAAGTCCGTCATCAACGGCTACTGTCGAAAGACCGGGATTCCTCTCTATGAACCTTTCAACTCCCTCTCTGGAATCATCAAGGCTTCTCATGGCAAAGCCCTTTATGGTAAGCCACAGCTCCTTTACGTTTTCGTAATCGGAGATCCTCATCTCCCTTATTTCAGTCACGGCACCATGGGGATCATGTCTATCCCCTCCCCCTCGTCAAATCCGAACATTACATTGAAATTCTGTACCGCCTGGGAAGCCGCACCCTTTTCAAGGTTATCAAGCGCTCCCATCAGTATGATATTCCCTGTCCTCTCATCTATTCTGAAATTCACATCAACATAGTTGCTTCCCTCTACATATCTGGTCTCGGGGTATACGTCCTTTTTAAGCACCCTTATGAACTTCTCGGAAGCATAGTATCTGTCGTAAACAGCCTTTATCTCATCATAGGAATAAGACCCTGCAAGCTTCGCCGTTTCCGTTGCAAGTATCCCTCTGTGCATGGGAATAAGATGCGGCGTGAACTGAAGCGTAACGCTTTCTCCATAGGCGTAAGACAGCTGCTCCTCTATCTCCGGAGTATGTCTGTGGGTTGTAACCCCATAAGCCTTGGCCGACTCATTGACTTCGCAGAAAAGATTTTGAACCTTCGCTCCCCTTCCTGCTCCCGAAACGCCTGAAAGAGCATTTATAACAAGAGAATTCCTGTCTATCATATGCTCCTTCATTAAGGGATATGCCGTAAGTATCGAACAGGTGGTAAAACATCCGGGGTTTGCAAGAAGGCGGGTATTTCTTATACTGTCCCGGTTCACCTCGGTAAGTCCGTAGACCGCCTCTTTAATAAGCTCCGGCGAATTATGCTTTATGCCGTACCATTTCTCGTATATATCAACGTCTTTTATCCTGTAATCCGCGGACATATCTATTATCCTGCACTTATCAAGGATCTCTTTTTTAAGCACTCCCTGAAGATATCCCTGAGGGGTTGCGGTAAATATAACATCCACTCCACCGGCCATCTCATCAAGGCTTATATCCGCGCATTCCTTATCGATTATTTCAAAAAGATTTCCGAAAACGTCCTGATAGTTCTGTCCCGCAAAGCTCCTTGATACAAGCCATTTAACCTCGGTATCCTTATGCTTTATCAAAAGCCTTGCTATCTCCGCTCCCGCATAACCCGTTGAACCTATTATCCCTGCTCTTATCATTTCTTTCCCTTCGCAAATTCTGCATATTTTTTTGTGATCGCCCTTTTGTCCAGTATGCTGAACTTAATAACGGCTCCGTCACTCATCTTAAAGCTGGTCCCGCCTCCCGATATCACATGGTTCATGTTGATAAAGGTGTTTTTTGACGTGATCATAAACTCCGGTGAGGCAAGCGACTCATAAAAGCCCGCTATATCCACCATGGCATGAAAAGATCTGTCTCCTGTCAGCGCAACCGCCATATAGTAACCCTGCTCTACGGCATAGATTATCTCATCCTTTGAAACGTAGATCGTTCCCTTATCTCCCCGAAGCTCCACCCTGGGCGGCTTGGTTTCATGGATCTTGATCGCCATATCGACAAGCCTTGAAAAGTCCCGCTGCCACAGCGGTTTGGGAATAAAAGCTATCCCCTCCTCATCGCCGTATTTCTCCCTGTAATCTATCTTGTCATAATACAGGACTATCTTGCCCTCGGCCCCACGATTTTTAAGATCCGCGGCAACCATCATGCCGTCCCTCGTGGTCTTTGTCACATCTATTAAAAAAAGGTCATATTTCATAAAGTACGGGAGCAAAGCCTCCTCGCTCCCGTATGAGTCGTAATAGATTATATCACCATTTTTCAAACGTTCCTCCCGCTCCCTTGAAAGCAGTCTCTCGGACTGCTTCCTGTCTGCGGGATCATCGTCAAGCAGGGCAATAAAAACCGACATGCTTACTGATTCTTCCTCTTTCTGCTCCTATCAGCCACGTTCTTTGCCGCACTCTTCGCCCTTGACGCGGTCTTCCTTGCAGCACTCTTTGCCTTTGATGCCGTAGTCTTTGCGGCGCTCTTGGCCTTGGATGCAGTCTTCTTTGCAGTCTCCTTCGTCTTTTTTGCCGTGCTCTTTGCAACAGCCTTTGTCCTTGCAGCCGCCTTCTTTGTAGCAGCCTTTGTCTTCTTTGCAGCTTCTCCGGCAGCTATCCTTGCGCTTGTTGCCGCATTGGGTGACTTCTGGTGAGCCCTGCCGGCGCTCTGCTGCATCTTCATGGCTCTGACCCAGGTCGAAAGTCCGAAAAGGGTAATAAATCCGGAGGCATCCTTATGATCATAAAGATCACCCGTAGTAAAGCTTGCTATATCCTCATCATAGATCGAATAAGGGGATGTCTCGCCCGCCTTTATTATATTGCCTTTGTAGAGCCTGAAGGTCACCTCTCCCGTCACATACTCCTGCGTGGACTTAATAAAAGCTACCAGCGCATCTGCAAGAGGCGTGAACCACTTGCCCTCATATATGGTCTGTGCAAGCTCTTCGCCTATCTTTCTCTTTACCCTCATGGTCTCGCGGTCAAGTACAAGCTCCTCAAGCTGCTCATGGGCTGCATAGAGGATGGTTCCTCCGGGAGTCTCGTAAACGCCGCGGCTCTTCATACCGACCACCCTGTTCTCTACTATATCTATTATGCCTATGCCGTGCTTTCCTCCAAGTACGTTAAGGGTGCGGATAACGTCCGAAACCTTCATCCTCTGTCCGTTGACGGATACCGGAACGCCCTTCTCAAATTTCATGGTGACATATTCACCCTTCGCAGGAGCTTTCTCAGGAGTAACACCTAAAACGAGAAGCTTATTATAATCAGGCTCGTTTGAAGGATCTTCAAGTTCAAGCCCTTCGTGGCTTATGTGCCATATATTCCTGTCCCTGCTGTAGGACTGGGATGCAGAAAAAGGAAGGGTTATGCCGTGCTCCCTTGCATACTCTATCTCCTCTTCTCTGGAATTAAGAGTCCACTTGGGATCTCTCCAGGCTGCTATTATTTTAAGATCAGGAGCCAGAGCCTTGATGCCAAGCTCAAACCTTATCTGATCGTTGCCTTTTCCCGTAGCGCCGTGGCAGATAGCTGTGGCCTTCTCCTTTCTTGCAACCTCCACAAGCCTCTTTGCTATGATGGGTCTTGCGATGGATGTGCCAAGCAGGTACTTATTCTCATATACGGCATGAGACTGCACGCAGGGAACAACCACCTCGTCACACATCTCATCCGTGACATCCTCTATATAAAGCTTTGAAGCTCCGGAGGCTGCCGCCCTTTCCTCAAGCCCGTCAAGCTCCGAACCCTGTCCGCAGTCTATGCAGCAGCAGATGACATCATAGTCATAGTTCTCCTTAAGCCAGGGGATGATAACAGTGGTATCAAGTCCTCCGGAGTACGCCAGTACAACCTTTTCTTTCTTAGCCATTTTTCACTCTCCTTAAAATTATAATATTACTTCAATATCTGTAAGATATCTTTTACTGTTCCTTAGAGACTTATTATTATTCCGCCGCCCGCAGCATAGAGGGAACTCACCCCGGCAGTATCCATTATCATCGTAGCCTTGAATTCCGCCCTTGATACAAAATCCGCAAGCACCGCAGAGGCTCTTTCCCTGCAGTTGCAGTGATTTATGATAAGTATCCTTTCCTTTGTATCCTTAAGCCCCTCAAGTGAAAGCTCAACCATCTTCTTTAGGGCATTCTTAATCCCTCTCTGTATGGATGCTGGTTCCACGCTCCCGTTTACTCCCTCGCAGACGGGCTTTAAGTTAAGCACGTTTGCAGCAAAAGCCTTCGTATTTGAAAGCCTGCCGTTCTTGCGGAAGATTTCAAGAGATTCCAGCACAAAGAAGGTTCTGGTATTCTTTATTCCCTCCTCGCACCTTTCCACTATCTCGTCAAATAAAAGTCCCTGCTTTATAAGTTCGTTTATCCTGATGGCTATCTGAGCTTCGCCTCCGGAAGCCGTCTTTGAATCAAAGACGTGGATTCTTTTGCCCTCCCCATTATGTTCTTCATCATAGAGCTCTTTAGCAAGCTCCGCTGAATTATAAGAGCCCGAAAGAGCGCTTGACAGGGTAATGACAAATATCCAATCCGCGTCACACTCAAAAGCCTTCATATAGCTTTCCGGTGACGGACAGGCAGATCTCGGCACTCCCTTGCACCCTGCCACAAGCTTCAGAAAATTCTGCTGGTCAAAAGTCTCATCATCTACGATCTCACGATCATCAACGATGAGAGTAAGAGGCACATTGACACACTCGGCCTCTTTTTTAAGCTCCTGCGGAAATTCACAGCAGCTGTCCGCTACTATCCTTACCTTCATAAACCCCTTTCTATGTCAGGTATATCACCTGAAATCTGTCCGACGTCCTGCCAAAGACTTCTCTTGCAAGAGCGTGATCCGAAAAAACATCCATGACAATGAGCATCGGTGTCTCCCTTCCGAAGGCCTCAAGTATCCTTGAGGATTCATGTCCGGCCTCCTCGGTTGCTGCCTGGATATATTTTCTTGCTCCTCTTATTACCCGAAGCTGGCGTCTTTCCTGCTCAACCCTCGTCTTAAAATTCTCAAGGGCATCCGATGCCTCCCCTACCCTGTCGGCATCCAGCGAAACCTCCTTTATCTGTTCATTTAGGTCATTAACAACAGCAAGTACCGACTCATACTCCTGTCTTAACTCATCCGCCACTGACCTTAACCCGTCAAGCTTGTTCTCCTGCCTCCGTCTCCAGCGTCTTCTGAAATAAAAGACAAAAAGCGCAAAGAGCAATAAAAGAAATCCGTCATATACTGTATCCGCAAAGCCGTTCACTGAACCCGGCATCTCAAATCTGAAGATAACTCCCGCAAAGATCAGCCCAAGCCCCCCTAAAAGACAGATAAGTGCCAGAGCAAGGCTTAATACATGCTGGGTGGTCTGGCGCCTTAAATTCTGAGCTCCGCTGACCTTATCCTCTGCCTCGTCCATAATCGCTTTCTTTTCATCAAGAGTCCTTAAAGCCTCTGCTTCCTGCTCTCTTAAGACCTTTACCTCGTCACTTTTCTGCTTGCAGCGCTTCAGCTCTTCCTGAAGCTCGTACTGCTTCTGCTCCTCCTTGTATCTTGCCTCCTCTGTTACCCTGGATCCCCCTCTTGTAAGTCTTGTCTCTGCTCTCTGCAGGTTCTCCAGGCTCCTTTTGGAGAGAGTCCTCTCCTCCTCCGCGTTTATCAGCGACATAAGGAGATTTCTGTCATGCATGGAGTAATCATCAAAGGTAGTTCCATCTATTATGGTAGCATTCTTTACGTACTGATCCCTGGTAACTCCCAGGAAGTATGTGGGCGCAAAGCCCATGGGGATCCCGTCCGCAGCCGAAGTCAGGCTTAAGGTATCCATTGCAGGGTCGCTCAGGCTGAAGGATCTTATTATCCTGTATTCTCGGCCCTCGGCCGACACAGTCATGGCTCCGCCAAAGGACGAACCGTCTCTCGGAGCATACTGGGCTCTGATCTTCTGCTGCCCCTCAAGGCCGAAGATCATTGCTATAATGAACTCAGCTATGGCAGACCGATCCCAAACGGTACCGATCTCCTTCATATTCATTCCAAGCGTAAAGACATAGTCTGCATTTTTCAGATTTCCGAATCCATCTATATGGATACTTACGATCCTCAAAATACTTCTCCTCCCGTTAATGCGGTTATTCCCGCTCTGATTATGTCTTTTTTAAGATCCAGGGATTCGTTTCCCTCGCTGACTCTTTTTATGAACCGGTCCCTTAAGTTGTTCTCGGTCAGAGCCTCTCCGTCAACGTCAAAGCTTATCTCGTCCGTCACCGATACGGCAAAATACTCTCTTCCCAACGCTTTTTCAAGCTTCCTGTTATCTATTATATTGTTAAGATCCATGGTGCCGGTAAGGTTTACATGCACCATCGCCGCACCGTTTATACCGGGCAGCATCCCAAGCTCCCGCCTTGTATTTTCAACTACGGCATCCGAGCCGCCGACTCCTGTTATATCAACATCAACCTCATAGCAAAGCCTCTTTCCGCTGCGTACAAAAACCGGAGAAAGCTGCTTTCCTGCGGTATAGATCTCCATAAAGCCTTTATTACCGCCCTCCTCAAAGCCCAGAGACTCCAAAGAGCCCGGCGCGCAGAAATACCCTCCGCCTTTTAAATCTCCATGCCTGTAGGTCCGCTCAAGTCCAAGCCCTAAATAGGATATCCCTCTTTCCTCAAAGCCTCTTAAGTTTAAGAGTCCGGAAGCCAAAACGATGTTTAACTGCTTGTCATCAAAAAGCGGAAGCTTCGTTGCTTCATATACCCCGTAGATATCAACCTCATCCACCGTCACTTTCTTCTCCAGCTCGCTGAACACCTTAAGGTTATCCGGCAGGTATTTCTCGACCGAAAAGAAAGCCGTTTCGTGTGAGTTTCCCGGAAGCAGCACGAAAAGTATCCCATGGGCATTCTTTATCGCAGTATATACCCGGTCTATCGTTGTCCTGGATATATGCTCGGCGTCAATAAGACCGCCCGTTATCATAACCACGCCTACATCCTCGGCAACAGCAAACTCCACCATCTGCTCAAAGGAGGAGATGATCTCCTGCTTCCTCGTGGCTGACTTTTCGGGCGGAAGTATGCCCCCGAAAGGTATATCCAGATGTATGTCCGAACAATGTATCAGTTTCAATTTGTCTACTCAGCTCCGGTGTCCGTATTTCCTGCCCCTGCTACGGCCTGCTGCAGAGCCTGCAGCGCCAGTGCTTCTGCCAAAGCATCCTGATTATTCTCTTCCTGTACTGTTTCCGCTGTATCCTGTGTTTCGGCCGCTGCCCCGTTGGAAAGATTCTTTCTCGCCCTGTCGGCATAATCCGAATCAGCCATTTCGTTCACGATCCTGCTGTATGCCTGAGTCGCATGTATGCTGTCTCCCGACTCCTTGTAGCTCTCAGCCAGATAGTACCAGGCTTCATCGTTTAACGGCGCTATCTCGGTGGCCCTTGAAAGATCTGCTATGGCCGCCTGATATTCCTTCCTCTCAAATTCCTCACGCCCTCTGTCTATATACGTCCTCGCAGCCTTTGATGCAACTCCGCTGTCCACATAATTATAAAGATCCCTGAAAGCCTGGGAGTAGATCGCAGGATCGAGCTCCGGCATGCTTATGGCATCAATTGCAAGGCTGTTCATGGATGCGGACTCAGTCGGGATCTGTTTAAGTATCGCCTCAGTTCCTGTGACGTCATCCGGATTCTTCATGTAGTTAAGCGCTGCCTCCGCGAGATGATCATATCTCTCCGTCATGCCGGTACTGCCGGAAAGATCCCCAAGAGTTCCCTTAAGCTCGGAGTTTTCATTCTCCAGGCTTTTGATCTTCTTCTCCTGTTCCTCTATATCCGCGTTTTTTAAGGTAAGTTCGTCGGAAACCTCCTTAAGCTGCTCATCCATTTCGCCCGAAGCCCTTCTTATCCTTCCGGGAAGTACCAGAAAAAAGATAAGCGCACAGCCTATAAGGACTCCTATCAAAATGTTCAGTATCGCTGAAGACCCTCTCCTCTCGCCTGAGTTTACCGGCTGGATTATGGTCTCATTTCCGCTGGTATAGGTTATGGCATCAGTGCTTTCCCGTCCCGCGCCTCTGCCCCTTTTCCTGGAGTTTCCTCCCTCATACCGGGCATTCAGCCCCTCATCCGCTTCCTTAAGATAATAAAGAACACGCGTGTTATTCCTGTCTATCTTCAGCGCCTGAGCCAGTATTCTCTTAGCTCTCCCGTATTCTTCCGCCTGAAGATATAAAAGTCCTAAAAGTTCATAGGCCACAACGAGATTCGGATTTACCTGCAGCACTTTTTTTAACTGGATAACCGAAAGATCAAGGCTTCCCTGTTTGGCATACTGCAAAGCCTGATTATACTTTTTTATCGACTGGTTTATTGTAGCAAGCCTGCCGGGGTTTGCCTGGACGGTTTCCATGAAATCATCTGCCAGGTTCTTGTCAGGCTTCATGCTTTTGCTGACTACCCACTCCGAAAAAGCCGCCACGGCTTCACCCATCTCAAAATAGACAAGTCCCAGAAGGTTCCTTGCCTCAATGTTCGTGCGGTTCAGTTTAAGGCATGCCCTTAAAGAGAGCACCGCTCCCGAAAGATCACGCACCTTCGCCTTGGTCAGTCCGTCATTATAGTACTGATTCGAGGTCCACATGATACGCCTGTATTCTCTTATATCAACGCCGCAGTTGGTGCAGTACGGGGTGTTTGTAAGCTGGCTCCCGCAATTAAAACATCTCATTGCAGGTTATTTCTCTCCTCGAGATGAACTATGAGATCCACCATGTCCGTAACATCAAGCGCTCTTATTGCGTTCTCCGCATCCTCCACCTCTGGTGAGGGATGGAATTTCTTTAATTCTTCCTCAAAATCTATCATCGCAGATACCCTTATTTATTTACGAAGCCCCTTAAGCCTTTCTCTGACTTCTCCGATCATCTTTTCGTACGAAGCGAGCTTCTCCTTCTCTTCCGCTATCTTGCTTTCAGGTGCTTTGGAAAGGAATTTCTCGTTTCCAAGCATGGCATTGGAACGCTTAAGCTCACCTTCAAGCCTCTTCTCCTCTTTCTCAAGCCTTGCTATCTCCTCTGAGATATCTATAAGCTCCGCAAGAGGAATATATACAGTGGCGCTTCCCGTTACTACCGATACGGCATCATCCGGGATCCCCGCCTTATCCTTCTGATAGGAAACCTGCGGAGCATTGATAAGTGCCTTGAAATAAAGTTCTCCCGCCTTAAAGCTTTCAAGCACCGCCTCATCATCCGATACAACAGTTGCTTCCGCTGCCTTCTTTGGAGGCACGTTCATGGACGCGCGCACATTCCTTACTCCCTTAACGGCTTCCTTTATTATCTCGAGACTCTTCTCATCAGCCGGGAATTCGTAATCCTTTTCAAATACCGGCCAGGCGGATATCATTATGGAGTCGTCCATCTCCGTATCCGCAGTGTCCTCTTTCACCGTACAGTAGATCTCCTCCGTCACAAAGGGCATATATGGATGCAAAAGCTTCAGCGAGGTAATAAGAACTTTTTTAAGCGTCCACAAAGCCGCGTTCTGTGATGCGGCGTCATCGGAATTATAAAGCCTCGGCTTTACCATTTCGATGTACCAGTCGCAAAGCTCAGTCCAGATGAAATCATAGATCTTCGCAGCAGCGACACCCAGCTCGTACTTCTCCATATTATCGGTAACATCTGATATTATACGGTTCGTCTTTGACAGGATCCAGCGGTCAACCGGCGCAAGGTCAGCGCTTTCAGGCCTCGTCACGCTCTTTCCGTCCATATTTAAGAGTATGAACCTTGAGGCGTTCCAGATCTTATTCGCAAAGTTTCTTGCAGCTTCCACTTTGTCATAGGAAAACCTCATGTCATTTCCCGGAGAGTTTCCCGTGACCAGCATGAAGCGGAGCGCATCCGCCCCATATTTTTCAACGACCTCCAGAGGATCTATTCCGTTGCCCAAAGACTTTGACATCTTCCGGCCCTTTTCATCACGGATAAGCCCATGGAAGAGAACCGTCTTAAAGGGCTCTCTGCCCATCTGCTCATAGCCGGAGAATATCATCCTTATTACCCAGAAGAATATGATGTCGTAGCCTGTTACAAGCACATCCGTCGGATAGAAATATTCAAGCTCTTCGGTCTGATCAGGCCACCCCAGCGTTGAAAAAGGCCATAGTGCCGATGAAAACCAGGTGTCAAGGGTATCGGGATCCTGCGAAAGCTCTGTACTGCCGCAATCCGGACAGGTATCAGGCTTAGTCCGGGACACGATAAGCTTTCCGCATTTGCTGCAGGTATAAGCCGGTATCCTGTGTCCCCACCAGAGCTGCCTTGATATACACCAGTCTCTTATATTATCCGTCCAGTTAAAGTAGGTTTTCTCCATGTTTTCCGGAACAAGACGGATCTCCTTATTCTTTATTCCGTTAACCGCCGGACGGATGAGTTCATCCATCTTTACGAACCACTGTTCTTTAACAAGCGGCTCTACCGTGGTGTGGCATCTGTCGTGTGTTCCCACATCATGGGAGTAATCCTCGATCTTAACGAGCAGTCCCATACTGTCAAGCTCACCTACGATGGCATCTCTTGCTGCGTATCTGTCCATGCCGGCATACTTGCCGCCATTTTCGTTTATGGTGCCGTCGTCATTAAGGATATTCACTATCTCAAGGTCATGCCTTAAGCCTACTTCGAAGTCATTAGGGTCATGTCCGGGGGTTATCTTTACGACACCGGTACCAAATTCCATATCTACATAATCATCCGCAACTACAGGCATCTCCCTATTTATAATAGGTAATAACACCTTTTTACCGATAAGATGTTTGTATCTTTCATCCTCAGGGTTCACTGCCACAGCGGTATCGCCAAGCATGGTCTCCGGACGCGTCGTGGCAAAGGTCAGATAATCCTCAGTCCCTATGATTGGATATTTAATATGCCAAAGGTGACTGGCCTGGTTCTGGTATTCAACCTCAGCATCCGATATCGTCGTCTTACAGACCGGGCACCAGTTGATCATCTTATGACCCTTGTAAATAAGGCCTTTTTCATAGAGTCTTACGAAAACTTCATTGACCGCCCTGTTGCAGCCCTCGTCCATAGTAAATCTTTCCCGATCCCAGTCACAGGAAGATCCCAGCTTCCTTAACTGGCTGGTGATCCTGCCGCCGTATTCCTTACGCCACTCCCAGCATTTTTCAAGGAACTTCTCTCTTCCAAGATCCTCTTTGGTAATCCCCTGCTCCTTCAGGGTATTTATTATCCTAACCTCGGTAGCGATGCTGGCATGATCCGTTCCGGGCTGCCAGAGGGCATTATACCCTTCCATCCTCTTGAATCTTATGAGTATATCCTGCATCGTATTGTCAAGCGCATGCCCCATGTGAAGCTGTCCCGTTATGTTGGGCGGAGGCATCACTATAGTGAAAGGCTTTTTCGACCTGTCAGCTTCTGCATGAAAATATTTTTTATCAACCCACTTGTTATAAAGAGCCTCTTCTATGCCCTTTGGATCGTAGGTTTTGGCCATCTCTTTGCTCATTTTCGCACACTTCTCCCATTTTTTTACATAGTTAGGTTGATTATAGACTTATGTAAAGCCTTCGTCAATGCTTGCAGATTAAGGTTTTAATTTATTTTTTGTTTATGATATAATTACTTCTGTTGCATATTTAACATTAATCATGAGGAGGATTTATTATGTTTTGTCCAAATTGCGGAGCTGAAGCAGAAGAAGGCGCGGCTTTTTGTCCTAACTGCGGCTCAAGTCTGGCATCAGACTCTCCTGCGCAGGATGCCACACCACAGCAGGATAATCCCCAGAGCTATCAGCAGAGCAGTTATCAGCAGCCCGGCTATGAACAGCAGAATTACCAGCAAAGCTATGAACAGCAGGGATATCAGCAGCAGAACTATCAGCAGCAAAGTTATCAGCAGGGATATCAGCAGAATTACCAGTATAATAACGTATACACCCCTCCTGTCGGCGGCGGCACAAACAGGAGCATTGCGCTCTGTATCATCTTTTCATTGATCACCTGCGGTATCTACTATCTGTACTGGATGTATGTACTCAATGAGGAGATCAATCGCATGGCAGACGAGCCCTATGCCACATCCGGCGGACTTGTGATTCTTTTCAACATTATAACATGCGGCATCTATGGATGGTACTGGCTCTACAGAATGGGAGAGCGCTGTGATGTCATCAAACAAAAGATGGGAAAACCCGCTTCTTCATCTGCTGTTCTTTATCTTATACTTGGTATCTTCGGTCTCGGCATAGTAAGCTACGCCCTGATGCAGGATACAATTAACAGTGCCTGCTAAGACCAAAGGCTTTTTTATCGCCGGTGCGGCTGTTTTGGGATATGTGATCTTAAACCGCCTCACCGGCTTTTCCATCCCCTGCTGTTTCCGATACATCACGGGTTTCAGGTGCCCCGGCTGCGGCATCACCCGGGTGATCTACGGATATATCACCCTGGATATCTCCGATGCCTATAAAGCCAATCCTTTCATCACAATCACAAGCCCCTTTTTGATCTTCGAACTGATCTACATATTTTTCATGCCGCACAGGGACGGAACGTTCGACAGGATAAATGGCATTTTTCTATGTTTGTATATTTCTCTTCTAATCATCTACGGAGTAATAAGAAATGCAGCGTTGCTGGAAAGCCGTTTTTCGATTTCTCTTCCTGAAATCTTAAGATTCTGGTCAGACTGACCTGTAAAACAGAATTATAGTAAGCGAAATAAATAATTTCGCTTACTATAAAGCCTCCGGCGGATGCGCCCGGATTTTGCAAGGAAATATGCCGCTTTCAGCGGCCAAAATCCGGCGCAGTAAACGACAAAACGAAAAGAGTTTTGTCGTT